>JALOTG010000329.1 GCA_025458005.1 Thiobacillaceae bacterium
CCGTGCCGCTCATGGTGGACGTGAACCAACTCCGCGAGTAGATGGGCTGCACCAGGCCATCGTTGATGCGCCAGACCCGCGCATAGACGTAGGTGCTCTTGTCGAGGGTGGTGATCTTCTCGACCTTCGGCGGCGTTGGCGGGGCGCCGGCCTGTCCGCCGAAGCTTGCCAGTTTGCCGGGCTGGCCTGGCGTGGTGATCGTCTCGGTCGATTCGGTCACCCCGTTCCACTGCCAGACATTCGACACATACTCGACCCGATCCGGCTGGATGGCCTCCGCCGACCCTGACGTGACCGCACTCTGCCGCTGCCACGAGGCAGCGCCGTCAGCGAATGCCGCATACCCGGCCGTCCAGATTGGCTCGACGGTGCCGGAGTCTCCGGTAGCCGTGCAAATGTACTTCTGCCCGGTCCAGGGCAGCATGGTGTCATCCTCGGTATAGGCCGCCTCGGCCTCCCAGTACTGCTCGTAGGCTTCCCAGATGACCGAGCCGTCATAGGTCTGGGCCCCCAGCGTGTCCTCCCAGCCCCCGAGCAGGGTCCAGGTGACGGTGCCGTCGGTGACGGTGCCCGGACTGGTCGGCCAGGTCGGCAGACTGGTATCCGTCACCCCCGCCACGGTGCACAGGTAGCGGTAGCCATTGCCCGGCTCAGCGACGGTGCCGGCGGCGACCGCCGTGGACGCGGCCCAGTAGCGCGAAACCGCGGACCAGAGCAGGGTCCCGTCGGCACAGGTGGCGTTTTCCGTGGTCGGCAGGGCGTTGAGGACATGCCAGACCACTGTGCCGTCTGTGATGGCGCCCGCCGTCGGGCTGAAGACCGGCTCTACCGAGGCGTGGCTGATCCCGCCCGTGACGGCGACATACTTGCGCCCGTCGCCAGGCTCGCAGATCGCCCCCTCGGCATAGGCTGTGTTGGCCCCGCTGGTGGTGGTGCCGCCATCCGTGGTGCCGAAGGTCGGATAGGTGGCGGCTGTGGTGCCGGCCGTGGTGCAGCGGTAGCGACCCGCATTCTTGCTGTTGGGGACGATGTACTGCCCCAGGCTGTAGGCCGTCGATGCGGCCCAGTAGGTGGCGGCAATGCCCGCTGTGGCCTCGGGCTCCGCGGCGCCCGACGTGCCGGCATTGGTGCACTGGTAGATCCAGCCGTTCTCCGTCGCCGGCAGGACCCGGTCGCCGACGGCGTACTGGGTGCTGTTGGCCCTGGCCGGCGTCTCCGCCCCCTGCGCGTCGGACGGCTCGGACGACCCGGAGCGGCCGCCCTGGATGCAGACGAAGACCCAGCCGGGGACCTGCGCCGACTTGATGAACTGGCCTGGTGTGTAGGACTTGTTGTTGTCCCACAGTTCGGCCCTAGGATAAAGCTGCTCGATGGCGCTGGTGCCGAAGGGCGCAAGGTCCTCCTGCGCTGCATCAAAGGCATCATCCCAAGCATCCACGCCGTTTTCGGACGTGTGGATCTGTTGCAGGCATCCGGCGAGGATGCGCGTCACGGCGTCGCACAGATCGAGATCTAACTCCGCGACGCGGAACATTCTATAGCGGGTGTCGGCGTTCCAGATCTCATGGCGACAGTTCGCGTCCGCGAAGGCCGCTCGCCAGGTATAGAGCGCCTGCAACCGCGTCTGATACGCGGCAGGTAAACCCATGCGGAAAGCCTCCTCTGGGGTGGGGGAGCGGATCGGCGGTGATGGCCGCGGCGCTGGCCGTGTCGGCGATGGTGAACTGCGCGCGGATGGGGGCAGAGTCGGCCGGATCGTAGTCCTCCGGCATCCGCTGCGGGATCACGAAGCGAAAGCGCCCCACGGGCCCATTGACCTGATCGCCGCTCGTGTAGAGACCCAGGGCCCCGCTGACCGAGCCGCGCACAGACCAGCGCTCCGAGCCCAGGCCAGCGCCCTGGGTGGCCGTGACGGCGGTACAGACTGCCTCGATCAGCTCCGTGGCCGCATCGCCCACAGCGATGCGCTCAGGCCCGCGCTGGGCATAGACGCTGCCGGTGCCGCCGGCATCCTCCACCCTGGCGCTGGTCCAGATGGCGAGGTCCTCCGTTCCCTGACGATTGGTGGCGGCCCGCGATGGATCGACGGGGCCATCCACGGCCAGCCCCTCCACAGCCAGCAGGTCGGACTCGGCGACCACGGCGGCCAGCAGATCGGCCAGCGTGGTGATGCCGCTCAGCGTCTCGGTCGTCACGCCGTCGGTGATCTCGACCTCGCGCGTGCCGGTGACCGCATAGACGGCGTCGCCCGCCTGGTAGGCCCGGCGCAACGCCGGGCGGAAGTGATAGGACTGCACGCCGCCGGTGAAGCTGCGCCAGTGCACATAGATCTGGCCCTGGTCCTGGCCGATGCGCAGGCGCAGGGCATTGGGCCCCGGCGAGGGTCGTATTTTCAGTGCCGGCGGGTAGCTCGCGGGTCAGGGTGTAGGCGGTGCGGGCGATGGTCAGGCCCGACTGGTCTACGGCCAGGGTGATGTCGTTGCCGTCCGCCCCGGCCTCCTTGGCCACCAGGCGGACCCCGCCCAGGTCGATGCGGGCCGCGGCGGCTGCGGATCCGGCGTCGAGCAGGGTCACGGTGATGGTTTGCGCGGCGGTGCCGGCGGTCACGGCCAGGTCGGTCAGGGTGCCCGTGCCGATGCCGCTGAACTGGGGC
>JALOTG010000271.1 GCA_025458005.1 Thiobacillaceae bacterium
ATAATGATGAGGCGAGCCTTCTGGCGCATGGCCTTGGAGATGGCGATGAGCTGTTTATTGGCCACCCCCATCTCCTCAACGGGCGCGTCGAGATTGAGGTTGACTCCGATCTGGCGCAGCGCGTCCGCCGCTACTTCACGCACCTCGCGCCAGTTCACCAGCCGCCTGCCTGCCGCCAGTTCCTCGTTGAGGGCGATATTCTCGGCCACGCTGAGGTTGGGAAAAAGGGAAAAGTCCTGGTAGATGACCTGGATGCCGGCGCGGATGGCATCGATGGGCCGGTAGGCTTGATAGGGCGTGCCGTCGATCGTGATCGTGCCCTCGTCGGCGGTGTAAACGCCGGCGATGATCTTGATCAACGTGGACTTGCCGCAGCCATTTTCGCCGACAAGGGTATAGATTTTGCCTGCTTCGACGGCGAGGCTTACGTCTTGCAGGGCGCGCACGCCGCCAAAGGACTTGCTGATACTGCTGAGTTGGAGAAGTTCGCTTGGCATAGAAGGTAGGAGGGTGAGCAGCCCCAAGCTGTTGGGTGAGGGGGTGGCGTCACCCCCTCACCGTTTCACACTAGAACGGATACTCGTCCATGTTCTCGGCCGTGACGTCAACCCACGCCTGGCCGTACAGGACGTTGCTCTCGCCCGTCAGCGCATCGTAGCCCGGCAGGCCCAGGTCGGCGCCGGCGCCCACGGTCTCGCCGTTGATGTGGCGCAGAGCGATCTGGTTGCAGGCTTCGCCGGCCACGGCCGGGTCCCAGAAGCTGATCAGGTCCACGGCGCCCGATTCGAGCAGGTCGCCCGCAATCGAGGGCAGGCTGGTGCCGACCACGAAGGTCTGGTCCTGGAGGCCGGCCTCTTCGATGGCCTGGCCGATGCCCGCTACGTCGGTGGAGGCGCTGCCCTGGAAGCCCTTGATATTAGGATAGGCCTTGAGCAGTTCCTTGGTCTTTTCGTAGGCATTCTTGGAGTCGTCAAAGGTCTCGTTCTTGTCGCCGACGAGCACCATGTTGGGGAATGCCTCCTGCTGGCGGGCGATGCCGCCGTCCACCCACTCGTTGTGGGTCTTGGAGCCGAGGCTGCCGACGAACACGGCGTACTCGCCCTCGCCGCCCATCATCTCGCCCAGGTGGTCCATCAGGTGGGCGCCGTAGCCGACGTTGTCGAAGGCTTCGATGTCGTAGTGCATGTTCTGCTGGTTGGAAGCCTCATGCGTGACGACCGTGATGCCTGCGTCCATCGCCTTCTGCAGCACGGGGTCGAGCGTGGCCGGGTCCATGGGCACGACGCAGAGGGCGTCCACACCCTGGGCAATCAGGTCCTCGATCATGGGGATCTGAAGAGCTGCATCCGCCTGGTCGGGGCCGACGAGCGAGGCGCGCACGCCCGTCTCTTCGCCGAACTTCTGGACGCCCTCTTCCATGCGGTTGAACCAGTTGATGCCCGCAATTTTGACGACGGTCACAAACTCAAGGTCCGAGGCCGCCGGTGCAGCAGCAGCATCACCTTCGGCAGCGGCCTCACCTTCAGCCGGGGCTTCAGTGGCAGCGGCGTCCGCAGGAGCGTCCGCAGCGGGGGCAGCAGCCGGGGCAGCCGGAGCGGCACAGGCGGCGACCAGCCCGGTCAGCAGCACGAGCAGGGCCAAGAGATACAACTGTTTCTTCATGGATCGTTTCTCCTGTCAACAAGTCGTTACAGACACGAATGTGAAATAGGCCCGGTGTGGACACAGACGCCCACCCCAAGGCCGGCGTACCCAAAGATTAAGCGGCGACCAAGGCGCGCAGGATAATGACGAACGCCTCGCAGCCGGGGTCCACCAGTCCCTCGGTGCGTTCGCCGACCCAACTGGCGCGGCCGATCTTGCTGCGCAGCGGAGTGACGCTGTCGCGGCCCTTCTCGGCGGCGGCCAGTGCGGCCTCACCGGCCTCATAAACGGATCGGCCCGCAGCCACGGCGTCAGCAAAAGCCACCGCAGCGGGATGCATGGCGTCGATCACCGTCTTGTCCCCGAGATTGGCCTTGCCCCGCTCCTGGACACCCGCGTCGGCGGCATTAAAGAGCGTGACCAGGTCTTGCGGCGTCAGTTCCTGCACCGCGCCGATGGCCTTGCCCCCGCGCATCAAGGCCGTCGCCAGCAGCGTTCCGAACGAGGAGGAACCGGCCTTGTTGGCCGTCATGCCCGCCTTGCCCAGCCACTTGCCGAGGTCGGCATCGACGGGGACAGTGTCGGTGTATTCGACGAGGGCGTGGCCGATCTTGGCGAGGGTGATCCCCAGGTCGCCGTCGCCCATAGCCTGGTCGAGCGCAGTCAACTGCTCCTCGTGGTTGATCACGGCCCAGCCGCCGCGGCGGACTGCGCCGACCACGGCCTCTTCGCCCACAACGGAATCCATGTGCGTGGCCATGGCGCTACACCTGCACAAAGAAGGGCGTGTGCGCCGGGTGATCGAGCAGGGAGGCCAGCTCATCGTCCAGGCGGAAGAGCGTGAGCGAAGCGCCCGCCATCTCCATGGAGGTGGCATACTCGCCGACATAGGCGCGGTGAACGCTGATGCCCCGGCCTGCAAGGATGTCGTGCACCTTGCGGTAGATGATATACAGCTCTTCGGGCGGGGTGGCGCCGAGGCCGTTGACCATCACGGCCAGGCGGTCGCCGGCCGCAGGCTGGAGGTCGTCAAGGATGGCGGTGGTCATGCGCTCGGTGATCTCGTCGGCCGTCTGCAGCTTCTCGCGCTTCATGCCCGGTTCGCCATGGATGCCCATGCCGATCTCCATCTCGCCTTCGCCGATCGAGAAAGTGGGCTTGCCGGCGCGCGGGACCGTGCAGGGGGAGAGGGCCACGCCCATCGTGCGGATGTTGGCAAGCGCCTTTTCGGTCACAGCCACGACTTCGTCGAGCGAGCCGCCCTGGTCGGCCTTGGCGCCGCCGATCTTAAAGGCAAAGACCATACCGGCCACACCGCGGCGGCGTGAGGCCTCGGCAGGCGGGGCGGAGGCGACGTCGTCCTTGACCAGGACCGTGCGCACCTCGATATCTTCAAACGAGGCCATTTCGGTAGCCATGTCAAAGTTCATGACATCGCCGCCATAGTTACCATAGATATAGACCACGCCCTTACCGCCGTGAATGCGCTGGGTGACGGAAAGCATCTGGTCGGCGGAGGGGGAGGCGAATACATCGCCCACGGCGCAGCCGTCGAGCATGCCTTTGCCGACATAGCCGAGAAAGACAGGGAGGTGGCCGGAGCCGCCGCCGGTGGCGAGGGCGACCTTCCCCTCTACGGGCGAATCGGCGCGCACGATGCAATGCACATCA
>JALOTG010000101.1 GCA_025458005.1 Thiobacillaceae bacterium
GTTCGACGCCGTCGGCCTCGGCCCGGCTGATGTTCTCGAAGCTCAGCAGCCCGCCCGGCAGGGTGGTCAGGTTGATCAGGTCATCGATCTCGTAATGGAACAGCGAGGCCATGACGCGGGTCCGCCTGTCCAGACGCCGTTCCAGCACCAGCTCGTAGGTCTCGATCTCTTCCGGCACCAGATCGGGGTTGAGGGCGTAGATGCCGGTGGGGTTGTAGTACCGCTCGTAGGCGTTGGGGGCGCGGAAGGCGGTGCCATAGAGGGCCTTCAGGGTGGTGTCCGGGTCGTGCTGGTAGATCAGGGCCAGGCGCGGGTTGAGCTTGCTGTCGCCCTCGGCGGGCTGGTCATGGCGCAGGCCGGCGTTCAGGGTGAGCCTCTCGGTCAGGGCGATCTCGTCCTGGACGAAGATGCCCCAGCGGTCATCCTCGGGGGGCACCCCCATGTTCGGGTCGGGCACTCCTCCCACGTAGTAGCGCAGATCCTGTTGCAGGTCCCGCTGGTATTCCAGGCCGGCCATCAGCTTGTGGCCGCGCCAGGCCGTGTTCAGCAGCCTGAGTTCCGTGCCCCACCAGCGCCCGTCGTCATCGTCCTTGTCGACCACGCCGGCATAGGTGTAGTCCCCCTGGTATTGGTATTCGCCGTAGAACAGCCGGGCGGTCAGACGGGTATGGGTGCCCAGGTCCGAGTCGTACTGCAGGTTCACCAACATCTGCCGATCCGTGGTCTCGGCGTCGGGGGCGTTGAAATCGGTGCCGTAGGGCGCGGTGGGATAGCCCTTGGTGCGGTCCGAGTGGGCCAGGCTGAGCTGGAAGCCGCCATAGCCGAGCTTGGCATGGAAGCGCTGGTAGCGGTCGTAGTCCAGGTCCACCGCCCGGCCGTTGTGGGTCGCCGGATTGTCGAATTCCGGATAGTACTGGGTACGCCCGTCGGTCTCGTAGCTCGAGGCGGACAGCAGGAGGTCCAGTCCGCTGTCGTGGCTGCGGCCGTAGGCGACCCGGCCGGAGCGGGCATGGTCGCTGCCCAGGGCGCCGGCCACCTCGAAGCCGCCCAGGTCCTTTCCGGAGCGGGTGATGATGTTGACCACGCCGAAGAAGGCGTTGTTGCCGTAGATGGCCGAGCCGGGACCGGGGACGAACTCCACCCGGTCGATCAGCTCCACGTCCAGGATGCCCTCGGTGCCGATCAGGCCGCCGTCGTAGAGGTTGTCGTTGAGGCGGTAGCCGTCCACCATCAGCAAGACGCGGGTGTTGTAGTCGCCCGGCCGCCCGAAGCCGCGCACGCCCAGGTAGGTGTAGTTGCGGTCATAGGTGGTGTAGACGCCGCGCATGCTGCCCAGGATGTCGCCCAGGGTCCGCCAGCCATAGGCGAGGATCTCGTCGCGGGTGACGACGGTGACCGCCGAGGGGGCCTCGGCGGCGCGCTGGGCGTACTTGGAGGCGGTGGTGATCTGCAGTTCCATCAGCTGCTCGAGGGGGAGCAGGGTGAGATCCTCGACGGGCGCGGTGGCGGCCATGGCGGCCGGCAACCAGGCGAGCAGGCAGCCCGCCGCGATGCGCGCCAGGCCCGGGCCGGGCCGATTGGATGCGGCCGGCTCGGGCCGCGGGCGGTTGGGATGGTCCATGAACGGGGTCTCGCGCTTGTCATGCATGAGCGCATAACGGCACTGGGCATGGTCCGCTTGAGCCGGCCGCCGGGCCGCGACACCCCCGGCGGAACTGGCCGTGAGAGGCGCTCAGCGCGGCGGCAGGTCTTCCCGAGCGATCAGGAACACGGTGTCCTCGCCCCCTTCCAGGTCCGGCCAGGTGAAGGGGAGCTCCGGAAAGGCCGCCTCCAGGGCGGCGCGGTTGTGGCCGATCTCCACCGCCAGCAGTCCGCCGGGGTTCAGGCGGGCGGCGGCGCCGGCGAGGATGCGCCGCGTGGCGTCCAGGCCGTCCTCGCCGGAGGCCAGGGCGAGCACCGGCTCATGGCGGTATTCCGCCGGCAGCGCGGCCATCGCCCGGGCATCCACATAGGGCGGGTTGGAGACGATCAGGTCGTAGCTGCGCTCGGCAATCCCGTCGAACAGGTCCGACTGGATCAGCTCGACCTGCTCGTCCAGTCCGTAGTCCGTCACATTGCGCCGCGCCACATCGAGGGCACCCGCGGACAGGTCGACGGCGTCCACCTCGGCCTGGGGAAAGGCCTGGGCGAGCAGGACGGCCAGGCAGCCCGAGCCGGTGCACAGGTCGAGGGCGCGGCCCACCGCATCGGGCATCGCCAGCCAGGGCTGGAAATGCTCCAGGATCAGGGGCGCCAGAAAGGAACGGGGCACGATGACCCGCTCGTCCACGTAGAAGCGGAAGCCCCGCAGCCAGGCCTCGTGCGTGAGATAGGGGGCCGGCAGGCGATCCCTCACCCGGCGTTCCAGCAGGCTCGCCACCTTGTAGATCTCGCCGGGCAGCAGGCGGGCGTCCAGGAAAGGCTCCAGCCGGTCGGGGGGCAGGTGCAGGGCGGACAGGATCAGGTAGGCCGCCTCGTCATAGGCCTCCTGGCTGCCGTGGCCGAAGAACAGGCCCGCCTCGTGGAAGCGGGAGACGGCGAAGCGCAGCCAGTCGCGCACCGTGGCGAGATCGCGGCGGGCCTCGTCAAACACGCAGCAGGCTCTCCAGGGTGCGCCGGTACACGTCGGTCAGCATCTCCAGCTCGCCGACGCCGACGCATTCGTCGATCTTGTGGATGGTCTGGTTCACCGGCCCGAACTCCACCACCTCGCGGGCGATGTCGGCGATGAAGCGGCCGTCGGAGGTGCCGCCGGTGGTGGACAGGGCCGGCTCCACGCCGGCGCTGGCGCGGATCGCCGCCGAGAGCGCCTCCACCAGATCGCCGCGCGGGGTCAGGTAGGGCTTGGCGCCCAGCTCCCAGTCCAGGTCGTAGCGCAGGCCGTGGCGGTCGAGGATGTCACGCACCCGCGCCTGCAGGCCCTCCACCGTGCTGGCGGTGGAGAAGCGGAAGTTGAAGACGATGTCGACGTGGCCGGGGATCACGTTGGTCGCGCCGGTGCCGCCGTGGATGTTGGAGATCTGCCAGGTGGTCGGCGGGAAGTACTCGTTGCCCTCGTCCCAGACCGTGGCGTCCAGTTCGGCGATGGCCGGCGCGGCCAGGTGGATGGGGTTGCGGGCCAGGTGGGGATAGGCGATGTGGCCTTGCACGCCCTGCACGGCGAGCCGTCCGTGCAGCGAGCCGCGCCGGCCGTTCTTCAGGGTGTCGCCGAAGCGTTCGGCGCAGGTCGGCTCGCCGACGATGCAGTAGTCGATCGTCTCGCCACGGGCGGCGAGGCGCTCCACCACGCGCACCGTGCCGTCGATGGCCGGGCCTTCCTCGTCCGAGGTGATCAGCCAGGCGATGGAGCCGGGGTGATGCGGATGGGCGGCGACGAAGTCCTCCACGGCGGCCAGGAAGGCGGCGATGGAGCCCTTCATGTCCGCGGCGCCCCGGCCGTATAGCCAGTCGTCGCTCTGGGTGGGGGTGAAGGGGTCGTAGGACCATTTCTCCAGCGGCCCGGTCGGCACCACGTCGGTGTGGCCGGCGAAGCAGACCAGTGGGGCGCCGCTGCCGCGCCGTGCCCAGAGGTTGGTGACCTCGCCGTGGACCACCGGCTCGATGACGAAGCCCAGGGGCCGCAGCCGGTCCGCCAGCCAGGCCTGGCAGCCGGCGTCCTCCGGGGTGACGGAGCGTCGGGCGATCAGTTCGCGGGCGTATTCGATTACTTTATTCAATTAATTCCTGAAGATGAAAACGTTTGTTGAAGTTCATTCGCCGAAGAAGGCGGCGTAGTTGTCCTCGCTGAAACCGACCTGATACTGGCCGTCCCGGTCCAGGATCGGCCGCTTGATGACGCTGGGGTTCTCCTCCATGACGGCCAGGGCGGTGGTCATGTTGCGCACCTCGGCCTTGCGCGCCTCGGGCAGGTTGCGCCAGGTCGGGCCGGCGCGGTTGACCAGGGCCTCCCAGCCCATGATCCTGATCAGGGTCTTCATCAGATCCCTGGGCACGCCCTGCTTCTTGAAATCGTGGAATTCGTAGGCGATGCCGCGGGTGTCCAGCCAGGCGCGTGCCTTCTTCACCGTGGAGCAATTGGGGATGCCGTAGAGTTTCATGGCACACTCATGATCGGTTAAGTTAGAGACGCGCCATTTTACCCATGCTCGTCATGTCCGAGACCGAAAATCCCGCCTTCCTGGTCGGCCATGCCGACTGGCTCGCCGATGGCGCGGCCATCGCCCGCGTCCGGGAGGCCGTGTTCATCCGTGAACAGGGCGTGCCCGAGGCGCTGGAATGGGAAACGATCGATGCGCTGTGCGAGTGGTTCGCCGCCTGGCTGGACGGTGGCATCGTCGGCATCGCCCGCCTCGCGCCGGATCATCGCATCGGCCGCATGGCTGTGCTGCCGGAATGGCGTGGCAGGGGGATCGGCTCCGCGCTGCTGGAGGCGGTCCTGGACCGGGCCGAGGAAAAGGGCCTCCGCCAGGTCACCCTGCACGCCCAGAGCCACGCGGTGCCCTTCTACGGCCGCTTCGGCTTCCGCCCGGTGGGCGACGAATTCCTGGAGGCGGACATCCCGCACCGCCTGATGACCCGAAAGATCGAGGCGCCCGAATGAACCTCCGCGTCGGCCACGGCTTCGACGTGCACGCCTTCGCCGAGGGACGCCGGCTGGTCATCGGCGGCGTGGACATCGCCTGGGAGCGGGGCCTGCTCGGCCATTCCGACGCCGACGTGCTGCTGCACGCCATCTGCGACGCCCTGCTCGGGGCGGCGGGTCTCGGCGACATCGGCCGCCACTTCCCTGATTCCGACCCGCGCTACCAGGGCATCGACAGCCGCGAGCTGCTGCGCCACGTGGCCGCCCTGCTGGCCGAGGCGGGCTGGCGGACGGGCAACGTGGACGCCACCGTCATCGCCCAGGCGCCCAGGATGGCCCCGCACATCCCGGCCATGCGGTCCCACATCGCTGAAGATCTGGGCGTCCCGCCGGAGGCGGTGAACGTGAAGGCCACCACCACCGAGCGCCTCGGCTTCACCGGGAGGGGGGAAGGCATCGCCGCGGAGGCCGTATGCCTGATCCTGAGGGACTGAGGCGGCCCGCCGAGACCGCGCGGGTGTTCTTCGCCCTCTGGCCGGACGAGGCCACGCGCGCCAGGCTGGACCGCCTGGCGGCCGAGCAGCACCGGCTGCGCGGCGGCCGGCGGACCCGGGCGGAGACAATCCATCTGACCCTGGTCTTCGTCGGCGAACTGTCGCGGGATCGGCTGCCGGAACTGGGGACACGTGCCGCCGAGCTGGTGGTTCCCTCCTTCGAGATCGTCTTCGACCGGGTCGATTGCTGGCGGCACAACCGGATCGCCTTCCTCACCGCCAGCGCGCCGCCCGAGGCGCTGCTGTCTCTGGTGGGGGGACTGGAACAGGCGCTGGATCAGGCCGGGATCCGCTTCGACCGGCGGCCCTACAAGCCGCACATCACCCTGGTGCGCCACGCCGATTGCCGCCGGGCGAGCGAAAATCCCGCGCCGGACCCGATACGCTGGGCGGCGCGGGATTTCGTGCTGGTGGAGTCCAGCCTGCGCCCGGAGGGGGCGCGCTACGCGCAGTTGGACCGCTATCCGTTGCGCTGAGGCGGCTCAGAGATAGACGTAGCTTTCCAGGTGGCCGGCCAGTTCCTTCATGGGCAGGCGGGTGTAGTCCTTCTCGATGCTCTCGCTGACCTTGCTGCGCACATGAGGCGAGAGGCGGTTGTTGAGCAGGCCCATGAAGTGGGCCGAGGCGACGACGATCAGGCGCTCGTAGGCGTTGTTGACGCGGCCGTCCTCGAGTTCGCGGGACAGTTCCTGGGCGAAGCGGTCCGCCTCGTGTTCCTTGGGATCGGTGGCCTGGGAGAAAGAGCCGAAGCCGCTGCCCGGACCCGGATGACTGCCTGGCCTGTCGCTCACCAGGTTGGAGGTCTTTTCCCGGCTTTCCGGATGCTCCAGTTCCTTGACGAGCCGCAGGCCCTTCTTCGGGCCGAGGTTGGCGAACAGCTTGGCTTGGCTGGCGTTGGCCACCATGATCCAGGTAACGGACATAGATGTCTCCCTAGAGGGCAATGGGTGAGGAAGAACGCTTTCGACGGGCATCGCTTATCTGAATGTGCACCGTGTTACTGGATGTAACGATTTCAATCTAGTCGGGCTGGGGGCATCGTCAAGTCGGGTTCGTCTGTAACGAACCAGGGATCAATGGCCCAGATAGGCCTCCAGTGCGTCGCGGGCCAGCGCCTGCAGGGCGTCCGGCGCGGTGGAGACGAGTCGGAAGCTACGTCCCTCGCCGGCGCGGACATAGTTGCGGCCCAGGGAGCGGGTGTAGGCCGGGTCGTAATGATCCAGCAGCAGTTCGGACACCAGGGCATCCCAATCGCCGCGGCCGGCGAGGGCCTTCCAGCGTGCGACGCGTTCCCGGCCGAGGAGGGCGGTCAGGCAATCCAGCTGCCGGTAGAGACTGTCGGGATCGGTCAGGAAGTGGACGTATTCCTCCTGGAGCAGCGCCACCCGCAGCGGCAGATCGGCCTGCAGGTCGAGGCATTCGGAGGCGCGCATGCGGGTGAGCAGCACCTCGGGGGTGTGCAGGTTGCCGATCTTCTTGCTTTCCGACTCGACGAACACCGGCCGGCGCGAGTCGAACCGGCGCAGCCGGTGCCAGATGCGGCTCTCGAACAGCTTCTGGGGCGGCTGCGGGCGGTCCGGATAGGCGCCGAGCACCGAGCCCATGTGCGCGGCCAGGTCCTCGAGGTCCAGCACCTGGGCGCCCAGCTCGGCCAGGGCGCGCAGGAAGCGGCTCTTGCCCACCCCGGTCTTGCCGCACACCACGACGAAACCGAACCGTTCCGGCAGGCCCTGCAGGTCGGCGACGACCCCGCGCCGGTAGGCCTTGTAGCCGCCTTCCAACTGGGCGGCGTTCCAGCCCACCGAGCGCAGCACGTGGGTCATGGCGCCGCTGCGGCTGCCACCCCGCCAGCAATAGACGAGGGGACGGTAATGCCGGGGCTTGTCGGCGAAATGCGCCTCCAGGTGGCGGGCGATGTTGCGCGACACCAGGGCGGCGCCGATCCTCTTGGCGGCGAAGGGGGAGTCCTGCTTGTAGAGCGTGCCGACCCGGGCCCGCTCCGCGTCGTCCAGCACCGGCAGGTTGATCGCGCCCGGCACGTGGTCCTCGGCGTATTCACCGGGCGATCGGGCGTCGATGATCTCGTCGTAGGTGTCGATGTCCGCCAGCGTTGCCACGCCAGTCTTCCTGGGCGCCGGGCGTTCTTCCACGCAGTGCATCAGGACCGCTCCCGCGCCGGAACCGCCTGCTCGTGCAGCCACGGCGCGCTTGCCTGGGTCCTCAACGCTCGCTCCGCATCAGGCGCTGCTTGTCGCGCTGCCATTCGCGTTCCTTCTCGGTGGCCCGCTTGTCGTGCTGCTTCTTGCCCTTGGCCAGGCCGATCTCGGCCTTGATGCGGCCCTTGGCGTAGTGCAGGTTGAGGGGCACCAGGGTATAGCCGGCCCGTTCCACCTTGCCGATCAGCTTCTTGATCTCCTCCGCGTGCAGCAGCAGCTTGCGGGTGCGCACCGGATCGGGCTTGATGTGGGTGGAGGCGGTGGGCAGCGGACTGATGTGGCAGCCGATGAGATAGATCTCGCCCTTCCTGAGGACCACGTAGGATTCCTTCAGCTGCACCCGGCCGGCGCGGATGGCCTTGACCTCCCAGCCCTCCAGCACCAGGCCCGCCTCGTACTTCTCCTCGATGAAGTAATCGTGGAAGGCCTTCTTGTTGTCGGCGATGCTCATGGATGCGTGGAGGGCGTGATTTCGTGTATTTTAACAGGCCCTACCTGCCCAACCCCGAAAACCCCGCGTGGCCGAAGTCCTGAAATCCGTCCTGGTGCCCTACACCTCCATTGAAATGTACGAGCTCGTCGATCGCGTCGAGGACTATCCCCAGTTCCTGCCTTGGTGCGGGGGGACCGAACTGCACCACCGCGACGAGGGGGTTACCGAGGCGACCATCCACATCCACTACATGCAGATCCGCCAGCACTTCACCACCCAGAACTTCAAGGTCTATCCCCAGGAGATGGCCATCAGCCTGAAGCGGGGGCCATTCCGCAAACTGGAAGGTTTCTGGCGTTTCAAGGCCCTCGGCGAAGCGGCCTGCAAGATCGAGCTGGTGCTGCACTACGAGTTCTCCACCCATCTGTTCGAAAAGGCCCTCGGCCCGGTGTTCGGCTATGTCGCCAACAGTCTGGTGGATGCCTTCGTGCAGCGCGCCGAGCAGGTCTACGGGCCGCGATGAGTACCATCCGGGTCGAGGTGGTCTACGCCTTGAAGGACACGCAGAAACGCGTTCCCCTCACGGTGGACGAGCACGCCACCCTGCGCCAGGCGGTCGAGCAGTCGGGTCTGCTGGCGGAGTTTCCGGACATCGACCTGAACCGCAACAAGACCGGCATCTGGGGCAAGCTGGCCAAGCTCGACGCGCCGCTGAGGGACCGCGACCGGATCGAGATCTATCGGCCGCTCATCGCCGACCCCAAGGAGGTGCGCAAGCAGCGGGCCGCCGAGGGCAAGGCGATGAAGAAGGGCGGCGGAGACCTGCCGGCGGACTGAGCCGGTCGGGAAACGCTACGGGCAGTACTCGCCGATGCGTTTCCTGGCTTCGACCATCGCCGCCTGGCGCTCGGCGTCGCCCAGGATGTAGGGCTGGCCCCGGTCGTCGATCCGGGCGACGTTGCCCGGTCCCTGCAGCCGGGTCAGCTGTTCGCGGGCATGCCTGCAGTTTTCCTCCTTGCGGCGCGCCTCCTCGTCCGCCTGACGCCGCTTTTCCTCGGCCTCCCGTGCCTGCAGGCGGCGCTGTTCGGATTCTGATAGCCGGTCCGCCAGGGCCTTGCGGCTCGCCTCGGCCTCCGCCTCTTGGGATTTTCCGGTGCGTACTTCCTGTGCCGCCTGCCTGGGAGGCGGGGTATCGGTGTAATGAACCCGACCCTGGTCGTCGGTCCACTTGTACACCGCCGCCTGGCAGCCGATGGACAGGATCATCAGCAGCAGGGGAAGGGCGTTCATGGGAGGCATCTCGTACGCGCGTGGGACATGCGCCATGCCCTGGGCAGTCTATTTCGGTTCGGTGCTGGGGTAGCGGGTCTGCTCGAATCCCAGCCTGACCAGTCTGGTGACCATCTCGGTCTGTCTGAGAACCTCGGCGCTGTCGCCCACGTCGGCGGCCTTCCGAGCGGTTTTCAGGGCCGAATCGGCGGTCGTCCACAGGGCATGGGCGGCGCGCGCCTGCTCCACCTCGACCTCGGCGACCACCAGGGCCCGAATGGCCGCCTCGGACAGGCCGGGCTTGCCGGTCTGATCGACAGGCTTCTCCTCCGGCGCGCTGGCGCAGCCGGACAGGGCCAGGAGGGCGGCCATGAGAAGGAAAGCTATGGGCCTGCCGTGGTGGCGCACGTTCACTCCCCGATCAGAAAAATGCAGACAAATCGGCTGCTCATGGATCGATGCTCCGAACTTATCGTCTGAGCGGCATCACGTCAATGCGCCATACCCGATGGCTTTACCCGTGGGTTGCCGTGCGACGCATGCCTTGCCGCGCACTCTCTGTATAATATTGTTTTGTGCGTAAGGCCTTGCTGCTATGCGTATTCTCCAGAAAGCCCTCACCTTCGACGACGTCCTGCTCGTCCCCGCCTTTTCCCAGATCCTCCCGCGCGATGTCAGCCTGCGCACCCGACTGACTCGGGGCATCGAATTGAACATCCCGGTGGTCTCCGCCGCCATGGATACGGTGACCGAGGCGCGCATGGCCATCGCACTGGCTCAGGAGGGCGGCATCGGCATCGTGCACAAGAACCTGTCGGCCCGCCAGCAGGCCGCTGAGGTTTCGCGGGTCAAGCGCTACGAGGCGGGGGTGGTCAAGGAGCCGGTCACCGTCAGGCCCGAGATGACGGTGCACGACGTGCTGCAACTCACCCGCCAGCACAAGTTTTCCGGCCTGCCCGTGCTGGACGAGGCGGGCAGGGTGGTCGGC
>JALOTG010000008.1 GCA_025458005.1 Thiobacillaceae bacterium
AGGCATTGCGCCACCTCGGTCTTGGCGCCGCGCAGCAGCCCGGCGAACTGGTATTCGGACAGGCTGTCCGGCACCGGGGTGACCGCGCCCAGGATGGTGGCCGGGTCGGCGCCCAGGGCCACCGCCACCGGGAAGGGCTGGCCCGGACGGGCGATGCAGTGCTCGCGGAAATCCAGCGCCCCGCCCCGGTGCGCCAGCCAGCGCATGATGACCTTGTTGCGACCGATCACCTGCTGGCGGTAGATGCCCAGATTCTGGCGCGGCTTGTGCGGCCCGCGGGTGACGGTGAGGCCCCAGGTGATCAGCGGCGCGGCGTCGCCCGGCCAGCAGGTTTGCACGGGCAGGCGACCGAGGTCCACATCACTGCCTTCCAGGACCACCTCCTGGCAGGGCGGTCCCTTCACCTCCCGGGGCGACATGTTGAGCACCTGCTTGAGGATCGGCCACTTCTCCCAGGCGTCCTTCAGCCCCTTCGGCGGCTCGGGCTCCTTGAGGTAGGCGAGCAGCCGGCCAATCTCCCTGAGCTTGGCGGGGTCCTCCTCGCCCATGCCCAGGGCGACCCGCTTCACCGTGCCGAACAGGTTGGCCAGCACGGGGATCGAGTGGCCCTTGGGTTTCTCGAACAGCAGCGCCGGGCCGCCGGCGCGCAGCACCCGGTCGCCGATCTCGGTCATCTCCAGCTTCGGGTCCACCTCCACGCCGATACGCTTCAGCTCGCCCATGCGTTCGAGTTGCAGGATGAAGTCGCGCAGGTCCTGGTATTTCATGACGGCTCCGGGGTCGATGTTGGAACGTTAGAATGCCGGATCGATTTAACCCGCAAACCCCATGTCCCGCAAAGTCTTCATCAAGACCTTCGGCTGCCAGATGAACGAGTACGACTCGGCCAGGATGGCCGACGTGCTGGGCGCCGCCGAGGGCTTTGAACCCACCGACGATCCGGAGCAGGCCGACGTCATCCTGTTCAACACCTGCTCGGTGCGCGAGAAGGCCCAGGAGAAGGTGTTCACCGACCTGGGCATGGTGAAGCACCTCAAGCAGCGCAACCCGAACCTGATCATCGGCGTCGGCGGCTGCGTGGCCAGCCAGGAGGGCGACGCCATCGTCAAACGCGCGCCTTTCGTGGACGTGGTGTTCGGGCCGCAGACCCTGCACCGCCTGCCGGAGATAATGGCCAGGCGGCGCGCGACCGGCCGAGCGCAGGTGGACATCTCCTTCCCCGAGATCGAGAAGTTCGACCACCTGCCGCCCGCCCGCGTCGAGGGGCCCACCGCCTTCGTCTCGGTGATGGAGGGCTGCAGCAAGTACTGCACCTTCTGCGTGGTGCCCTACACCCGCGGCGAGGAGGTGTCGCGGCCGCTCGCCGACGTGCTCGCCGAGGTCGCCGGGCTGGCCGGACAGGGGGTGAAGGAGGTCACCCTGCTGGGGCAGAACGTCAACGCCTACCGCGGCGCCATCGATGATGACGAGGGTGACGCGAACGATGTCGCCGACTTCGCCCTGCTGCTGGAACTCACGGCCGAGATCCCGGGCATCGAGCGGGTGCGCTTCACCACCTCGCACCCGCGCGAGTTCACCGACCGCATCATCGATGTCTACGCCCGCGTGCCCAAGCTCGCCAACCACCTGCACCTGCCGGTGCAGTCCGGCTCCGACCGCATCCTGGCGGCGATGAAGCGCGGCTATACCGTCCTCGAATACAAGTCCATCGTTCGCCGGCTGCGCGCCGCGCGCCCGGACATCTCGCTCGCCACCGACTTCATCGTCGGCTTCCCGGGCGAGACCGAGGCCGACTTCGAGGCGACCCTGCGGCTGATCGAGGAGGTCGGCTTCGACCACTCCTTCAGCTTCGTCTACAGCCCCCGCCCCGGCACCCCGGCCGCCAGCCTCGCCGACGACACGCCCCAGGAAGTGAAACTGCAGCGACTCTACCGCCTGCAGGAGCGGATTCGCGAACAGGCCGCCGCCATCAGCGCGTCCATGGTCGGCACGCTGCAGCGCATCCTGGTGGAGGGCCCCGCCAAGAAGGACCCCGAAGAGCTTTCCGGCCGCACGGAGAACAACCGGGTGGTCAACTTCGCCGGGCACCCCCGCCTGATCGGCCACATGGTCGAGGTCATCATCACCCGCGCCCTGCCCAACAGCCTGCGCGGCGAGGTCGTCCGGGTCTGAGCGCGCCGGGCGCGCGACGCGCCCGCATGCCCCATCACGGTGCGGAATCCATCGCGGATCGGGCCGTTCCGAGCCCCCGTCATGTCGATCTTTCTTACGCTTCCCCGTGGAAATTGTCGGCCGATTTGACACTTACCCATTTAATGAATTTATAACTCACTGATCCGTCAGGGCGTGGATCACCTGGCACAATCATTGCTTATCAAGCAGGCCTATCTTTCTACTCTGAGGGAAAAACATGAAGAACAAGGCCTTGCTTCTTTTTGGTGCGCTCGCCGGCATGCCTGCCGCCCAGGCCAACCTGCTGGTCAACCCCGGGTTCGAGCATCCCGCTTCCAACTTTCTCAACGCGCTGGTACCTGGTAATGCCACCTGGATCACCGGCTGGACCGCCACCGGCACCGGCGTGCACTGGATGACGGAGGCACTGGGCTACTTCACCGACCCCATCGGCAAGGATGCCGTGGATCTGGCGAACTACACCTACGCCAACGGCGGCATCAAGCAAAGCTTCGCCACCCAAATCGGCACGAACTACACGGTCGGTTTCCACGGCGCCACCTTCGCAAACCCCACCTACGGTGAAATCACGGCGCTGATCGATAACGCGCTCGTCGGCACGTATCAGCTGATCAATCCCACCAGCGCCTCCAATACCTGGAAGTATTTCAGCTTCAACTTCACCGCGACCGGCACGACCACCACGCTGGAATTCAGGAATACGCAAGTCGCCGGGATGCAGTATTCCTTCCTGGACAACGTGAGCGTGGAAGTCACGCCCGTCCCGGAACCCGAGACCTACGCCCTGATGCTGGCCGGGCTGAGCCTGGTCGGCTTCGCCGCCCGTCGCCGCAAGAGCTGAATCGAAAGGACCCAGGAGAACAACATGCCTCCCGCGCTTCGTCTCGCCACCCTCGCCACCCTGTTGATCGGCAGCCAGGGCGCCCTGGCCTTCGCCCCGGCCAACCTGCTCGTCAACCCCGGCTTCGAGCTGCCCGCCGGCACCGGCTATGCCTCTCTGCCCGGCAACTCCACCGCCATCACCGGCTGGAAGACCGTGCTCAGCGGCGTGGAATGGTTCAATGCGGCCGCCTATGGGGGCGCGGCCGACGGCGTGATGGCCATCGACCTGGCCAACTATGTCTACTTCAATGGCGGCATCGAGCAGACCTTCGCCACCGTGGCCGGGCAGACCTACGACCTCGCCTTCAGCCTGGGGACCCATGCCGGCTATGGCCGTCTGGGCACCGCCCACATCGACGTCAGCGTGGCGGGCGTCACGACAGGCCATGACGTCACCAATTACGGCAGCGCCATCGCCTGGACCCCCGTCAGCCTGCGCTTCACCGCCCTCGACGGCAGCACCACCCTGCGCTTCAGCAACGCCCAGAACCCCAACCTGCACTTCGCCTACGTGGACGCCGCCTCGGTCACGCAGGCCGTCCCGGAGCCCGAGACCTACGCCCTGATGCTGGCCGGCCTGGGCCTGGTGGGCTGGGCCGCCCGCCGCCGCGGCTGATCTGACCTGCCGGCGAGTAGCCCGGATGCGGCAGAGCGGAATCCGGGGGGGCGATACCACTCAATCCGCGCTGCGCTCGCCCTTAAGAACCCGCCGGACGCATGTGCTAGACTAACAGCTAGTCCACTTGCGCCCAACTCATGACCACGGTCAACATCCACGAAGCCAAGACCCATTTTTCCAAGCTGATCGAGCAGATCCAGAACGGCGAGGAGGTCGTCATCGCCAAGGCGGGGGTACCTGTTGCGCGGCTGCTGCCGTATGTGCCGAAGAAGCCAAGGATCAAGCCGCCCGGCGGGATGATGGGCGAGGGGTTCTGGATCGCCGACGACTTCGACGCGCCCCTGCCGGACGACCTGCAAGCGGCCTTCGAAGGGCGTGACGAATGAGGCTCCTGCTGGACACGCAGTTGGCCATCTGGTGGCAGATCGCCCCCCAACACCTGCCCCCAGCGTGCGCGGAGCTGGTGCGCGATGTTGAGAACAGTGCCTACATCAGCCGCATCAGTTTGTGGGAGATCGCGATCAAGACCGGCATCGGCAAGCTCCACCTGGACCTACCCCGCTTCATCCAGCGCATGACGGCGGACGGTTTTGACTGGCTGGGACTGGATGACGATCATATTCTCGGATTGGCCGGCCTGCCCCTGCATGATGACCACAAAGACCCCTTCGATCGCCTGCTGGTGGCCCAGAGCCTGTGCGAACCCATGATCCTGCTCACCACCGACGCCAAGCTTGCCCGCTATGGCCCAACCGTGCGCGTGATCTGACCTCCGGTCCATGGAACTGACCCTCGCCCCTCCCGACAACAACCGCCTCGCCAACCTCTGCGGCGTGCTGGACGAGAACCTGCGCCAGATCGAGACGGCGCTCAACGTGACCCTGTCGCGGCGCGGCGAGGTGTTCCGCATCGGCGGCGCGCCGGACAAGGCGGAGCTTGCGGCGCGGATCCTGCAGGACTTCTACCAGCGGGCGCGCAAGCCGCTGGACATCGACGACATCCAGCTCGCCCTGGTGGAGGTCGCCCACAAGGCGCAGCCGGCGGCCGAGGGCGAGGACAACCTGCCGGTGCTGATGACCCGCCGGCACGGCCTGCACGGCCGCACCGCGCGGCAGAACCAGTACCTGCGCCAGATCCAGGAGTTCGACGTGACCTTCGGCATCGGGCCGGCCGGCACCGGCAAGACCTATCTCGCCGTGGCCGGGGCGGTGGACGCCCTGGAGCGCGACCTGGTCAAGCGCATCGTGCTGGTCCGCCCCGCCGTGGAGGCGGGCGAGCGGCTGGGCTTCCTGCCCGGCGACCTGGTGCAGAAGGTGGACCCCTATCTGCGGCCGCTCTACGACGCCCTCTACGACCTGATGGGCTTCGACAAGGCGACGCGCGCCTTCGAGCGACAGGTGATCGAGATCGCGCCGCTCGCCTTCATGCGCGGCCGCACGCTGAACCACGCCTTCATCATCCTCGACGAGGCGCAGAACACCACGCCGGAGCAGATGAAGATGTTCCTCACCCGCATCGGCTTCGGCTCCAAGGCGGTGGTCACTGGCGACATCACCCAGATCGACCTGGCGCGCGGTCAGCGCAGCGGTCTGGTGGAGGTGCGCGACATCCTCAGGCAGGTGCGCGGCATCGCCTTCACCGAGTTCCAGAACGACGACGTGGTGCGCCACCCGCTGGTGGCCCGCATCATCGACGCCTACGACGCCCACGCCGCGCGCGAGGCGGTGAGGGGTGAAGGGTGAGTGGTGCGGGGGACAAGCGGCCCCGACTGCGGTTGTCCGTGCAGTATGCCGCCACGGACCGTGAGGGGCTGCCGCGTCGTGCGGACCTGCGGCACTGGGCGGGCGCGGCCCTGGAAGGGGACGCCGAGGCGACCCTGAGGTTCGTCGACGAAGACGAAGGCCGGCAACTCAACCGCGACTACCGGGGCAAGGACTACGCCACCAACGTGCTCACCTTTGCCTACGATACCGCCTCACCTCTCGCGCCTCACGCCACACCCACGCTCAGCGGCGACATCGTGCTCTGCGCGCCAGTGGTGGCGCGCGAGGCGGCCGAGCTGGGCAAGGCCCGCGAAGCCCATTACGCCCACCTGGTGGTGCACGGCATGCTGCACCTGCAGGGCTACGACCACGAGGCGGAGGTGGAGGCCGCCGCCATGGAGGCGGTGGAAGGCTTCATCCTGCGCCGCCTGGGTTATCCCGATCCCTATCGATGAGCGAAGAAGGCCAACCGCGACCGAGCTTCCTGGAGCGCCTCACCTCCTGGCTCTCCCGCGAGCCGGACAACCGCGACGAACTGCTCGAACTGCTGCACGCCGCCTACGAAAAGGACCTGCTGGACGCCGACGCCCTGTCCATGATCGAGGGCGTCATGCAGGTCTCGGTGCTGCAGGTGGGGCAGATCATGATCCCGCGCTCGCGCATGGACGTGGTGGACATCAACGAGCCGCCCGAGCGGCTGCTGTCCTTCGTCATCGAGACCGCCCACTCCCGCTTCCCCGCCGTGGACGGCGGCCGGGACGACGTGGTCGGCATCCTGCTGGCCAAGGACCTGCTGCGCCTGTACACGGACCGGAACGTGAACCTGCGCGAGATGCTGCGGCCAGCCGTGTTCATCCCGGAGAGCAAGCGCCTCAATGTCCTGCTGCGGGAGTTTCGCCTGTCGCGCAACCACATGGCCATCGTGGTGGACGAATACGGCGGCGTGGCCGGCCTGGTCACGATCGAGGACGTGCTGGAGCAGATCGTCGGCGACATCGAGGACGAGCATGACGCCTTCGAGGCCGAGACCGGCATCCTCCCCGACGCGGAGGACAGCTTCCGGGTGAAGGCCCAGACGCGCATCGACGACTTCAACCTGACCGTGGGGGCGGGCTTCTCCGACGCGGAGTTCGACACCGTGGGCGGACTGGTCAGCCATGCCTTCGGCCGCCTGCCCAAGCGGGGCGAGGCGGTGGAGATCGGCGAGTTCCGCTTCCAGGTCCTGCGCGCCGACAATCGCCGCCTGCATACCCTGCGCGTCACCCGCCTGCCCCAGGCCCGCCTGTTGTGAGCCCGCGCCTGCGCCCGATCCTCCTGTTCCTGCTGCTCCTGGCCCTGTTTCCCGCCATCGCCACCTTCGTCCAGGCCCTGCGGACCGGCTTCGCGGGGCTGGCCTGGTGGCAGTGGGTCCTGCTGGCCCTGCTGCCCGTCCTGGCGTGGCTCTGGCTGCGCCACTTCTCCATCCTGGGCTGCCGCGACGCCTGCCGGCCACCCCGAGGCCAGGCTTGAACCCGCTTGTCAGCAGGGTGAGCGGGCGGGTAAGTTACGCGGATTCCTGTTTCAAGATGCCGACGAACCATGATTCCCGCCTGGAGTGAATACTTGCAAACCCAGGGCGCCGTCCTCGCCGACGGCGTCATCGCCGACTTCGGCGACCCCGACGCCGAGCGGGCCGCCGCCCGCGACGGCCTGGCGCTGGCCGACCTGTCCCACTATGGCCTGATCGCCTTCAGCGGCGAGGAGGCGCAGACCTTCCTGCACGGCCAGATCACCAACGACCTGCGCGGCCTGCGCGACAACAACGCGGTGTTCGCCGGCTACTGCTCGCCCAAGGGGCGCCTGCTGGCCAACTTCCTGACCTTCCGGCGCGGCGGCGACATCCTGCTGATGCTGCCGCGCGGCGTGCGCGAGGGGGTGCAGAAGCGACTGACCCTGTTCGTGCTGCGCGCCAAGGTGAAGGTGCGCGACGCCTCCGACGAATGGGTCGCCCTGGGGCTGTCTGGCGACGGCGCCGAGACCCTGGTGCGGGGACTGTTCGGCGGCGCGCCGGCCCATGCCATGGACGTGGTGGGCAGCGACACCGGCTGGGCGGTGCGCCTGGGCGAGACGCGCTTCGACCTGTTCGTCGCCCCCGAGGCCGCCCCCGCCGCCTGGCAGTCCCTCGCCGCCCAGGCCCGGCCGGTGGGCGCGCCGGTCTGGGACTGGCTGACGATCGCCGCCGGCGTGCCGGTGATCCTGCCGGCGACCCAGGACCATTTCGTGCCGCAGATGGCGAACATGGAGGTGCTGCAAGGCGTGAGCTTCCACAAGGGCTGCTACCCCGGCCAGGAGATCGTCGCCCGCAGCCAGTACCTGGGCAAGCTCAAGCGGCGCATGTACCTGGCCCACGTCGACGCCGACGCGGCGCCCGGCGACGAGCTGCACAGCCCGGAGCTCGGCGGCCAGTCCTGCGGCCTGGTGGCCAACGCGGCGCCCGCGCCGGGCGGCGGCACCGACCTGCTGGCGGTGATGCAGACCAGCAGCCACGACGCCGGCGAGGTGCGCCTGCGCTCGACGGACGGCCCGCGGCTCGTCTTCCGGCCGCTGCCCTACGCCCTGGAAACCTGAGCTCCACATACGCCGAGGATCCGCGATGCTCAAGGAACTGGTCGCCCTGCAGGAGGAGAACCTGCGCCTGCGCGAGGAGGTGCGCCGCCTGCGCGCGGCCTTCGCCATCGGCGTGGGGCGCATCCGGCCGGCCGGCGAGGGCGTCTCCAGCATCGAGGCGCGCTACCCCCACGTGGCCGCCAAGGCGGTGGCGTTCTGGGGCACCGAGCAGTTCCTGCCCTATGTCAACGAGCTGCTGACCGACGACCGAGGTAACCGCCAGGGCTTCCCGTTCGAGACCCTGCAGGAGCTGCATTTCCTCAAGGAATTGCACCTGGAGGCCTACCCCCATTTCCAGCAGAGCTGGGAAGACGTGCACGCGCCATGGCGCTGAGCCATCTCTATTGCGTCTGGTACCGGGTCGCCGACGACGGCTCGGACACGGAGACCGTGGTGCGCGGCATGATGGCGCGGCTCGCCTGCCGCACCGGCGTCGCCGGGCGGCTGCTGAAGAAGCGCGACGAGCCACGCCTGTGGATGGAGGTCTACGACGGCGTCGCCGACCCGGCCGCCTTCGAGGCCCGCCTCAGGCAGGCGGTGGACGAGTTCGACGTGGACATGTTCGTCGCCGACGACCGCCGGGTGGAGTGCTTCCTGGGCGAGGCGCCCGTCGCGGCCGCCTGTGCCCCGCGAACCTGAGGTCGCAGGCCGATCACCATGGGCAAGCCCGGCGAACGCAAGCTGCAGATCCTGCACACCCTGGCCGAGATGCTGGAGGCCCCGGTGGCGGAGAAGATCACCACCGCCGCCCTGGCCGCCCGCATCGACGTCTCCGAGGCGGCCCTCTACCGCCACTTCGCCAGCAAGGCGCAGATGTACGAGGGGTTGATCGAGTTCATCGAGCAGACCCTGTTTTCCCTCATCAACCGCATCACCGGCGAGGAAACGCGCGGCCTGGAACAGGCGCGCGCCATGGCGCAGATGCTGCTCGCCTTCGCCGAGCGCAACCGGGGCATGACCCGGGTGCTCACCGGCGAGG
Source organism: Thiobacillaceae bacterium (assembly GCA_025458005.1). Taxonomy (GTDB): domain Bacteria; phylum Pseudomonadota; class Gammaproteobacteria; order Burkholderiales; family Thiobacillaceae; genus JALOTG01. The sequence continues at coordinate 9,083 of JALOTG010000008.1, forward strand.
TCCTGGTGAACGAGAACGAGCGCCTGCAGGCACGTGTGAACCAGCTGCTCGATCGCGTCGAGGCCAGCCTGCGCCAGTCCCTGCGCATCGCCGCCAGCCAGGGGGCGCTGGCCGCCGAGCGGGACGGCGCCCTGGCGGCCAACCTGATCCTGGCCTGGGTGCAGGGACGCTGGCAGCAATTCGTGAAGAGCGGCTTCCGCCGCGCGCCCCTGGAAAACTGGGAGGCCCAGTGGGGACTGCTGACCGCGGGCCTACTGACCCCCGGTCCCTGATCCCCGATCCCCGGCGCCGCACACCGGGCAGGCCGGGTCCTTCCTCAGGCGAATCTCCCGCCATTCCCCGTCCAGGGCGTTGTACAGCAGCAGCCGGCCGGTCAGGCCGCGCCCCACGCCCATCACCAGCTTGAGGGCCTCGGCGGCCTGCAGGCTGCCGATCACCCCCACCAGCGGGGCGAACACGCCGAACTCGGCACAGCGCAGCTCGCCGCCCTCCCCCGCCTCGGGGAACAGACAGGCGTAGCAGGGCGCGTCGCCGCGGCGCAGGTCGAAGACGCTCACCTGGCCGTCGAAGCGCACCGCCGCCCCGGACACCAGCGGCTTATTCAGCTCGACGCAGGCCCGGTTGACGGCATGGCGGGTGGCGAAATTGTCCGAGCAGTCCAGCACCACGTCCGCCGCCTCCACCCGCCGAGCCAGCTCCTCGCCAGCCAGGCGCAGGGCCAGGGGCTCGACCCGGATGTCGGGATTCATGGCGCGCATGCGACGGGCGGCGGACGCGGCCTTGTTCAGGCCGATGGCCTGCGTGTCGTGGGCGATCTGCCGCTGCAGGTTGCTGAGGTCCACCACGTCGTCGTCGCACAGGGTGATGCGCCCCAGCCCGGCCGCCGCCAGGTAGAGCGCGACCGGCGAGCCCAGGCCGCCGGCGCCGACGATCAGGGCATGGGCATCCAGCAGGCGGGACTGTCCGTCCACCCCGATCTCGTTGAGGAGGATATGGCGCGAATAGCGGAGGAGCTGCTGGTCGTTCAAGGTCGGTGAGGGGTGAGGGTAGCCCGTGCGCCTGACGCCTCACTACTTGTACTGCCGCCACACCTCGGGCGTCTCGTCGTGGTCGCCGTGCGGGCGCCTCGCCCAGGCCTCCATGTAGGCCTGGTAGTTCTTGGTCATCACCTCGGGCTTGCCCATGTTCTCCCGCTGCACCCGCTCCACGTGATAGATCAGGGCGCGCACCAGGCGCATGAGCAGGGTGTTTTCCAGGTGAAAGCCCTGCTCGGACAGGGCGGTCTCCAGCCCTTCCAGGCTGAAGTCGGCGATGCAGTAGCGCACCTCGAGGGTCGCCTCGGCGACGCGGCGGACCTCCAGGTCGGGCAGCCCGGCGAGCAGGGGCAGGGCCCGCTCGATCTGCCCCGGCGGGGTCGGGTGGAAGACGATCTCGCGGCGCTTGAGCGTGTCGCAGGGTATCGTCATGCGCCCCACCCGTGCCTAGCGCTGCAGCAGGTGCAAGCCCTTGAGCAGGATCAACGCCTGATTGAACTGGTAGTCGTTCCGGGAGACGATCTCGCCCGGCTCGAGCGTGCCCTGCTGCTTGGCGTCCTTGTCGGCCTTGTCCTTGTCGGCGGGCTTCGGCTTGTCCTGGCCATTGCTCAGATGCCGTTCCAGATCCGCTTCGCGCACCGCGATGGCGGGAGCCTCGCTGGCGGTGATGGTGGCCTCCTCGACGACGATGTCCGGCGTGATGCCCTTGGCCTGGATGGAGCGGCCGCTGGGTGTGTAGTAGCGCGCCGTGGTGAGCTTGATGGCGGTGCCGTTGTTGAGCGGCAGGATGGTCTGCACCGAGCCCTTGCCGAAGGTCTGGGTGCCCACGACGAGGGCCCGCTTGTGGTCCTGCAGGGCGCCGGCGACGATCTCGGAGGCGGACGCCGAGCCGCCGTTCACCAGCACCACCATGGGGATGTCCTTGGCCCAGGCTGGCAGGTTCCTGAGGTAATCCGACTCGCCGGGACGCAGATAATGCTCGCGGCTGTTGTTCAGCCGCATCTTGGCGTCCTCGCTGCGCCCCTCGGTGTAGACCACCAGCTGCCCTGGCTTGAGGAAGGCGCCGGCCACCCCCACGGCGGTGTTGAGCAGACCGCCGGGATCGTTGCGCAGGTCCAGCACCAGGCCCTTGAGGCCGCCCTTGTTTTGCTCCTGCAAGTCCTTCAGCGCGGCCACCAGGTTATCCCCGGTGTGCTCCTGGAATTGCGTGATGCGCACGTAGCCGAAGCCGGGCTCGACCAGCTTGTGCTTGACGCTCCTGATCTTGATCACCGCGCGGGTGATGGTAACTATGACAGGCTTGCTTTCGCCCTTGCGCAGGATGGTCAGGGTGATGTCGCTGCCCGGCTTGCCGCGCATGCGCTTGACCGCGTCGTTGAGGGTCATGCCCTTGACCGGCGTGTCGTCCAGCTTGATGACCAGATCGCCGCTCTTGACGCCGGCGCGATGGGCGGGGGTGTCCTCGATGGGGGCGACCACCTTGACGAAGCCGTCCTCCATGCCCACCTCGATGCCCAGGCCGCCGAATTCGCCCTGGGTGCCCACCTGCAACTCCTTGAAGGCCTCGGCGTCCAGGTAGGCGGAGTGGGGATCCAGGCCGGTGAGCATGCCGTTGATCGCCTCGGTGAGGAGCTTCTTGTCCTCCACCGGCTCGACGTAGTCGCTCTTGATCTTGCCGAAGATCTCGCTGAAGGCGCGCAGATCCTCGACCGGCAAGGGCTCCCGCTCCCGCTCGGCGATGGCCGGATAGTTCAGGGTCAGCGCGGCGCCGAGCAGGACGCCCATTCCCAAAAGACCGAATTGTTTGAATCTGGACAGGTTCATTTGAGCTTGACCCAAGACAAGGGGTCGAAGGGTCGACCCTGGTGACGCAATTCAAAGTAAAGTCCGGCCTCTTCCTGGCCGCCGCTGTTGCCAACGCTGGCGATGGTGTCGCCCGCCCGCACGCTGTCACCGACCTGCTTATACAGGCTTTCATTATTGCTGTACAGGCTCAGGAAGCCGCCGCGGTCGATGATCAGCAGGTTGCCGAAACCGCGCAGCCAGTCGGCGAAGGCCACCTGGCCGCTGCCGACGGCGCGCACCTGCCGGCCCTCGGGGGCGCGGATGAAGAGCCCCTTCCAGGCCGGTCCGCCGCCCTCGCGCGGCTGCCCGAAACGGGCAACGATCTCCCCGGCCAGCGGCAGGGCCAGACGGCCCTTCAGGGTGGCGAAGGCATACTTGGCCAGGCTGGCGTCCGCCACCTCGGCGACCGTCCTGCCCGGCTGGAGGGGCCGCTTGTCCTGGCGGACGGGCGGGGCCACCCGGCTCAGACGCTCGATCAGGCGGGCGAGGCGTTGCTCGTCGCGCACCAGGGTGGACACCTCGCGCCGCTGGCTGCGGATCTGCTTGGCCAGCTTGTCGAGCACCGCTTGCCGCTCGACCTTGTCCTTTTCGAGACGCTTCTTCTGGATCAGCTGATCGTCGCGCACCCGGCGCAGGCTGTCGTTCTTCTGGCGGGTGTCGGTCTCCAGGGCGCGCAAGCGCTCCAGGGTGGACTGGTAATCGCGGATCAGGTCATTGCGCGCCTGGCCGACGTAGCGCAGGTATTCCAGGTTGCGCGCGATGGCCTGCGGATCCTGGGCGTTGAGCAGCAGCTTGAGGGTGTCGCCACCCCCCTGCATATAACGCTGGCGCAACAGTTCGGCCAACTGCTCGCGCTGGGCGTCGAGTTCGGCCTGGGTCTGGCGGGTGGCGAGCGCCAGGTCATCGAGCTGCCGTCCCAGGGACTTCTGCTGCTGCCTCAGTTCACGCAGGCTGCGATTGACTTCGGAGATGTTCCGTTCGGATTGCTTCAGGGCATCGGCGACCTCGACCCGGTCTTCCGAGGCCTGCTCGATCTCCTGCTTGAGCTTCGCGATGCGCTCGCGCACCCCCTCGAGCTCCTGCTTCCTGCCATCCAGGGCCGCCCAGGCCGGGGCGGCCAGCATCAGCAGCAGCAGGAACCGGATGATCAGCACACCCTAGGGACCCTGGTCGGCGCGGGAGTCGGAGAAATCGATCAGGGGATGGCCGGTCATCTCCGCCGGTTGCGGCAGGCCCATCATCCTGAGCAGGGTCGGCGCCACGTCCTCCAGGGCGCCCTCGTGCAGCATGCGGGCGGGCCGCCCGATGTAGATGAAAGGCACCAGGTTGGTGGTGTGGGCGGTGTGGGGTTGCTTGGCCACCTCGTCCAGCATGCACTCGGCATTGCCGTGGTCGGCGGTGATGATCACCTCGCCGCCGATCTCCCGCATCGCCTCCACCACCCGGCCCAGGCACACGTCCACCGCCTCGATCGCCTGCCGGGCGGCTTCCAGATTGCCGGTGTGGCCCACCATGTCCGGGTTGGCGTAGTTGCAGATGATGGCATCGAAGCGGCGGCCGCGGATCGCCTCCACCAGCTTGTCGGTGACCTCCGGCGCGCTCATCTGCGGCTGCAGGTCGTAGGTGGCCACGTGGGGCGACGGCACCATGATGCGCTCCTCGCCGGGGAACACGGTCTCCACGCCGCCGTTGAAGAAGTAGGTAACGTGCGGATACTTCTCGGTCTCGGCGATGCGCAGCTGGCGCAGGCCCAGGTTGGAGATGTACTCGCCGAAGCTGTTGCGGATGCGCTCGGGGGGGAAGGCCACCGGCACATCGAAGTCGGCGCTGTAGCTGGTCAGGGTGCAGTAGCGCGACAGCTGGGGCACGTATGCGCGCTCGAACTGCGCGAAGTCCGGTGCGATGAAGGCGCGCGTGAGCTGGCGGGCGCGGTCGGAGCGGAAGTTCATGTAGACGACGGCGTCGCCGTCGTGCATGCGCACGGGCGCCTCGCCTTCCGGGATGATGGCGGTGGCCTTGATGAACTCGTCCGTCTCGCCCCGCTCGTAGGCCGCCAGCAGGCCGTCCACCGCGGTGGGCGCCTGGTAGTCGGCGCGACCCAGGGTGATCAGGTCGTAGGCCACCTTGACCCGCGGCCAGCGCCGGTCGCGGTCCATGGCGTAGTAGCGGCCGATGATGGAGGCGATCCGTCCGGCGCCCAGCTCGACGAACCTGTCCTGCAGGCGGCGCAGATAGATCTCCGCGCACTTGGGCGGCGTGTCGCGGCCATCGAGGAAGGCATGCATGTAGACCTTCCTCACCCCGGCGCGGACCGCCATCTCCAGCATGGCGTGGATGTGCGTCTCATGGCTGTGCACGCCGCCATCGGAGAGCAGGCCGAAGACGTGCAGTGCGCTGTCGCGGCGCTTGACCTGCTCGATCACGTCCTGGATGGCCAGGTTGTAGAAGAAGTTGCCGGACTGGATGGCCATGTCGATGCGCGTGTACTCCTGATACACGACCCGACCGGCGCCGATGTTCAGATGGCCGACCTCGGAGTTGCCCATCTGCCCGCCGGGCAGGCCGACCGCGGCCTCCGAGGCGTGGATCAGGGTGTGCGGGTACTGTGCCCAGAAACGGTCCCAATGGGGCTTGTTCGCCATCGTGACCGCGTTGTAGGGATCCGGCTCCCGGTGACCGAAGCCGTCAAGGATGACGAGGAGTACAGGGGTAACAGAAGGAGGCATCAGAATATTTTATTAGAATTCAGCGCATTTTTGGATCGCAATTTCAGCATATTTGAATAAACTTCGCGGTGTGAGCATATCAACAGCACGTTTGTCCCAACCCGAGCTGGGAATGGAGCGCACCACACCATGACGTCCGCGGAACTCATCGAGAACGACGAGCACATCGAACAAGCCTCGCGCGCCCTGAAGGCCATGTCCCACCCCCTCAGACTGAAGATCCTCTGCGTTCTGGGCGACAAGGAGATCAGCGTGCAGGACATCGTCGACAACGTCGGCACCTCGCAGAGCAACATCTCCCAGCACCTGGCCATCCTCCGCGACAAGGGCGTGCTGCGCACGCGCAAGGATGCCAATCGCGTCTACTACCGCGTCAGCGACACCCGCACCCTGCAACTGATCGGCATGATGCGCGATGTCTTCTGTGGTTTCACGAAGTAAATCAGACCCTTTCATCATCGCCCAGTTCGGCTTATCCTTGCATAAGTTATTTTGATCGAGTATATTAGCCTGGTCTAATATTTCATGCCCACGGCGCATGAGGCGGATCCCGGGCGAGCGATGCCCGAACGGCTTGGCGTGCGTGATGCAAGGAGCATTTCAGATGATGCTACCCGCGGCTAGACGGTTGGCCCTGGCGACGGCCCTGGCCCTGACGTCCGCCCCCGCCCTCGCGGAGACGCTCGACTTCAGGCAATGCGTGGAGACCGCGCTGGCCCAGAATCCCGACCTGAGCATCAGTCGCAGCCAGATCGACCAGGCGGAGGCGGGCCTACGCCAAGCCGAGGGTGGCCGCCTGCCGCGCCTCAACCTATCGCTCACCGCCACCCACACCAACGACCCGCTCAACGCCTTCGGCCTCAAGCTGAGCCAGGAACGCATCGGCGCCGCCGATTTCATCCCCGCCACCCTCAACGACCCCAAGGCGGTCGACAACCTGAACACCCGCGTCGAACTGCTCTGGCCGGTCTATACCGGTGGTCAGGTGCAGAGCTACGTGGCCCAGGCCCAAGCCCAGGTGCGCGCCGCCCAGTCCGGCGACCAGGCAGCCCGCCAGCAGTTGATCAGGCAGGTCCTGATGGCCTATCAGGGCGTGCACACCGCGCGTGCCTTCGTGAGCGTGGCCGAGGAGTCCCTGTCCGCTGCCCAGGAATACGCGCGCATCACCGAGCGGATGCACAGGCAGGGCCTGGCGGTGAAGAGCGACATGCTATCCGCCCGGGTCCACCTCGAGGACGCCCGGGTGCGGCTGGCGGAGGCCCGCAACGGCGTGGCCAGCGCCCTGGATCGCCTGCGTCTGCTGCTGGGCAAGTCCCTGGACGACGCGCTGGACGTGGGCGCCCCGGTCATGCCCGGCATGCCCGACGGCGGCGACGCGGACCTGCGCCGCCAGGCCATCGCCAATCACGACGGCCTCAGGGCCCTGCGCAATCAGATGGAGGCGGCCGGCGCCCAGGTGGAGGCGGCGCGAGCGGGCCATCGGCCGCAGGTCAACGTCGTGCTGCGCCAGGACTGGAATGACGACAAGGTCGGCCTGGACGCCTCCTCCTACACCGTGGCCGGCGTGCTGTCCTGGACCCTGTTCGACGGCGGCGCGACCCGGGCCGGCGTGGACCGCGCCGAGGCCGGACGCATGGAACTGGCCGCACGGCTGCGCCAGGCCGAGGATGGCGTCTCCCTCCAGGTCAGCGAGGCGCGCCGCAAGTCGCTCGAGGCGGAGACCCGCATCCAGGCCCGCGAGTTGGCCGTGGAGCAGGCGGAGGAGGCGCGCCGCCTGGTCAGGAAGCGCTACGAGAACGGCATGGCCACCCTGGTCGAGCTGCTCGCCGCCCAGGCCCAGCTGGACAAGGCCCGCGCCGACCTGGTCGGCGCCCGGCAGGAACTCGCCAGCCAGCGCGCCGAGCTGCTGCGCGTCGTCGGCATGCTGCGGGCCGATCTACCTTGAGGAAACGGGACATGAAGACACCTGCCTACCCCCTGCTCACGCCCGCCGTCCTGGCCCTGGGCGTGCTCCTCGCCGGCTGCGGCGACGCCGATCGCGCCCAGGCGCCCAAGGGCGAGGCGCGCACGGTGCAGGCGCGTGCCGAGCAGCTGGCCCTCAGTCCCCTGACCGTCCACCATGCCAGTCCGGGCACCGTGGTGGCCCTGGAGCGGGTCGAGGTGGCCTCCAGGCTGATGGGCTACCTGCGCGACCTGGCGGTGGTCGAGGGCCAGGCGGTGGCGCGTGGGCAGCGCTTGTTCACGGTCGACCCGGTCGACGTGGAGGGCCAGGTGGAGCAGGCCCGCCACGCCGTGCGCCAGGCCGAGGACGCCTACCAGGACGCCAAGGCCGACTTCGAGCGCTACGCCAGCCTGCAGAAGGAAGAGGTGGTGACGCGCCAGCAGTTCGAGAAGATGAAGCTGCAGCACGACCTGGCCGCCACTCGCCTGGCCCAGGCCAGGTCGGGCCTGCAGACGGCCAGCGGCCAGCTGCGCTACGCCAGCGTCGCCTCTCCCATCCTCGGGGTGGTCACCCGCAAGCTGGCGGACAACGGCGACCTCGCCGCGCCGGGGCAACCGATCCTGGTGCTGGAGAGCGCCGGCCGGCTGCAGGTGGAGACGCAGGCGCCCGGCGACATCCTCGACCAGCTCAGGCCCGGCCAGACGGTGACCATCGAGGTGGACGGCCGCGACGCGCCGGTGTCCGCCAAGGTGGCGCGCATCTCGCCCGCCGCCGACCCGGTCAGCCGCACCTTCATGGTCCGGCTGGACCTGAGCGAGGCGGGGATGCGCAGTGGCGATTACGTCCGCGTTTTGTTCCCGCGCGGGCAGCGACAGGCGATGCTGCTGCCGGCCGAGGCCCTGGTGCGCCGGGCGGGCATCGAGGGGGTGTTCGTCGTGAACGGCGACAACGTGGCCCACTTCCGCATGGTGCGCGTCGGCGACCGGCAAGGGGACCGACTGGAGATCCAGGCCGGCGTCAATCCCGGCGAGCGCGTCGTGGTCGAGGGCGCCGACCAGCTGGAATCCGGCGACAAGGTGAACGGCTGACCCGCCGCCCCCGCATGATGGATTGAGCGCAGCATGTCCGAGAACAGCCACGACAGCCAAGTCAACATCGCCGGCCGGCTGGCCGCCGCCTTCCTCGAATCCAAGATCACGCCGCTGATGATCCTGGCGCTGTTCATGATCGGGGCGCTGGCCCTGGTGATGACGCCGCGCGAGTACAACCCGCAGATCGTGGTGCCGGCGGCCAACATCATCGTCGCCAAGCCGGGCGCCGGCCCCGAGGAGATCCAGAACCTCATCGTCCGGCCCCTGGAAGCGATCATGAACGCCCAGTCGGGGGTGGACCACACCTTCGGCTACGCCACCAACGACCTGGGCGTGGTCACCGTGCAGTTCAAGGTGGGCCAGGACCAGGAGGACAGCCTGGTCAAGCTCTACAACCAGCTCACCCAGAACTGGGACCGCATCCCGCCCGGCGCCATGCAGCCGGTGGTGCGGCCGATCAACGTCGACGACGTGCCAATCCTCACCCTGACCCTCAGTTCCGCGGTCCACGACGACCAGCGCCTGCGCGAGGTGGCCGCCCGCCTGCTGGAGCACCTGCGCAACGTGGAGGGGGTGTCCTTCACCGAAGTGGTGGGCGGGCGCCCCCGGGCGGTGAACGTCTGGATCGACCCGCAGCGCCTGGCCGCCAGTCGCCTGACCCTGGACCAGGTCGACCGCATGCTGCGCGGCGCCAATGTCTCCGCCCCCCTGGGCGAGCTGGTGCTGGGCAATCGCGCCCATCCGCTGCGCCTGAACGGCTTCCTCGGCTCGGCCCGCGAGGTGGGCGACATCGTGGTGGGCGCCGCCGACGGCCGCCCGGTCTACCTGCGCGACATCGCCCGCGTCGAGGACGGCGGCCTGGAGGTGGAGGAGACGTCCTGGATCGGCTTCGGCCCGGCCGCGGCAGGCCGGGCGGCCGGCAGCGTCCCGGCGGTGACCCTGGCCATCGCCAAGAAGGCGGGCACCAACGGCGTCACCGTCTCCCGCGCGGTGCTGGACAAGCTCGACGAACTGAAGCGCCAGGCGGTGCCCCAGGGGGTGGACATCACCGTCACCCGCGATGACGGCGAGCGGGCCGACGCGGCCGTGAACCTGCTGGTGGAGCACCTGGTCATCGCCATCGTCACCGTCATCCTGCTCATGTGGTGGTTCCTCGGCTGGCGCGAGGCGGGCATCGTCACCATGACCATCCCGCTGATCCTGTTCATCGTCCTGGCGGTCGGCTTCCTGTTCGGTCAGACCATCAACCGCATCACCCTGTTCGCCCTGATCCTCGCCCTGGGCCTGCTGGTGGACGATTCCATCGTGGTGATCGAGAACATCCACCGCCACCTGCACCACGGCAAGGTGAAGATGGAGCAGTTCGGTCAGACCCTGGTCCAGGCCGCCAACGAGATCGGCAACCCCACCAACGTCGCCACCGTGGCGGTGATGCTCGCCTTCATCCCGATGGCCTTCGTCACCGGCATGATGGGCCCGTTCATGCGCCCCATCCCGATCAACGTGCCGGTGGCCATGCTCGCCTCGCTGTTCATCGCCTACTCGGTGGTGCCCTGGGCGGCGCGCCGGGCCCTGCGCGGCAAGGCCATGAGGGCCCTGGCGCAGGCGCAGACCCTGGAAGACCACGGCCATGAACGGCAGGACCCGCTGCGCCGCGCCTACCTGGCCGCGATCCGGCCGCTGATGGCCAGCGCCGCCACGCGCAACGTCTTCTTCCTGATCGTGCTGGGCCTGCTCATCGGCGCCATGGTCATGCCCGCCTGGCAGTTCGTCCGGCCTTCCGGCATCAACGGGCCCCTTGCGCCCCTCGGCGTGGAGCTGAAGATGCTGCCCAACGACAATACCAACACCATGCTGCTGCAGGTGGACATGCCGGCCGGCACCGCCCTGGCCGCCACCGACCAGGTCACCCGCGAGGTGGGCGACCTGCTCGCCGCGCACCCGGAGGTGGCGGACTACCAGGCCTTCGTCGGGCTGGCGGCGCCGATCGACTTCGCCGCCCTGGTGCGCGGCGACCTGCTCAAGCGCGGCGCCAACCTGGCCCAGATCCGCGTCAACCTGAGCGACAAGCACCACCGCTCGGCGGCCTCGCACGACATCGCCAACGAGTTCGACGCGCTGCTCAAGCCGATCCGGGCGCGCCATCCCCAGGCCCGGATCAAGATCTACGAGACGCCGCCCGGCCCGCCGGTGCGCGCGCAGATCCTCGCCGAGCTGTACGGCCCGGACTACGACCGCCTGCGCGCCGCCGCCGCCGAGGTGGGGGCCGCCTTCGGCCAGACCTACGGCCTCACCAACGTAGACGACTCGGTCACCGCCGACGCCGACGGCTACGAGGTGCGGGTGGACGCCGAGAAGGCCATGCTGGCCGGCGTGGCGCCGGGCCAGGTGGCGGAGCTGCTGCGCGGCTACGTCGACGGCCTGAGCCTGGGCACCCTGCACGTGGTCGACGCCCGCGAGCCCATCGACATCCGGGTGCGCCTGCCGCGCGCGCTGCGCGCCGCCCCCGAGACCCTGATGGATCTGCGCGTCAGCAATCCCCAGGGCGTGCAGATCCCCCTGTCAGAGATCGCCAGGATCGAGCGAGTAACCCAGGCCAAGCCCATTTATGGCCGCGACCTGCACCCGATGGTGGTGGTGGGCGGCGAGATGCTCCAATCCAGCCCGGTCTACGCCGTGCTGGCCATGGACCGCATGCTCGACGGGCAGCCCCTGAAAAACGGCGTCGCCTTCACCACCGGCAACCTCGGCTTCACCGAGGCGCAGCCGAAGGACGTGGTGGACTACACCCTGCTCTGGGGCGGCGAGATGCGCCTCACCCTGGACGTGTTCCGCGACCTGGGCAGCGCCTTCATCGTCGCCCTGATCCTCATCTACCTGCTGCTCACCGCCTACTACAAGTCCTTCATGCTGCCGCTGATCGTCATGGGCGCCATCCCGCTGACCCTGATCGGGGTGTTCCCCGGCCACTGGGCGATGGGCCAGGCCTTCACCGCCACCTCCATGATCGGCGCCATCGCCCTGGCCGGCGTGGTGGTGCGCAACTCCCTGCTGCTGATCGACTTCATCCTCGACTACCGCCGGCAGGGCTACGAGCTCAAGGAGGCGGTGATGGAGGCCGGCGCGGTGCGCTTCCGGCCCATCCTGCTCACCGCCCTGGCGATCATCGCCGGCTCGGCCATCATGATCACCGACCCGGTGTTCGGCGGCCTGGCCATCTCCCTGATCTTCGGCACCTTCGCCTCCACGGCGCTGACCCTGGTGGTCATCCCGCTGCTCTACTACCTGTGGCAGCGCGGCGTGAAAACCGAACCGGCGCCGGTCCAGTCATAAGCCTTGTCAGCAAACCGGAGTGAACCCATGACCATCGAACGCATCGTGCGCATCGTCGCCGGCTTCTTCATCCTGCTGTCCCTCGCCCTGGCCCACTTCAGCGGCCAGGCGGACCTGTCCCAGCTGTCCTGGATGTGGTTCACCGCCTTCGTCGGGCTGAACCTGCTCCAGTCCGGCTTGACCAACCTGTGCCCGCTGGTGGCCATCCTGAAGAAACTCGGCTTCAAGGAAGCGACCGCCTCCTGCGCCTGAGCGCCGATGAGTTAAACTCCCCGGCCCCGATGTCGCACGTGAGGTAAAGGATGGATTTCATCCAGCAAAACTTCTGGCTGGTCCTGCTCGCCGCCCTGTCCGGCTTCATGCTGGTCAGCACCATGCTGCGCGGGCGCATCTCCGGCGTGAAGGAGGCCAGCCCGCAGGAGGCGGTGATGCTCTTCAACCACGAGGACGCCCTGGTCCTGGACGTGCGCGAGGACTCGGAATTCCGCGACGGCCGCATCCCCAAGGCCAGGCACATCCCGCTGCGCCAGTTGAAGACCCGCCTGGGCGAGCTGGACAAGTTCAAGGACAAGCCCATCGTCGCCGTCTGCCGCACCGGCAGCCGCTCCGGCCATGCCTGCGGCGTGCTGCGCAAGGCCGGCTTCGACAAGGTCTACAACCTGGCCGGCGGCATGCATGCCTGGGAGCAGGCCGGCCTGCCCAAGGAGAAATGAGGATCCCGTCATGGCCCACGTGAAGATGTACACCACCGGCGTCTGCCCCTACTGCCAGATGGCCGAGCGACTGCTCCTGAAGAAGGGGGTGACCGACCTGGAGAAGATCCGCGTCGACCTGGACCCCAAGCGGCGCGAGGAGATGATGCAGATCACCGGCCGGCGCACCGTGCCGCAGATCTTCATCGGCGAGCGCCACGTCGGCGGCTTCGACGACCTGTCCGAGCTGGACGCCGGCGGCGAACTGGACCCCCTGCTGGCGAGCTGAAGCGTGCCCTTGAATTCGGCCGCGACCGGCGCCACCTGCGCCGTAACGGTCCGGATACAGGAGTCAAGCATGGAACTCGTCTGCCCACATTGCGGGGCCGTCAATCGCGTGCCCGCCGAACGTCTCGGCGACCAGCCCAGGTGCGGCAAGTGCGGCGCGGAGGTGATGCCGGCGCTGCCGCTGGAGCTGACCGCCGCCAGTTTTGACAAATTCATCGCCCGCAACGAACTGCCCGTCCTGGTCGACTTCTGGGCGCCGTGGTGCGGCCCGTGCAAGCAGTTCGCCCCCACCTTCGCCCAACTGGCCGGCCAGTACGTCGGCCGGGTGCGCTTCGCCAAGGTGAACACCGAGGCGGAACAGGGCCTGGCGGCGCGGCACGGCATCCGCAGCATCCCCACGCTGGCCCTGTTCAAGGGCGGCCGCGAGGCGGACCGGGTGGCCGGCGCCCTGCCGCCCCAGCAGCTGCAGGCCTGGCTGGCCCGGCACTGAAAAGGAAACGGCCCGCCGCGGCGGGCCGTGTCGTTCTGCGGACGGACAGGTCAGGACGTCCTGCGCCGCCGCGCCATCCAACCCACCAGGCCGAGGCCGGCCAGCAGCATGGCCCAGGTCTCGGGTTCGGGCACCGGGGCGAAGACGATGCTGTCGCCGTGGAAGGCGATCCGCACGCCGTCCATCTGCGTGGGACCCCAGATCCACTGCGTGGACCCCCAGTAGCTGCTGGCCACGGTGCTTGTCCAGCCGTCGCCGACCACGGTGAGGGCCCAGTCCAGGTCTTCCATACCGGTTACCAGGCCGCCCACCGTCAACCAGGTGAAGCTGTCGCCCGCGCCGGGCAGGTAGTCGTAGCTGAAGCCGCCCGGGGTGCGCATCAGGAAGTTCACCGTCACGCCGGGGCTGAACTGGGCATCACCGCTCACCGTGACGCGGTCGCTCAGGCCCGGCCCGACCAGTTCGATGTCGAAGAGAGTGCCACTCTTGGCGACCAGATCGCCCTCGATGTTCAGCGTGCCGATGGAGACGGCGGGGCCGGGTAGGACGGTGTCTCCCCGGTTTGAAATGCCGATGGAGTTGCCAGGTGCGACGTTGACCCACTCCTGCCCCCATGGGTGCCCCAGGTGCACCGGGCCGGCGAGTGTGCCGCTGCCGGCGAGCGTGCCCGACTCGATGCGAATGGCACCCGCCTCGATGCGGCCATCCACCCGCGTGATGGCGTCAGGCGCCCCTTGTTGCACATAGCTGCCGGGGCCGGCGACAAGGGCACCCGCTTCGACGGCGAAACGGCCTTGGTTGAGAATCGCCGGCTGCTGACTGTACGAAGAAGTGGAAGGATTGAGCCACCAAGGGTCGGCACCGTGTTGCAGGGTCCCCGCCGATACCGTGAATACCCCCTGATTGACGATATGGCCATCCCCGAACGGGCCCTGGAGGTTCCAGGTGCCGCGTGTTTCGACCTGGCCGCCGGCCTCGTTGGCGAACCGGCCGGAGTGGGTGAAGGCGCCGGTGTTGACCACGTGGCCCTGGTTGAGGAAGTCCCCCCAGTTGGACAACTGCCCCTCGTTGACCAGGCTGCCGGTGTTGAGCATGTTGCCGTTCCAGATCTGGCCGTCGCGGCGGTTGATCAGTTCGCCCGCGTTGCTGCCAACGCCATGGAGTTCGCCGCGGTTGAGCAACCGACCGCCGGCCTCGACGCTAATGGCGGCCAGGATACGGCCGCCCACCCGGTTGGACAGATTGCCGGCGACGGCGAGGTCCTCGAGGTCGGCCCAGCTGTCGTTATAGGCCTGCACGCCCGCCAGGACACCATGACTGCCGGAGGTCGGGATCGGCGTGGCCAGCAGGTTGACCATCTCCAGGCCCATGCCGTTGGCGCCGAAGGTCGGCGTCGCCGCCCAGTCGCCGGACAGGCCGCTGACGTTGTAGACGACGCTTCCCGGCCCGTTGGGCAGAACGACCTGACCCGCGCTCAGCCAGTCGAAACTGTCGCCGTCCAGGGCGGCGAAGCCGGGCGCGAAGACGAGGTCGACACTGGCCTCGTGCAGGGTGATGGTGCCGCTGACCACGACGCGGTCGCGCAGCGTGGGGCTGTCGAACTCGATCTCGATGTTGCCGTCGCCCGGGGCGCGGAAGGCGTCGCCCTGGACCGTCACGTCGCCCAGCACGGTGAAGGTGCCGGGGGTGTTGCCGGGCTTCCATTGCGCGGTGGTACCGAGGTTGACATGACCGATGACGGTTCCCGTTCCGGCCACCGGCACCCCCGGCGGCGTGCCGCCGCGCAACAGGCCGGCCTGGATGTCGATGCCCGCGTCGGCCCGCAACACCCCCTTGACCACGGTCTCGCCGCCGGTCTGGACATAGCTGCCGCTGCCGCCGAGGAAGCCGTCTTGTTGCACGTAGACCGTGCCGCCGTCGTTCTGGACGCTGCCCGGGTTGGCGAGCGAGGCGTTGGAGAGGACGGTGAAGGTCCCGCCGCCGTTATAGATCTGGCCCAGGTTGCTGCCGGTGCCGCCGAACTCCACATCGCCGCCCAGGAACTCCAGACTGCCCTCGTTGACCAGGGTGCCGGCGAGGCTGGAGAAGGCCCCCGAGACGGTGGTCCGGGAGGCGAGGCCGTCATTGCGGAAGCTGCCGCTGCTGTTCAGGTTCCCGGCGATGGCCAGGCCGCCCATGTTGTTCAGCGTGCCGGCATTGATCACGCTGCCCACCGACGCGCCCGGGTGATGGTTGGTGAACAGCCCCTGGTTGTCGAGCGTGCCGGCGACGTTCAGGCTGCCGTGGTTGACGAAGGTGGCCGTGGTCCCGATGCCGAGGTCGGTGACGTCGACGCTGTTGCCGAGGGCGTTGGAGTAGCTCGCCCCGGCGAGCAGCGTCAGACTGCCGCCGGTGATATCCACCCGGCCCGCGGTGGTGACCGCACCCTTCAGGATCGTGCCGCCGGACAGCTCGACCAGGGCCCCCGGCAGGGCCTCGAAGCGCCCGCCGTCGTGCGTGCCGCCGCCGTTGAGCCGCAGGGTGCCGGCCTGCGCCTGAACCAGGCCACTGTTGTCGAAGACCATGCCCAGGGTGGCGGTGCCGCTGCCGGCGGTCTTGGTGACGCGGCCGGCGTTGACGAAGCGCCCGAAGCCGCCGCCGCCGGCGCTGAAGTCGCCGTGCACGTTGAAGGTGGCCCCGGCCAGGTTCTCGAAGGTCGCGGTCGAGCCCCAGTTGATGACGCCGCCGTGCCAGTTGGCGGTGCCGGGGTTGCGCAGCAGGCCGTACAGGCCGCGGTTCAGGGCGGCGGTGGCGTTGATCTCGATGCCGCCCAGGGCGGTCACGCCGCCGCTGCCGGCGATGTTGCCGGCGTTCCAGACCAATGGGTTGACCACGTTCACCGGCGTCGAGGCGCCGCCGAAGAACCCGTCGTTGAAGGTCCCGCCGTTGAGGATCAGCGTCTGCACGGTGGAGGTGGGCCGCGGATTGCCGCCCGGCGCGACATCGAAGATCACGTAGCCGCTGTCCAGGGTCAGTGCGCCTACGCTCACCGCGGCGGGGGTCTCGAAGCGCAGCTCGCCAAAACCGGAATCCACGCGCAGCTTCGGCATGTGCGCCAGGGAACCCTTGAAGGTCACAAAGGTGCCGTTGCCGGTCAGCTCCGTCTCCTGGGCGCCGTAGCTGCCGCTCACCTTGTGCACGCCGCCGGCGAACACCACCTTGCCGGCCGAGTTCAGGCTGCTGCCGGGCAGAAACTCGTGTCCCCAGGGACCACCGAAGGTCAGCACGGAGTTGGCCGCCGCCGTGAAGCTGCCGGTGTGGGCGCCGGCCGGACCGAAGGACATCGCCCCGCCGTCCCCAAGCTCGACCGTACCCTCGTTGTCCACCCTGACCCCGACCGGATTGAGGCCGCCGGTCAGGATGCCCCGGTTGATCAGGCGCGGCAGGGTGGCCACATTGGCCGAGCCCTGCAGCATCAGGTTGGCGCCGTCCAGGGTGCCGTAGTTGATCAGGCGGGCGTCGGGTTCCAGCAGCGGGCCGGGGGACCCGAAGGAGCCGCCGAAGACGCCACCGTAGCGCCCGTAAAACTCCAGGGTGTGGCCGGTCTTGATCCGGAAATTGCTGTCGAAGGTCGGCGCCGAGGCGGCCATCACCCGCGTCGTGCCGCTGCCGTAGAGGGTGCCGATCGCCCCGCTCAGGTTGTTCACCGTCACCAGGCCGTCGTTGACCAGGCCTTCGCCCGAGACGCCGCCCATGTAGAGGTCGGCGATGTATGCGCTGTTCGTGAAAAGAGCGCCGTTCCCGATCCGGATCTGGCCGTTGGCCGTCAGGGTGCCGGCAAAGGCGTTGCCGGGGATCAAACCCTTGTAGACGCTGTTGTAGCTGCTGACGACCAGCACCGAGCCGGCGGGGGTGCGCGCCTCATCGGCGGCGGTCGGCACGCGGTTCGCGTCCCAGTTGAAGGGCACGCCCCAGAAGGTGACGCTCGCGCACGTGGCCGTGGGGTGGGCGTTGCAGTAGCCCTCCCAGTCGAGGAAGAACTGGAACTCGGGGGTCTCGGTAAAGCTGCCGTTGAAATAGCTGGCGGTGTAGACCGGGGCGAGACCGGTGAACTCGACGATCTCTGCGCCGGCCGGCTGGGCCAGCGCGGCGCAGGCGGCCAGCACGGCGAGGTTCAGGGCCCGGCGGCGGAACAGCGGCGGATGGGGTGCGTGCGTTTGCGACATGGCCTACCTCCTTACTCTGGTTCCTGCATCAGGCGCCGGGCGGTCAGCCTGGTCGCCGACGCAGGGGATGACCGACAGGCCTTCTTGTATAGCCCAAGGCGACGACACCCGCATGACAGGATCTGTCGGATTACTTTACATCGTTCGGGCTGCCCGCCGCCGCGCCGCCCAGCCCACCAGGCCGAGGCCGGCCAGCAGCATGGCCCAGGTCTCCGGCTCGGGGATCGGCGGGGTGGGCAGCGCGCCGGCCAGCACCACGCCCTGGGGATTGGCAAACCGGGTGGGAACCAGGGAGCCGATCTTGCCGTACAGCTCGATGCTGCCGGTATTGGAGCCGGTGGGGGTGTTGTAGCTCTCGTAGGCCCCGACGAAGCCCAGGTCGGGCCGCTCCTTGATGTAGAAATAATCGGCATCGTCGGCGGGATCCAGGCTGGTGGTGCCGGTCACGTGATAGCGCAGGGTGCCGCTGAAGACATGGCCGTCCAGGCTGCCGTCGCCGGACTGGGTCGTGAGCCGGAAGCCGAAGGCGCTGTCCGGAAAGACATAGTTGCCGCCCGGGACCGGCCAGGTGCCGAACCAGCCGCCATTGGCGAGGGTGAAGGTGCCGAGCAGGAATTCGTCGCCCACCCCCACGTCCGCCGCCGGGCCGGGCGTGAACCGGATGGCGTTCACGCCGCTCTTGTCGCCATCGAAGCTCAGCCAGAATTCCACCTCCGCCGACGGGACAGGGGTCGAGCCGTTGGGCGTGGTGAGATCCAGCTGCCCCCCGCCGATGCCCTGGCCGATCAGGTAATTGTTGGGGTCATTCGGCAAGACCTGGGTGGGCGCGAGCGTGATCGGCTGGCCTTGATCCGTGGAGAAGCGGGTCGTGACGCTGGAACCGCCCGCGAATTGCTTTTCCCACGCGACCCCTGTGTAGCTGGTGAAGCCGCCGCCGACCGTGACCGGGGCTGACCAGGCCGGTGTCGCGCAGGCCGCGGTCAGCGCCAGGAACGCCGCGCGGGACAGGGGGGATCGCTGAACATGGGGCATGTCGGACTCCTTGCTTGTTGATGGCTGCGGGCACGGTCAACCGGCGCGCGCGTCACGCGTGACCTGGACCGTCGAGGTTGAGGATAGGCAAGCATCATTCATGCCCAGTTTTCAAGTCTCTGATTACAAAGCTGGTTTCAATTCGTAGCAAAACATCGCTGTAAATTTTTTCGACAAGATGCCCCGGCCCGCGGCATTGCATTGCACGGGGCATGCCGGCGGACCCCACGCGTCGAAAAATGCCCTTCACGGAAGACGGCTATAATGCTCGGCCTTACCCACCCTAGGCAGAACGCGATGACCGACCAGCAGCCCCAGCAGCAGGCCCAGCCCCTGTTCAACATCGAGAAGATCTACGTCAAGGACCTGTCCGTGGAGGTGCCCAACGCCCCGCAGATCTTCCTGGAGCGCGAGCAGCCGCAGATCGAGATGCAGATCAACACCCACAGCGGCCCGGTGGAGCAGGACATCTACCAGACCGAGCTGACCATCACCATCACCGCCAAGATCAAGGACAAGTCCGCCTTCCTGGTGGAGGTGCACCAGGCCGGCATCTTCCGCATCCAGAACCTGCCCAAGGAGGCCCTGGAGGCCGCCCTGGCCATCGGCTGCCCGAACATCCTGTTCCCCTATGCCCGCGAGGCGGTGTCCAGCGCCGTGCTGTCCGCCGGCTTCCCGCCCCTGATGCTGCAGCCGGTCAACTTCGAGCTGATCTACATGCAGCAGCAGCAGGCGAAGCAGGCCGGCCAGCAGCCGAACTGACCATCGCCCCGGTGGCATGAAGCTCTGCGTCCTGGGGGCCGGCGCCTGGGGCACCGGCCTGGCCGTGCGCCTCGCGGGGCAGGCCGAGGTCCGCCTGTGGGCGCGCAATCCGGAGCAGGTCCGGCGGATGCGCGCGACGCGGGTCAACGACCGCCACCTGCCGGGCGTCGCCCTGCCCGACCCCCTGCGCGTCACCGACGATCTCTCCGAGGCCACGGCGGAGGCCGATTACCTGATCAGCGCCGTGCCCACCGGCGGCTTCCGCAACCTGCTCCGGCAGCTGCGCGAGGCCGGCGCAGCGCGGCCGCTGATCTGGCTGTGCAAGGGCTTCGAGGCGGGCGGCATGAAGCTGCCGCACCAGGTGGTGGCGGAGGAATGGCCGGCGGACCTGCCCGCCGGCGTGCTGTCCGGGCCCAGCTTCGCCCTGGAGGTGGCGCGCGGCCTGCCCGCCGCCCTCACCCTGGCCGCCGGCGACGCCGAATTCGCCCGCCGGGCGGCCGCCGCCCTGCATGCCCCCGCCCTGCGCCCCTACTCCAGCACCGACGTGGTGGGGGTGGAGGTGGGCGGCGCGGTGAAGAACGTCATCGCCATCGCCGCCGGCGTCAGCGACGGCCTGGATTTCGGCCTCAACGCGCGCGCTGCCCTGATCACCCGCGGCCTGGCCGAGATGACCCGGCTGGGCGTGCACCTGGGCGGGCGCATGGAGACCTTCATGGGGCTCTCGGGGGTGGGCGACCTGATCCTCACCTGCACCGGCGACCTGTCGCGCAACCGTCAGGTGGGGCTCAGGCTGGCCGGCGGCGGCGGTCTGGAGGCCATCCTGCGCGACCTCAACCATGTCGCCGAGGGGGTGACCACCGCCCGGGAGATCCAGCGCCTGGCGCGGGAGACGGGGGTGGACATGCCCATCA
>JALOTG010000102.1 GCA_025458005.1 Thiobacillaceae bacterium
CAAGTGCGCCTGCGCGAGGAGACCGCCCGCGCGGAGGAGTGCTTCGTGCTGGCGGACGACGGCCTGCTGCTGCTGCGCTATCACCGCGACGGCTGGAACGGCCGTTACGCGGTCGACGACCGGTTGGCGGCGACGCAGCTGGGGGGACAGTTCGCCGACGAGTGGGACCGCCTGCAGGGGGGCCTCGGCTATCAGCCCCTGGGCCTGTGAGTCCCGCCTAGCCCAGGGCGCCGCCGCCCATCCAGAAGTCGTAGCCCTTGTCGAGGAACTCGTCCACCGGCACGTAGTGGGAGCCGTCGCAGGAGAAGGTCAGGCCCACCACGCCGTTGAAGATGTTCAGGGTGCCGGAGCGCAGGTAGAGCATCTCGTCCATGAAGCGCAGGGCGCGCAGGCCCTCCAGCACCGCGCGGACCTGGCCCGCGGGGATCAGGGCGTCGACCGGATAGGGCCGCTTGGGGAAGGCCAGGCAGCTGTTCGGGTCGATCAGGGCGCGGATGTCCAGCAGCCGGTAGCGGTAGGGGTCGTCGATCTGCCACAGCACCGCCCGGCTGCTGGAGAAGTGCAGCATGACGTGGTAGACGCCGCGCTCGGTCATCAGCTCCTCGATGACCGACAGCACGGTGTCCAGGTTGCGGTCCATCTCGCTTTCCACGCGCGTCTGATGGAACACGTTGCCGCGGATCGCCGGGTCGCCCCGAACCTGGCGCCAGTGGCGCGGTTCCTCGTAGAGCTCGCGGGTGAGGGGCAGGTCGCGCAGGTCGAAGTCGGCGCCGATGAAGCCGAGCACCTGCCAGAGGGTGCCGCGCACCAGCTGGATGGCGGTCAGCGACGGTCGCCGGGCATGCTGGCTGATGTAGGCCTCGGACAGCAGGAAGCCGTCGGCCGGCACCACCTCGCGCATGTAGGGACGCTCCGAGCGGTCGCGGCGGAAATCCCCCTCCACCGCCCCCGCGCGGGTCAGGGTGCTGCAGATCTGCACGGCGTCGGTGCCCATGGCGTAGAGGAACCTGCAGGCCGGCAGCAGGGCCAGCCCCTCGGCCAGGGCGGCCTCCAGGGCGGGCCGGTCGTCCCAGACCGTCGAGCAGGCGGTGGCGATGCGCGTGAGGGGCTCGGCGAGCATGCCCTTGAGCGCCTCGCGCTGTCGGGCGATGCCTGCCTGTAGGCTGTCCGGTTCGGTCTGCATGGGGTGATGCCGTATGGTGCGAAGGGGAATTATAGCAATCGGCCCCGGCCCGGCCGGCGGCGTCGCCATCCGGCTCAGAGCGGCGTCCAGTCGGAGAAGGTGGCGGCCTGGCCGCAAGGCCCCTCGGCGGCGTCGAACAGGTTCCAGACCGTGGCGCGGCTGATCAGGAAACGCGCGCCGCTGGCCGAGACGCGCACGCCACTGTAGTCGTCGATGTAGCCATGCCGCCTGACCCGCTCCAGCAGGCGCAGGCGCTCCGCCCGGTCGACCGGCTCGGCGGATTGGCGCGAGGGCAGGCCGACGATGCGCCCCCAGGGCATCTCGAACAGGCGCTGGGCGGCCAGGTTGGCATAGGTGAACAGGGGGTCCGCCGTGGCGTCGTGGGACAGCACCACGAAGGGGGCCAGATACAGGGCGCGCGCGGCCGACTCGGGCCGCAGGCCGGCCTCCACCAGGCCGCGGCCCAGCCAGTGCCGGTAGCAGCGCATCAGCAGGGTCGCATGGGCCTCCAGCCAGCCGTTGTCCTCGGCCGGTTCGGGGATCGCGAGGGTGTTCATGTTTGGATCATAGTCCGCCATGGACGCACTGGAATGGTGCGCCGATCCGGCCCGCCGGGCGCGAGCGGCTGCCCCGGTGAGGGACGCGCCCCTGGCATGCCGCTTGCTGATACCTTTTTGTCACTTCAAGGGAGCATCGACCATGGATACCCACAGCCCCATCCCCCGCCGTTGTTCTCCGCGCCCCTCGCGCGGCCGCGAGCGACGCCAGGCCCGTCCGCGGGAAGGCCGGGACGAGGCGATGCTTCCGCGCCACGCCGCCGGCCGGCAGGCCGTCGCCCCGCATTGTCGCGCCCGCTTCGCCTGGCCATTCGACGAGCAGGACGCGATGTATTGAGCCGGCGTCGTGCCGGGGAGCGCGTCGACCGACGCATCCCGGCCAGTCTCCCTCTTGCCCAGTCGCCATGGGTAGGGGGCACCTCGATCAGGCACCGAGCTCCGCCAGGGCGGAGGCGAGCTCGGCTTGCAGTTCGACCAGGGGCCGGTAGCCGCGGGCGAGGACGCGATGCCGATCGCCGCGCTGCAGGACCAGGGTGGGAAAGCCGCCTACGCCGAGCCGGCGGGCCATCTCGAAGTGGGCCGCGGTCTTGCTCCGGACGGCATCGGACTCAAGGGCGTCCAGGAAGGCCGCCCGGTCAGCGTCCAGGCCGAAGGCCAGATCGGCCAGCACCTCCGGCCGGGTGACGTCGCGGCCCGCCGCATAGAAGGCCGCCTGGATGGACTTGAACAGGGGGAAGACGGCCTCCCTGTCCAGCTCCCCCATGGCCACCACGGCACGACTGGCGGGCTCGGTGTCGTAGACGAATGCCTCGGGCAGGGCGCCCTCGAAGCGGAAGGGCTGTCCGGTCATCTCGCTCACCTGCCGCCAGTGATGCAGGATCTCCTCGCGCTCTCGGGGGCTCAGGGTCCGCGTCGTGCCGGGGCGCAGGCCGCCGAGCACCAGGGCCACCTTGAGGCTGTCCCGGTGGCCCTCCCGGATCGCCTCGATGACCGGCGCGAAGCCCCAGCACCAGGAGCACATGGGGTCGGCGAAGTACCACAGGATGGGCTGTTCCACGCCGGGACGCCCCGCTCAATGGCCGCGCCGCCGCTGCTGGCGCGGCCCCCAGCGTTCCTCCAGGGCGGGCAGGTGGCGGCTGTGGGTGATCAGCACCACCTCGTCCCCGGCGCGCAGCGCGTCCTCCACCTCGGGCAGCAGGAACTTGCCGTCCCGATAGCAGCACACCACCCGGCAGTCCCTGGGCAAGCCCAGCTCGCCGAGGGGCGCCGCCTCCTCGGCCTTGACCACGAAGGCGAACACCCGTGCCTCGGCCTTGAGCATGGCGGACAGTTCCAGCAGGTCTTGGCCGGCGAACATGTCCGCCAGGTAGCGGGCGATGGTCCGGGCCGGCACGATGGTGTCCTCCAGGCCCAGCTCGATGCAGATATGCTCGAACTCCGGGTCCTCGATGCGGGTCACCACCCGTCTGAAGCCCAGGGAGCGCCCCACCAGGCTGGCGATGATGTTGCTCTGGTCCTGCCCGGTGAGGCAGAACAGGAAGTCGGTGTTGTCCGGGTCGGCCTCGCGCAGGATCGCCGGCTTGCCGCCGTCGCCATGGATGAAGCCGCAGTCGAGTTCCTCCGCGAGGGCGTCGATGCGGTCCTTGTCCTGCTCGATGATCACCACCTCGTGACCGCGCTTGAGCAGGATGCGCGCCGTCATCAGCGTCACCGCCGTCGCTCCGATGAATACCGCGCGCATCAGGCCTCCTGTCGCTTGCCGATCCAAGTCCGAGGATACAACGCCACCAGCAGGGCGACGATCTCCAGACGGCCGGCAAGCATGTCCAGGCAAAGCACCAGCTTGAGGAAGTCGGGCAGATGCGCGCCGGCCAGCCCGGCGGACAGGCCCACCGTGCCGGTGGCGGAGACCACCTCGAACAGGGCGTCCAGGGGCGCGTGGCCGTGGGCCAGGAAGGCCAGCCAGGAGAGCAGGACCACCGCGGCGAACAGGACGATGACCAGCAGCGCCCGCGTGATGTCCTCCTCCTCCAGCCGCCGGCCGCCCAGACGCGCCTCCACCACCGCGTGCTCCGGGGCGGCGGCGCGGCGCAACAGGGTCTGGGCCAGACGCAGCAGGATCAGCACCCGCAGCAGCTTGACGCCTCCCGCCGTGGAACCCACGCTGCCGCCGGCGGCCATCATCAGGATGAGCAGCCCCTTGGGGAAATCGTCCAGGGCGGCGACTTCCAGGCTGCTGAAGCCCGCCGTGGTCTGGGCCGACACGGCCAGCAGTCCGGCATGGCGCAGGGCGTGGAGCGGGGCCCATCCGGCCTGCCAGAACCACACGGCGAGCAGCAGCGTGCCGGCCAGGCAGAATCCGATCAGGGCGCGCAGTTCCGCGTCCCGGCCCAGCACCCCCGCCCCTCCGCGCAGGGCCAGATAGTAGAGCGGCAGGGAGACCGCCCCGAGCAGGCTCACCGACAACACGGCATAGGGAACGAGGGTCGGCAAGTCGCCACCCAGGCTCCGGTCGAAGGTGGAAAAGCCGCCGGTGGAGACCGCCGCCAGGGCGTGGGTCACGGCATCGAAGGGCGCCAGGCCGGCCAGCCGGATCAGCAAGGTCCCCGCCAGCGTGAGCAGCACATAGACGAGCAAGACTCGGCGGGCATGGGCGCGGGTGGTGGAGACCTGGACCTCGGCGCCGCTACTCTCCACCAGCTTGCGGGAGGCAAGTCCGTGCCGGGCCAGCAGGGCCACGGCCAGCACGGCGATGCCCAGCCCGCCGCACCACTGCAGCCAGGCGCGCGCGAACAGGAAGCCGCGCGGCTTGTCGGCGACCGCATCCAGGGTGGTGAGGCCGGTGGTGGTGATGGCCGAGACGGCCTCGAACAGGGCGTCCAGCGGCGACAGGCCGGCGGCCGTCAGGGGCCAGCTCATGAGCAGGGGCGTGATCAGGAAGGCCAGGACGACGATGACCATGGCCTCGTTGTTCTGGATCTGGTCGGGCGCTGGACGTCGAGCCAGTGGCCAGCCGATCGCCACCAGCAGGGAGAGGACGCCCACATAGCGCAGGCCGGTCGCGTGTTCGCCGTAGGCAAAGGCCACCGCCAGGGGGGGCGCCATCATCAGGGCGACAATCAGTGCCAGCTGCCCCAGGTAGCATGCCAGCACGGGCCAGCGCACGGCATGGATCAGGCTGAGCGGACCCGCCCTGGCCATGGCTTCAGACCGGACCGGGGCTCGGGCGGTGGGCTGGCGCCGCGCGCAGCAGGCCATCCACCAGCAGGTAGAGCAGCAGGGCGTTGAGCAGGTGCCAGAGGAAGTGGGTGCCGATGGGCCACGGGTCGCACAGGGCCATGTCCGCGGTGCGGATGGTCAGGGAGACCAGGAACAGTCCCGCCGCCCAGGCATGGCGGCGCCAGGCGGGGTGGCCACGGGCGGCCAGCCAGACGACCAGCGCCGCCAGGGCGGCCCAGGTGGGAAGGTAGAGGGCCGACCCGTTGAGGAAATCCCCCGGCAGGATGGCCAGCGAGGCCGCGTTGAGTGCGAGGAAGGCGAGCAGGAGCAGCACCGTCAGGGCGGGGGAGGCGCGCAGCACGCGCGCCAGGGTCACCGCCAGGAAGACGCAGACGAAGGCGGCGATCGGCAGCACGTCCGCCAGCATGGCCCAGGCCTCGGCGTACAGGTGCCACAGTCCGCTGCCGACGCCGATGGCGGCCAGCAGCAGGATCAGCAGCAGTCGGTCCCAGCCCCGCCCGGGGTGGTCAGCGGGCAGGCGCAGGTAGCGGCGCAGCAGCAGGCCGGCGGCGATCAGGAAGGCGGCGTTGCTGAGCAGGTTGAGGGGCTCGGACCACAGCTCCGGTCCGGTGCGTTCACAATAGATGTCGAGGAACATGGGGGCCGGATTCATCCCGTCGTCGACCGATGCTTCGGGATTCTACCCCACGGAATTTGCCTGTCCGGGGCGTCGTCAAGGCCGCGGTCGTGGTGGACAATGCCTCTTTCCTGTCCACCCCCGGAGCGTGCCATGGCCTTCGGCCTGATCATCATCGGCGACGAGATCCTCTCCGGCCGCCGCCAGGACCAGCACTTCGGCCGCGTCCGCGAGCTGCTGGTGGCGCGCGGCCTGGGCCTGGCCTGGGTGAGCTATCTGGGCGACGAACGCGGACGCATCGCCGAGACCCTGGCGCGCAGCTTCGCCGGCGGGGACATCGTCTTCTGCACCGGCGGCATCGGCGCCACGCCGGACGACCATACCCGCCAGGCGGCCGCCGAGGCCCTGGGCGTGCCTCTGGCGCTGCATCCGGAGGCGGCGCGCCTGATCACCGAGCGCACCCTGGAGGTCGGCCTGCCAGTCACCCCGGAACGCCTGCGCATGGGCGAGTTTCCTGCCGGCGCCGAGCTGATCCCCAACCCCTACAACCGTATTCCGGGCTTCTCGCTGGCCGACCACCACTTCGTGCCCGGCTTCCCGCAGATGGCCTGGCCGATGCTCGAGTGGGTGCTGGAGCGGCGCTACGCGGGGCTGTTCCACGCCGAGCCGGTGGCCGAGCGGTCGCTGCTCGTGCGCGGCCTGGCGGAGGCGACGCTGACGCCGCTGATGGAGGCGATCGAGCGAAACTTCCCCGGCGTGCGCGTGTTCAGCCTGCCGCGCCTGGATCCCGAACGGCGCACGGGCTACGAGATCGATCTGGGCGTGAAGGGCCGGCCCGACGCGGTCGACGCGGCCTTCCGCGTGCTGCGGGAGGGGGCCGGGCGGCTGGGTGGGGTGTTGGACGATTAGCCCGGGCCGTTGAAACGAACGGGCGCGGCATGTCGCCGCGCCCGCGACCTCGGCTGGGTGGGTTCAGACGACGCTGCCGAAGCCCCGATCCGACGCCCCCGCCGGCGCGGGCAGGCCGGCGATGCGGCAGCCCTGGGCCACCGGCCCGCCCGGGAACAGCTCGTACAGGTGCCTGATGCCGCCCAGGGCATGGAAGCGTTCGTCCAGGGCGTCGTGGATCTGCCGCGCGTTGCGGGGCGCGACCTCGGCGTGGCGTGCGTAGTAGTCCTGCAGGGCGCGCACCACCTGCCAGTGGCCGTCGGTCAGGGCCAGGCCCTCCTTCCTCGCCTGGGCGATGGCCTCGATCCGGCTCCAGTCGATCGGCGCATGGGGAAAGTCCGGATCCCGGACGGCCTCATGCTCGTAGCCGGGGCGAACGATGTGTTGAGTGGTGGCAGCCATGAGACATCCTCCTTTTCCATGTTGTAGTCACAGGTTAGAACCTTTTTGGCGACAGTCAAGAATCATTCGCATTCACAAACCCATGCAATGAGTGGGGTTTGAGCGCGCGCCGGAATGGCATAGATTTCCGCCATGCGCATCGAGTGCTACGCCCAGCGCCTGCTCAACCCGTTCCGGGGCACCGCCCAGGTGATCCGCTACGCCTCCGCCGAGGCGGTGACCACGGACGGCCTGCACTGGGACATCTACGTCAGCAACGACGCCCTGCTGCGCGGCCTGCCGGGGGACCGGCCGGTGCAGACCAGCGACATCCGCTATGGCAGCTGGTCGGCGGAGCGCGGCCTGAAGCGCGGCCCCATCAATCTGTACGATGACTTCCTGGACATGGAGGCGATGGGCGCGGTGGTCTACGAGTACCTGGTCCGGGTCCACGACCGCCTGCCCTTCCCGCTGCGGGATCGCACCGAACGCTGGCTGCTGGACGCCGAGGACCGGCCCCTGGCCCTGCTCGACAGCGTCGGCGCGGATCAGCGCATCACGCCTGAATCATCCTGCGCCTGGCGCGCCGGCTACGCCGCCCGGGAGCGTTTCGCCAGCCCGGCCATGCGGGCTCTGGGGGAGGAGACGGGGTGCGCCGCGGACTACCTGACCGCGTACGTCAATCGGCTGGCGGGCGAGGCGCCCGTCGCCCAGTGGTTCCGGCGCGACCCGGCGGGCGGCGGCGAGGGCCTGCGGGCGGGGGGCAGGACGGACCTTGAGGGTCGCCGGCTGGCGCCGGAGGCGTTTCCTCCGTTCCTGCTCTCGGATGCGGGGCACGACGCGGCGCACCGGGCCCTGATCCGGGATTTCCTGGCCTGGCAGGCCCCTTGGCTGCTGCTCCTGGAGGGTCTGGGGGCCGAGACACGCCGTCGGCTGGAGTGCCAGGCGCGTGCCCAGGCCCTGGAGGTGGCCCGCCAGCACCGCTTGTATCCCGAGGTGATCGATCCCGCCCAGATCCGGGCCGCCCTGGTGGAGGCGGTGCTGCTGCAGAGCCAGGCGTCGAGCCAGTCCACGGCGGACACGGCGATGTCCACCTTCTACATCGAACTCAACCCGGGCGGCGGGGAATATCTCTAGCGCCGACGCGCGGTGAACTACCTGGCGCGGCGATGGGCCAGGGCGCGGATGACCGAGGCCACCAGGGCCTCCAGTTCCATCGGCGTCAGATCGGGATAGGCCTCGTGCAATTGGCGCAGGGCCCGGTAGAAGGCGGTGCCGCTGGCCTGCAGGGGATCGTCTCCGAGCAGCGGCTCCAGCAGGTCGCGCGCCTCGTCGAAATGCTTGCGCAGGCGCAGATTCCGGCGGCGCTCCGGACGTGCCGCGGGCTGCGGTGGTTGTTCCGCCAATCGGACAGGCATGACTTTCCTCGCTGCTGGATGTTCTGGGAATGGATTCAAGCTTAACTTGAGTTTGTTACAAAAATACTATGCGCGCGGCGGATTGGGAAGCCCCGACTTGTTTCAGTGACAAACAAAGGACCTCACAGGCTGGCGAAATGCTCCGCCATGCGTTGCCGCAGCGCGTCATCCGGCAGGCGGCCGCGGGCCGCGCCCATGTTTTCCGCCATGTGATCCGCCCGGGAGGTGGCCGGTATGGCGCAGGTCACCGCCGGGTGGGAGACGACGAACTTGAGGAAGTACTGCGCCCAGTTCGAGCAGTCAGATTCCCACGCCCAGACCGGCAGGGGCCGGTTCCAGGCGCGACGGAACAGGGCGCCGCCCTGGAAAGGGCGGTTGGCGATCACCGCCATGCCCCGTTCCGCCGCCAGGGGCAGCAGGCGCCGTTCGGCCTCCCGGTCGACGAGGTTGTAGGTGAACTGGACGAAATCCAGGGGCGCGCGGCCCATGATCCGCTCCAACTCCTCGTGGCGTCGGCCATGGGAGGTGGTGACGCCGATGTAGCGCACCCGGCCCTCCGCCTTCATCGCCCGCAGGCTCTCCAGCTGCGCCTCCCAGTCCAGCAGGTTGTGCACCTGCAGCAGGTCGAAGCGCGGCAGGCCCCACAAGCGCCGGGAGTCCTCCATCTGCCGCCGGCCCTCGGCGCGGCCCACCGTCCAGACCTTGGTGGCGGCGAAGCCGCCGGCCGGCCGGCCGAGCCTGTCCAGGCACCAGCCGATCACCTCCTCGGCGCTGCCGTACATGGGCGAGGCGTCGATCATGCCGCCGCCCTGGGCGAAGAAGGTGCGCAGCACCTCCAGCCGCGCCGCGCGGCGCTGGGGGTCGTCGCCCACGTCGAAGGTGATCCAGGTGCCCATGCCGACCGCCGGGATGCGCTCGCCGCTGGCGGGGATCGTCTTGAGGATGACGGCAGGCTCCGACGCCAGGGCGAGCCCCGGCACCCAGACCGGCGTGGCGCACAGCACGCCAAGCTGGCGCAGGAAACGGCGTCGGTCCGCTACCTGGATGGACGCTGGCACGCGGTTGTCGTGGCTCACGCAGAGACACTCCGGATCTTCAGCCCCAGTACCAGCGAGGCGAGGACCAGGGTGATGCCGTTGGCGACGATCACCGGCGGGCTGCCGATGACCACGCCGTAGCCGCACCAGAGCGCCACACCGAGGGTGAACAGGGCGTACATGGGCAGGGAGATGCCGGTGAGGTCGCGCGTGCGCCATGACTTCCAGGCCTGGGGGACGAAGGCGGCGGTGGTCAGGACGGCGGCGGGATAGCCGAGGAGGGCGCTGAGGTCGGTGGGCATGGATTGACGAGCGGGATTTGCAGTGTCGTCATTGTGACCCAGATCGGCCGCCCGCAGACCGCATCGGTTCACCCCCCGTCCGTCTCTGGTGTCCGCGGCGGCTCCCGGCCAGCGTGGCGCAGCAGTGAATCGCAGTCATCGGCGATGCGTGTCGCCGTGTAGCGTGGATCGTGGCCGCCGTGCCGACCGGCAAAGGACTCGGCCGCGTCGGACAGGTCCCGGTTCGTCCATGCGGCGCCGAGCGCGCTGGCCCAGTCCGGGGTAGCGGTCCCGGCTTCGGCTACCAAGCCGAGGCCCTGCGACTCCAGGCGCCGGGCGAACATGAGTTGCTCCACCTGTTGCGGCAACACGAGCACGGGGCAGCCGGCCAGCAGCACGGCGGCGGTGGC
>JALOTG010000103.1 GCA_025458005.1 Thiobacillaceae bacterium
GCCCTGTCGAAGGAACTGGCCGATGCCCGCCACTACCCGGCCATCGACTGGCTGGAGAGCTTCTCCGGCTACGTGCCGGCAGCGGCGAAGTGGTGGGCGGATAACGTCGACCCGCGCTGGGCGGACTACCGCGCCCAGGCCCTGGAGCTGCTGGCCGACTCCGAGGAACTGCAGCGCATCGTCAACCTGGTCGGCGTCGAGGCCCTGTCCAGCGAGCAGCGCTGGACCCTGGAGTCGGCCGGCCTGATCAAGGAAGGCCTGCTGCAGCAGGCGGCCACCGACGAGGTGGACAGCTACGCCTCGCCCGAGAAGCAGTTCGCCCTGCTGGCGGCCATGCTGCAGATCTATGCCGAGGGCATGAAGCTGGTGAAGATGGGCGCCTCCGCCCGGCGCCTGCTGCAGGTGCCCCTGCTGGCGCAGGCCCGGCGCTGGAAGAGCCGCTACCGCTCCGAGCAGCTGGACGAGCTGAAGGCCCGCATCGCCGAGATCCCCGACGTGTTCGAGAAGCTGGCCGAGGAATACGAGCAGGCCGCCCCGCCGGCCTGAGCCCCGTCACCCGAGCATCGACCCCTGGTCCCCATCATGAAAAACATCGAATTTCGCACCGCGACCTCCGCCCAGGGCGGCCTCATCGTCATGGGCGGCGTGCCCGGGGTGTCGGCCGGCAGCCGCGTGCAGATCAAGGACCACGCCGGCAAGCTGCGCAACGGCCTGGTCATCCGCGTGTCGAACGACGCCGTGCTGGTGGAGGTGTTCGAGGGCACCGACGAGCTCGACCTGGAGCGCACCTGGGTGCGCTTCCTGGACGAACCCTTCACCCTGCCGCTGTCGCGCGACATCATGGGGCGCATCTTCAACGGCGCCGGCCACCCGCGCGACGGCCGGCCGCCGCTGGTGTCCGCCGACCGGCGCAACGTCAACGGCGAGGCGCTGAACCCCGCCGCCCGCGCCTATCCGCGCGAGTTCATCCAGACCGGCGTCTCCGCCATCGACGGCATGAACTCCCTCACGCGCGGCCAGAAGCTGCCCATCTTCTCCGGCGGCGGCCTGCCGCACAACCGGGTGGCGGCCCAGATCGTGCGCCAGGCCAAGCTGCTCGGCGAGGAGTCGTCCGAGTTCGTGGTGGTGTTCGCCGCCTTCGGCGTGTCCAGCGCCGACGCGCGCTACTTCCAGGAGAGCTTCGAGGAGTCCGGGGTGCTCAACCGGGTGGTGATGTTCCTCAACCTGGCCGACGAGCCGGTCATCGAGCGCTTGCTGACCCCGCGCGCGGCCCTCACCGCCGCCGAGTACCTGGCCTACGACCTGGACTACCACGTGCTGGTGGTGATGACCGACATGACCGCCTACGCCGAGGCCCTGCGCGAGGTGGCCGTGCTGCGCGGCGACGTGCCGGCCAGGAAGGGCTATCCGGGCTACCTCTACTCGGATCTCGCCGAGATCTACGAGCGGGCGGGGCGGATCAAGAACCGTCCCGGCTCCATCACCATGATCCCGGTGCTGTCGATGCCCTCGGACGACATCACCCACCCCATCCCCGACCTGACCGGCTACATCACCGAGGGACAGATCGTGCTCTCGCGCGAACTCTACAACCAGGGCGTCTATCCGCCGGTCACCGTGCTGCCCTCCCTGTCGCGCCTGATGAAGGACGGCATCGGCAAGGGCTACACCCGCGACGACCATCCGCACGTGGCCAGCCAGCTGTTCGCCAGCTATGCCAAGGCCCTGGAGGTGCGCGGGCTGGCCGCCATCATCGGCGCCGAGGAGCTGTCCGAGGGCGACCGCCGCTACCTGGAATTCGCCAACGCCTTCGAGCGCCGCTTCATCGGCCAGGGCGAGGACGAGGACCGCAGCGTCTACGACACCCTCAACCTGGCCTGGGACCTGCTCTCCATGCTGCCGCCCGAGGTGCTGATCCGGGTCACCGAGGCCGAGCTGGAGAAGCACCACAAGTGGCAGGCCACGCCGGAGGTGGCGTGAAGCGATGAAAAAGCGCCTCTCCGTCCCGCCCACCAAGAGCGCGCTGCTGCAGGTCAGCCGCCAGGCCAAGTTCCTCGAGCAGGGCCAGTCGATGCTGGAGAAGAAGCGCGACCTGCTCACCCGGCTGGTCTACGAGCGCCTGGCCCAGTATCGCCAGCTGCGCGCCGAGGCGGCCGAGGAGCTGCGCGAGGCCTATCGCTGGCTGGGCATCGTGCAGATGCGCATGGGCGGGCAGATGATCCGCCAGGCGGCGGTCGGGCTGCGTTCCGCGGTGGCCCTCCGGGTGGTGGCCCGCTCCAGCGTCGGCGTCGAGTATCCCAGCGTGTCCGCCGAGGCGCTGCCGCTGCAGCCGGTGGGCCTGATGTGGACCGACTCCAGCTTCGACGAGACCCGCCTGCGCCTGCGGCATCTGGCGGTGACGCTCGCCCGCCTGGGCGAGGCGGAGAATGCCCTGTGGCGCCTGCTGGCCGCCAGCCGCAAGACCCAGAAGCGGGTCAATGCCCTGAAGTACAACATCATCCCCCGCTACCACGCCACGGTGCACCACATCCGCGCCGCCCTGGAGGAGGACGAGCGCAACACCCTGTTCCAGATCAAGGTGCTGCGCGCGGCCCAGGGCGACGGCTGATCCGGCGCGAGCCCCGTCTGGCCGGGCGCGGGCGGGTTGGCTAGCATCAGGGGGGACAGCGGGCCGGGAACCAAAGGCACGGGACTGCGCGACTAAGGGAGGGGCGCGCCGCGACGGCGTCCCAGTGAACCCCCACCCGAACCCAGGAGAAAGACCATGATTTTGCGCAAGACCCTCATCGCCACCGTCCTCGCCGCCTTCGCCGCGCCGGTTCTGGCGGCCGACGCCCCGACCGTCGTCAAGATCCCCCGCCTCACTGTGGAGGCCTCCCATAAGCTGGCCAAGGCCACCATCGACGCCTGCCGCAAGCAGGGCATCCAGATCGGCGTCACCGTGGTCGACCGCAGCGGCGACCCGATGGTGTTCATGCGCGACACCCTGGCCCCCCACGTCACCATCGAGGTCAGTCGGCAGAAGGCCTACACGGCGGTGAACTTCAACGCCGCCCTGTCGACCATGGAGGACCGCTTCACCAAGCCCTTCTCGGTGGGCAAGCTGGACGGCCTGGTGTTCTCCGCCGGCGGCCTGCCCATCGAGGCGGTGGGCAACATCGTCGGCGGGGTGGGCGTGTCCGGCGCCCCCACCGGCGCCCAGGACGAGGCCTGCGCCAAGGAGGGCCTGAAGGCCATCCAGATGGACCTGGACATGGCGGAGCTCTGACCGGGCCCGCCCCGGCGCGGCTTGGCGCCTCTCGCGCCGAGCCGGCCGCCCTGCCACCATGCCGTCGGCCCCTTTCCTGACCCGCTACCGCCTGCTCGCCGCCGCCGTCATCGGCGTGGTGCTGCTGCTGGGCCTCTGGTTCTGGCATGGCATCGGACCGGCGGGCGGCGCCGAGCGCTATCCCATCGCCTGGTTCATCATCGTCGCCGCCGTGGTCGGCGCCCTGGTCAACCAGCCCTTCCGCCACGAGTCCCCGACCGGCATGGGCGGCCGCTGGGCGATCGGCTACCTGGCCTGGAAGTGCCTGGTGGCGGTGGTGTTCGCCTTCGTCCTGTACATGATGTTCGCCGGCCAGATGATCAGCGGCGACCTGTTCCCGCGCTTCGTCCGCAACACGCTGGACAACGGCGGCGCCTACGTGAACATGGCGGAATTCGCCACGCGCATGAAGCCCGAGTCCTACAAGGACGTGGCCAAGCTGCTGGTGTGGAGCTTCGTGGCGGGCTACTCGGAGCGCCTGGTGCCCAACCTGATCACTCAGATCCTGAAGACGGGCCGGGACAGCGGGGACAAGTGATGCGCCGACGCGCGGCACGGGTTCAATCCCGCCTGGTCAGTACCTGCAGGATCTTGTCCGCCAGGGTGGCGGGCTGGAAGGGTTTCAGGACGTAGCCGCTGATGCCGGCCTGGACCGCCCCCTTGACGCTGTCCGGGTCGGAGTTGGCGGTGAGCATGAGGAACTTCACCCGGCGCAGGTGCGGGATGGCGCGCGCCGCCCGCAGCACCTCCAGGCCCGACATCCTGGGCATGTTCATGTCGCAGATCACCAGGTCGAAGGGCATGCGCTGCAGCTTGGCCAGCGCCTCGGCGCCGTCCTCGGCCAGGGCGATGCGGAAGAAGCCCATCTCCTTCAGCAGCGCGCGGGTGATCTCGCGGATGCTGTCCTGGTCGTCAACGATCAGGATCTTGCTGGCCTTGGTGGTCGCGTCGAGTTCCATGAAATCCCCCCCAATCCATCATCTGGTTCACGCCCGCTCCGCGTCGAGACGCGTCAGCACGGCAGCATACTCGAACAGGCCGTTGGGGTGGGGCACCTCGGCGTGCGTGTCAGCACCCCAGGCCCAGCGCTCGGCCGGGAACAGGGCGCGCATGTCGCCCAGGGCGCAATGGAAGGGCGGACCGCCCGCCCGGCCAGTCTGCATGAAGAGGGCGAACAGACGGCCGCCGGGCCTGAGCCAGCGGCGCAGCTGCTCCGCGTAGACGGGCCATTCCTGCGGCGGCAGGGCGCACAGGCAGGTCTGCTCGTAGACGGCGTCGTAGGGCACGGCGGGCCGCCAGTGCAGGACGTCGGCCTGGATCAGCTCGGCGGACACGCCGGCCGCGTCCAGCTCGGCCTTGAGCCGCGCCAGGGGCGCCGCGGCGATGTCCAGGGCGGTGACCGCGAAGCCGCGCCGGGCCAGCTCCACCGCCTCGTGGCCACGACCGCAGCCGGGGATCAGCACCCGTCCGGGCGCCAGCTCGCCGCCCTCCAGCCACTCGCGCAGGGCCGGGCTGGGCGCGCCCCGGTCCCAGTCGGTGGCGCCGGCCAGGTACTTCTCGTTCCAGTATCGGGACTTCTCTTCGCTCATGGTGTCGTGCCAGGGGTGCGGGCCGTATGATAACCGCCATGGCCGACGACCGAAGCAGCGAACAGCCCGGGGTGATGTCCGCCGGCGTGGTGGTGGCGCGCCGCGAGGGCGGCGCCTGGCGGCTGCTGGTGCTGCGCAGCTACCGCAACTGGGACTTCCCCAAGGGCCAGGTCGAGCCGGGCGAAACGCCGCTCGCCGCCGCCCTGCGCGAGACCGAGGAGGAGACCACCCTCACCGGCCTCGACTTCCGCTGGGGCGAGGCGTACCGCGAGGTCGGTCCCTACGGCTCGCGGCGCAAGCTGGCCCGCTACTACCTGGCCGAGACCAATGCGGCGCGCGTGCACCTGCCCATCTCCCCCGAACTGGGCCGGCCGGAGCACGACGAATGGCGCTGGGCGGACTTCGCCGAGGCTGCCCGTCTGCTGCCTGAGCGCCTGCAGCCGGTGCTGGCCTGGGCGCGCGCCACGCTGGAGGGCTGATGCGCCCGTCCTTCCTGCCCGAACTGGTCAACGAGCCGTTCGGCGACCCGGCCCTGTACGTGGACCTGATGTTCGAGGGGCGCGCACTGCTCTTCGACCTGGGCGACCTGCGCGCCCTGCCGCCGCGCAAGCTCCTGCGCGTCACCGACATCTTTGTCTCGCACTGCCACATGGACCACTTCATGGGCTTCGACTGGTTCCTGCGCATCTGCCTGGGGCGCGACCGGGGCGTGCGGCTGTACGGGCCACCCGGCTTCCTGGACCAGGTCGAGGCCAAGCTCTCCGCCTACACCTGGAACCTGGTGCATCGCTACGAGAACGACTTCTGCCTCACGGTCACCGAACTGCACCCGGATTGGACCGCCCGCCAAGCGGTGTTCCGGGTACAGCGGGCCTTCCGCCGCGAGGCGGAGACGACCCTGCGGCTGAACGACGGCGTGCTGCGGCAGGAGCTCGGCTTCCGCGTGCGCGCCGCCTTCCTCGACCACGGCACGCCCTGCCTGGCCTTTGCCCTGGAGGAGCACCAACACGTCAACATCTGGAAAAACCGCCTGGCCGACCTAGGCCTCGCGGTGGGGCCCTGGCTGAAGGCGCTGAAGATGGCGGCCCTGGCCGGACGGCCGGCCGACAGCCGCATCGACACCCCGGCCGGCCCGCGCAGCCTGGCCGAGCTGGCGCCCTGCCTGCGGCTCACGCCCGGCATCCGCCTGGCCTACGTCACCGACGCGGTCCACAGCGAGGCCAACGCCGCCCGCATCGTCGACCTGGCCCGCGACGCCGACTGGCTGTACATCGAATGCGTCTTCCTCGACGAACTGGCCGCCCGGGCCGCCGAGAAGAAGCACCTCACCGCCGGCCAGGCCGGCCGGCTGGCGCGCGCGGCGGGGGCGCGGAACGTGGTGCCGTTCCACTTCTCGCCCATCTACCGGGAACGGGAGGCGGAACTCAGGGCGGAACTCCGGGCCCAGCTTGAGCAAGGTCATTCCGCCGCGCCGCGGGAAGGTCTCCCATCAGGCGCGGCGTCGCAAGCGCGCCAGGACCGCGCATGATCCGGCTTGCGATACACGGGGCTGGGCCGACTGAGGAGGGCCATCCCATGGCGCGCGGGCATGGAACGTCGGAGCGCGGGAGGTGACACCAGCGTGACATCGTGATCCATGGCTGTTGCATCAGGTGATTGATTTCGCGATAATTTTCAAAAGTTCCCGTGGCCTCCGGCGCCGATCCGCCCAGCCGGGTTTCCGATGGGCACGCCCCTTGAACCCTATCTTTCGGTGCCGCATGAAGACTCTCGCCGTCGCCCTGGTGCTCGTCTCGTCCACGGTATTCGCTGATCCGCCGGCGACCATACGCATTTGCGACGACAGCGGCTGTTCCGACCGGCCACGCAATTCAGCCACCTTCAAGCCGGGGGGGGAGGTCGATCCGGAAGCCGAGCGTCGGTTGGCCGATTTGACCGATCTGGCCAAAAAGGATCCGCGCGCGGCTTATGATCTTGGCCTGCGCTATTTCCGGGGCGATGGGGTGCGCCAGGACAGCTACCAGGCACTGCAGTGGATGCGCGACGCCGCCGAGCGCGGCTATCTCAAGGCGCAGACGGCGGTAGGCCGGCTCTACCTGATGGGACTCGAAGAAATGGGCTCCGATCCGGCGGAGGCCGAAAAATGGCTGTCGATCGCTGCCGGTCGGGGCGACAAGGAGGCCAAGACCTTACTGGCAGAGGCGACCAAGGCCAAGAAGGACGAGGTGACCTATCAACGCTGGGTGAATGCACAGCGGGCCTATTGGCACGGTTACTGGTGGAACGGCTACCGCTACAACTGGTACTGGCGCGGTCACGGCTGGCACTACGGTTATTGATGTTGATTTGTTCTACTTTTTCAAGGGGAGTTGCTCGATGATGATCAAGAAACAGGTTTCCTCGCTGGCGGGTATGCTGGCCGCGTCTTTCCTGCTCGGCGGCTGGGCCACGCCAGGCGGCGCGAGTTGGTTGTCGACCGGGTCCGAGGATGCGACCGCCGTGAGCGGTGCCGCTGGAGGCGCGACCAGTGCCGGTGCCAACAGCTCGCTGGAACGCTGCGACGAGCCGCTCGGGACGCTCGCCGTGGATGACGGTCGCGGCAAGGAGTGGTACGCCAGCTTCGGCGCCGCCACCAAGGTCACCACCATAGAACCCCTGATCCGCCTGGCCGTGCAGCAGTCCAACTGCTTCGTGATCACCTCGATTGGCAACAACCGCACCGAAAGCAAGATCTCGGCCATTACCGACAAGCAGCGCAACTCAGGCGAATTCCGCGCCGGCTCCAAGCAGCAGAAGGGGCAGCGTGTCGCCGCCGACTACTACATGGAACCGTCGATCGTCATCGACAGCTCGTCCACCGGCAAAGTGGCCGGCGCCCTGGGCGGACTGCTCGGTAGCGCTTTCGGTGCCATTGCCGCGGGCATGGATAGCAAGGTCTCGGTGGTGACCATGACCTTGTTTGATATCCGCTCCGGCGTGCAACTGGCGATTTCCGAAGGCAACGCCACCGCCACCAACTACGGTGCCGCTCTGGGTGCCTTCGGCGGCGGCGCGGCCGGTAGCCTGGGCGGCTTCTCCCAGACGCCGGAAGGCAAGGCGACTGTCGCCGCGTTTACCGACGCTTACAACAAGATGGTCATCGCCCTGCGCAACTACAAGGCGCAGGATGTCAAGGGTGGGCTGGGCAAGGGCGGCCAGTTGAAGGTCAACTGAGGCCGGATCCGGCGCCAGGATGCCGGACAGGAAACACGGCGCCGGTTGGGGCAACCCACCGGCGCTTTTTTTCGCCCAACACGCCGATTGCCTGGGGCCCATCAGCGTTGTGGCCAGCTGAGGACGTGGGCGATGCAAGGCAAGGTCATTCCGTCGCGTACCAGGATGAGGTCTAATGCCCCATCGCATGCGCTACCACGCACCGCCGCCATGAACGTCTTCATCGTCTATGCCCATCCCGAGCCGAAGAGCTTCAACGGCGGCCTGTTCCGCACCGCCGTGGAGGTTCTGCGGGCAGCCGGCCACGAGGTGCGCGCCTCCGACCTCTACGCCATGGGCTTCGACCCCCTGTCCAGCCGGCGCAGTTTCCTCACCGTCAAGGACCCGGACTACTTCAAGCCGCAGATCGAGGAGACCCACGCCTCCGAGGTGGGCGGCTTCGCGCCCGACGTCGCCGAGGAGATGGCCAAGCTGGAGTGGTGCGACCTGATGATCTGGCAGTTCCCCCTCTGGTGGTTCGGCCCGCCCGCCATCCTCAAGGGCTGGGTGGACCGGGTGTTCGCCATGGGGCGGATCTACGGTTATGGGCACATCTACGAGACCGGCCGGCTGCGCGGCAAGCGGGCCCTGCTCTCGCTCACCACCGGCGGCCCGGCGGCGGCCTACGTCAAGGGCGGCTTCAACGGCGACATCGACGGCATCCTGCGCCCGATCCACCGCGGCATGCTGCAGTTCGTCGGCTTCGAGGTGCTGGCCCCGCACATCGTCTACGGGCCGGTGCGCCTGGAGGAGGCCGAGCGCCTGGCCATCCTGGAGCGCTACGCCGAGCGCCTGCGGCGCATCGTCGAGGAGTCGCCCATCGAGGTGGGGGAGTACTGAGGGTCAGAGGCCGCGATCGCCTTCGGCCGCGATGTCGAATGAAGCCGAGAAGGGTGTCTTGACCGGGTCGAGGCCGCACGTCCTGGCCTCGTCAGGCAACTGTCCGCGCAAACCGGACTCTCCGTTGCATCCAGCATGAAAGTCGAGTCGTCGGCCATTGCGGCCAACCATTCCCTCGGGAGAGCTGACATTCCAGGTAAACCGTCCTCGGCACCTTCATGCTGGGTTTCGTGCCTCAGCCCAACCTGAGCGGGCTTCGGCTCATCCGCCCGGCGCGCTGTTCGACACGATCGAGCCCGATGGCGTGGCCATGCGGGGGCAGGCAAGGGAGCGGCAGTTCACGCCCAGAGTCGCGTCGTCATGCGCGATCTGGAGCCTTGGGCAGGCCGATGGCGTGCTGCTCCCTGGCCAAGGGACGGGCCTCGAAGCCGGAGCCAGAACCGCCCGAAGTGCCACCCAACCCGTCCAGGGGAGGGTTCTAGTCGGTGAATCACCCTCCCCAGGCGGACGACGTCCTCAGCCCCGCCCACGCCGCGCGGCGAACCCCACCAGCCCCAGTCCGGCGAGCAGCATGGCCCAGGTCTCGGGTTCGGGCACCGGGGCGGCGCTGAAGCTGACATTGTCGATGGGCGCGTTGACGTAGTCCGTAAGGTCACTGGCCATGGCAAAGATGATCGGGACCAGGTTCACGTCATTCGCGGGCGTAAAGAATAATTGGACAGGCTGCCAGTCGAGTGGATAGCCGAAACCCGAACTTCCGTTCACGGTCGTCGTGAAGCCGCCGATCGAGGCGGTCAGATTCCAGTTGAAAGGACCGTTGCCGGGCGCCCCGCTGGTGGGTGAGAAATCGAAACTGAGCTTGTATTGCGTGCCGGCTACCAGGTTGAACAGCGTGGTACTTTTAATCGTCGCGCTTCCGGGGTAGAGGGAGTTGATTTGCAGGTTGACATAGCGATCGGAGGAAACACCCTTTGCAAAGTCATACGCGAGCCCCTGCACCACATAAAAATCGCTGCCCGTGATGGTCTGGCCGGGAATGAAGACTGTGTTTAACGATGTGCCGTCGAAGTTTTCGGT
>JALOTG010000104.1 GCA_025458005.1 Thiobacillaceae bacterium
CGGTGGGCCCCCCGACCTCGACGAGCTCTGGCGGCGGTTCAACCAGCGCCTGAACGGCATGTTCGGGCGGAAGGGCGGCGGCGACAGCGGCGGGGGGGGTGCCGGTGCCGGCGGCAGGATGCCCAGCTTCAGTCTGCCGGGCGGCGCCGGTCTGATCGTCGGCATCCTGGTCGCCATCTGGCTGGCCAGCGGCTTCTACATCGTCGACGCCGGCGAGCGGGGCGTGGTCCTGCGTTTCGGCAAGTACGCCGAGACCACGCAGCCGGGCCCCCGCTGGCACCTCCCCTATCCGGTCGAATCGGTGGAAGTGGTCAACGTCGAGCAGGTGCGCACGGTGGAGGTGGGATACCGCAACAACGTCAAGTCCAAGGTGCTCTCCGAGGCGCTCATGCTGACCGACGACGAGAACATCATCGATCTGCAGTTCTCCGTGCAATACATCCTCAAGGATCCCGAGGACTACCTGTTCATGAACCGGCATCCCGACGACGCGGTGAAACAGGCCGCCGAGACCGCGATTCGTGAGATTGTCGGCAAGAGCAAGATGGACTTCGTGCTCTACGAGGGCCGCGCCGAGCTGGCGGTGCGCGCCACCAAGCTGATGCAGGACATCCTCGACCGCTACCGCACCGGCATCAACATCAGCAAGGTCAACATGCAGAACGCCCAGCCGCCCGAACAGGTGCAGGCGGCCTTCGACGACGCCGTGAAGGCCGGCCAGGACCGCGAGCGGCTGAAGAACGAGGGCCAGGCCTACGCCAACGACGTCATCCCCCGGGCGCGCGGCGTCGCCTCCCGGCTTCTGGAGGAAGCGGAGGGCTACAAGCAACGGGTGGTGGCCAACGCCGAGGGTGAATCCTCCCGCTTCAAGCAGGTGCTGACCGAATACAGCAAGGCGCCCCAGGTGACCCGAGAGCGCCTCTACCAGGATGCCATGCAGCAGGTCCTGTCCAACACCACCAAGGTGCTGGTGGACGACAAGGGCGGCGGCAACCTGCTCATGCTGCCCCTGGACAAGCTCATGCAGGCGGCGGGCGCGGCCGTGGCCAGCGAGGCGCCGACGCTGCCGTCCGAGAGCACGCCCCCCGCCGCCAAGAGCGATACCCTGTTCCGTTCCCGGGACGCCTTCCGCAGCCGTGAACGGGAGGAGCGGCCATGAAGCACATGGGCAACATCCTGACGATCGTCATCGTCGGCCTGATCCTGATCGCCCTGTCCCTGTACACGGTGGATCAGCGCCAGAACGCCATCGTCTTCCAGCTCGGCGAGATCGTCGCCATCAAGAAGCAGCCCGGCCTGTATCTGAAGATTCCTCTGATCCAGAACGTACGCTTCTTCGAGAGCCGCATCCTGACCCTGGACACGGCCGAGCCGGAGCGCTTCATCACCTCCGAGAAGAAGAACGTCCTGGTGGACTACTTCGTCAAGTGGCGCATCATCGACGTGGAGAAGTTCTACGTCAGCTTCAACGGCGACGAGCCTCGCGCCGAGATCCGCCTGGCCCAGACCGTCAACGACGGCATGCGTGCCGAGTTCGGCAAGCGCACCGTGCACGACGTCGTCTCCGGCGCGCGCGACAGCATCATGGACGTGCTGCGCGCCAAGGCCGATCAGGACGCGCGCCGCTTCGGCGTGCAGGTGATGGACGTGCGCATCAAGCGGGTCGACCTGCCCACCGAGGTGAGCGAGTCCGTCTATCGGCGCATGGAGGCGGAGCGCAAGCGGGTGGCCAACGAACTGCGCTCCACGGGCGCCGCCGAGGCGGAGAAGATCCGCGCCGACGCGGACAAGCAGCGCGAGGTGATCATCGCCGAGGCCTACAGCCAGGCGCAGAAAACCAAGGGCGAGGGCGACGCCCGCGCGGCCGCCATCTACGGCGAGGCCTACGGGCGCAATCCGGAGTTCTACGCCTTCTACCGCAGCATGGAGGCCTACAAGGGCAGCTTCCGCGACAAGAAGGACGTGATGGTGCTGCAGCCCAACTCGGAGTTCTTCCGCTACATGAAGTCCTCGCGAGGTGGCGGCAAGTAGACGGCGCTGTCTGAAGCGGGAATGACCATTGAGCCTGGGCGAGATCTTCCTGCCGGCGCTCGCCCTGATGCTGGTGATGGAGGGCGTGCTTCCCTTCCTGGCCCCCGCCGCGTGGCGGGAGGCCTTCTCCCGCATGATCCAGTTCACCGACGGCCAGCTGCGCTTCATGGGCCTTGCCTCCATGCTGGCCGGCTTGATCATCCTGCTCCTGACCCAATGAACCACGCCTGGCTGCTGCCCGAATACGTCGAAGACATCCTGCCGCCCTACGCCCGCCAGGTGGAGGGCCTGCGTCGCCGCCTGTTGGAACTTTTCGATGCCTGGGGCTACGAGCCGGTCTGCCCGCCGCTGATCGAGTACCTGGATTCCCTGCTGACCGGCGCGGCACGCGACCTCGACCTGAAGACCTTCAAGGTGGTCGATGGCCTGTCCGGCCGCATGCTCGGCGTGCGCGCCGACATCACGCCCCAGGCGGCGCGCATCGATGCCCACCTGCTCAACCGCCAGGGCGTCGCCCGCCTCTGCTACGCCGGTCCCGTCCTGCACGCCCGCCCGGCCGCCCTCACCCATTCGCGCGAGCTGCTGCAGGTCGGCGCCGAGCTGTTCGGACACGCCGGCGTCGAGGCCGATCTGGAGATCCTTGGCCTGCTGCTGGCCGCCCTGCGCGCGACCGGCTTGGCCGATTTCCGCGTCAGCCTCGGTCACGTTGGCCTGTTCCAGGCCCTGAGCCAGGCCGCCGGTCTGACCGACGATGTCCGTCAGGAACTGTCCGCCGCCCTACAGGCCAAGGACCGACCGAGCCTGGAGGCCCTCGCCGCCGGTCTGCCGGAGGTCTGGT
Source organism: Thiobacillaceae bacterium (assembly GCA_025458005.1). GTDB lineage: Bacteria > Pseudomonadota > Gammaproteobacteria > Burkholderiales > Thiobacillaceae > JALOTG01. The sequence goes on from JALOTG010000104.1 coordinate 2,870, forward strand.
CGGACGCCTTCCGACTGCTGCCGGAGCTCTACGGTGGCGCGGACATGCTGGCCCAGGCGCGCTGCGACCTGCCCGCCCTGCCGGGCGTCAGTCGCGCCCTGGACGAGCTTGGCGTGCTCCTGCGTTCGGATGCCGGCAACGTGCTGAGCGTCGACCTGGCCGACCTGCGCGGCTATGGCTATCACACCGGCGTGGTGTTCGCCGCCTATGCCGGTGGCCAGGCCCAGGCCATCGCCCTGGGCGGCCGCTACGATAACGCCGGCGCGATCTTCGGCCGCGTCCGGCCGGCGACCGGCTTCAGTCTCGACCTGCGCCGGGTGAGCAACAGCCTACCCGCGGTTGCCCCGCGCGGCGGCATCCTTGCCCCTTGGGGGCAGGACGCCGATCTTGTTCAGCGCATCGCCGAGCTGCGCGCGGCGGGGGAGCGGGTGGTGGTGGAGCTGCCTGGCCAGGAGGCGCATCGAGACGAGAGCGACTGCGATCGCGTCCTGGCCCGGGAGCGGGGCGAATGGCGCGTCAGCCCGCTGGGTTGAGGCCGGGCGACCGATTTTTCTACAGCTTGATCAAGGGACGCAGCAAATGAAGAATGTAGTGGTCATCGGCTCCCAGTGGGGCGACGAAGGCAAGGGCAAGATCGTCGATTGGCTCACCGACCGCGCCCAGGGCGTGGTGCGCTTCCAGGGGGGCCACAACGCCGGCCACACCCTGGTGATCGGCGGCAAGAAGACCGTCCTGCACCTGATTCCGTCCGGCATCCTGCGCGAGAATGTGCGCTGCTACATCGGCAACGGCGTGGTCTGCTCGCCCGAGGCGCTCATCGAGGAGGTGGAGATGCTGGAGAAGGGCGGCGTCGATGTCGCCAGCCGGCTGACCATCTCGGAGGCCTGCCCGCTCATCCTGCCGCACCACGTGGCCCTGGACCACGCCCGCGAGGCGGCCAAGGGCGCCGGCAAGATCGGCACCACGGGACGCGGCATCGGTCCCGCCTACGAGGACAAGGTGGCGCGCCGCGCCATCCGCATGCAGGACCTGTTCCATCGCGAGCGCTTCGCCGCCAAGCTGGGCGAGGTACTGGACTATCACAACTACGTCCTCAAGCACTACTTCCAGTGGGAGACGGTGGACTTCCACAAGACCCTGGACCAGACCATGGCCCTGGCCGAAAAGATCAAGCCGATGATCGGCGACGTGCCCCGCCAGCTCTACGAAGCCAACCGGCGCGGCGAGAACCTGCTGTTCGAAGGCGCCCAGGGCACCCTGCTGGACATCGACCACGGCACCTATCCCTTCGTCACCTCGTCCAACTGCACCGCCGGCGGCGCGTCCACCGGCAGCGGCATGGGGCCGGGTGGCATGCACTACATCCTGGGCATCACCAAGGCCTACACCACCCGCGTCGGCTCCGGCCCGTTCCCCACCGAGCTGTTCGACGACGTAGGCCGCTGGCTGGCGGAGAAGGGCCACGAGTTCGGCGCCACCACCGGCCGCCCGCGTCGCTGCGGCTGGTTCGACGCGGCGGCCCTGAAGCGCGCCATCCAGATCAACGGCGTGTCCGGCCTGTGCGTCACCAAGCTGGACGTCATGGACGGCATGGAGCAGCTGCGCATCTGCACCGGCTACCGCATTGACGGCGAGCTGTGCGACATCCTGCCGGTGGGCGCGGAGACACTGGCCGACTGCGAGCCGGTCTACGAGGACATGCCGGGCTGGAAGCAGAGCACGGTGGGCGTCAAGCATTTCGACGACCTGCCGGATAACGCCCGTGCCTACCTCATGCGCATGCAGGAACTCTGCGCGGTGCCCATCGACATCGTCTCCACCGGCCCCGACCGCCCTTGTCGTCTGTGCGGGGACCCGATTCACCCTGCCGCCAGCTTCTCGTACAGGGCCGCGTATTGCCGCGCGCTGCGTTCCCAGCTGAAGTCCTGCTGCATGCCGGCCTGCATCATGTGCCGCCAGGCCGGCTTGTCGGCGTAGGCGGCCAGCGCGCGTTCGATGGCCAGCCAGAGGCCCGGGGCGGAGGGCTCGCTCATGACGAAGCCGGTGACGCCGTCCTCCACCGTGTCCTTCAGGCCGCCGGTGGCGCCGACGATGGGCACGGTGCCGTAGCGCTGGCTGTACATCTGGTTCAGGCCGCAGGGCTCGAAGCGCGAGGGCATCAGGAAGATGTCCGCGCCGGCCTCGACGCGGTGCGACAGGCCCTCGTCGTAGCCGATGATGGCTGCCGCCCGGCCGGGATGGCGCGCCGCCAGCAGCCGCGCGGCATGCTCCAGTTCCGCGTCGCCCTTGCCGAGCAGGATCAGCTGGGCGCCCCAGGCGATCAGCCGGTCGCCCACCTGCAGGACCCAGTCGAGGCCCTTCTGGGGAGTGAAGCGGGAGATCAGGCCGAACAGGGGCGCCTCCTCGTTCACCTCGAGGTTGAGATCCCCCTGCAATACCTGCTTGCAGCGTTTCTTGCCGGCCGGGGCGCGGGCGGAGTAGTCGCAGGACAGGTGCAGGTCGCTGGAGGGATTCCACTCGGCCATGTCGATGCCGTTGAGGATGCCGGTCAGGCTCTCGCGGCGATGCGCCAGCAGGCCCTGCAGGCCCATGCCCAAGGGCTCCCGCTGGATCTCCTCGGCATAGGTGGGGCTCACGGCGGTGAGCCAGTCGGCGTAATAGAGACCGGCCTTGAGGAAGGAGAGTTTGCCGTGATACTCGAAGCCCTCGATGCGGAAACCTTCACGGGGCAGTCCCAGGGGGGCGACCAGGTCGGGGGCGAAGACGCCCTGGTAGGCCAGGTTGTGGATGGTCATCACGCTGGCCGCGCCGCCACCCATGAATTTGAGGTAGGCCGGGGCAAGACCGGTCTGCCAGTCGTTGCAGTGCAGAATGCGCGGGCGCCAATCCAGAGGCGAGAGGGGGCTGGCGAGCAACGCGGCGATGCGCGACAGCAGCCCGAAGCGCCAGGCATTGTCTGGATAGTCCCGGCCGCTGGCGTCCTGGTAGGGCCCCCCGTCGCGCTGGTAGTGGTAGGGATAGTCGACGATGTAGACCGGCACGTCCTCGTCCGACGTCAGCCTTGCCTCCAGCAGGCGGACCTCGCCATAGCCGGGCAAATTGGCGAGGCGCAGCACTTCGCGCTGCTCGCGTGCCCCGGACAGCACCGAGTGATAGCCGGGCAGCAGCAGCCGGCAGTCGACGCCGATGCCCCGCAGGGCGGCGGGCAGGGCACCCGACACGTCGGCCAGTCCGCCCGTCTTGATGAGCGGCCGCGCCTCAGGCGTGGCGAACAGGACTTTCATGGCACGGTGCTGGGGGGGCGGATGCATGGATTATCGGCTACGCTGATTCGCGGGACACGGTGGCGCGAACGAGGCGGCGGTCGCTGGGTGGTATGGGTACCCCGCTTTTATAGCATCGATCCGCATCGAGGGCAGGATTTCGTGCGTGGCGAGGCGTCGTGGCGGCGGTTCGGGATGATCTCGAAAACCGCCCCAGCCAACCATGGATGGAATATTTCCACGCGCTATCCCGTCCTATGGCGAATCCCGAGGAGAAGGAATGGTGCAAAACCCGTTTCGGTGGTTCGATTTCAGTGCCCGGCGCCGGCTGGAGGCCATGCGTCCGCGTCTGTACCGACTGGCCATCGCCTGGTGCCATGATCCCCACTTGGCCGACGACCTGACCCAGGAGACCCTGGCCAAGGCCCTCGCACGCGGCGCCCAGCTGCGCGACGAGCAGGCCCTGGAGGGCTGGATGTTCTCCATCCTGAACAACTGCTGGCGGGACTTCCTGCGCGGACGGCGGGACTTCAGCGACGTGGACGATCTGGACGAGGTGGTGTTCGACCCGTCGCCTGGCCCGGAGGGGCTCTATGCGACCCGCCAGACCACGGCCCGGGTGCGCAATGCCATCCAGTCCCTGCCCCTGGCCCAGCGCCAGGTCGTCACCCTGGTGGACATCGAGGAGTGCGGCTATGCCGACGTGGCGCGCATCCTGGACGTGCCGGTGGGCACGGTGATGAGCAGACTGTCGCGCGCGCGTCAGGCGCTCAGGTCGCGACTGATGGCGGACGAGGCCGCGCGTGGCCAGCCCGCCTTGAGGAGGGTGAAATGAAGGACGGATATTCCCCGGAGTATGTCAACGCCCTGGTCGACGGCGAACTGACGGCCGAAGAACGCGAACGGGCCCTGGCGCGCCTGGAACGGGACGCCGCCTTCAAGGCCGACACCTGCGAGGCGCGCACCCTGAAGGAAATGGTTCGCGGTGCATATGCCGAGTTGCCCAGGCCAGGGCACGGCCTGGGACCCGCTTATGGCTGGCGCGGGTCGTGGCAGGCCATTGCCGCCCTGCTGCTGCTCGGCCTCGGCCTCGGTGGCGGCTGGCTGGCCCACGACCGGCTGGCGGGTGCGCCGACCTTCGATCGCCTGGCGGGGTTACCGGAGGGATATCAGCCGGTTGCCCTGGCCAGTCGCGTCGATCCGAACAAGGTGTTGCTGCACCTGGATTCCAGCGAGTCGGCCCGGCTGGGCAGCGTCCTCGACCTGGCGCAGCGCCTGCTGGACGAACGCGGCGCCAAGGGCCGCGTGGAGGTGGTGGTCAACAGTTCAGGGCTCAACCTGCTGCGCCAGGATACCTCGCCCTATCGCGAGCGGATCGGTCATCTGGCTGATCACTATGCCGACAGGCTGGACTTCATCGCCTGCGGCCAGACCCTGGCCCGTTTCAGGAGCGATGGGGTGAACGTGGTGCTGGTGCCCGAGGCCCGCGTGGCGAACACCGCCATCGGCCAGATCCTCGACCGCATGCGGGACGGTTGGGTTTACATCAAGGTCTGAACCGGAAACTTTAGAGCACGGGTCAGCCCAGCCGGAATTCAAGAACGAAATCCCCGCCCGCCTTGTTGTCGTAGTTGCCGTCCAGGGTCGCGCCGTCCTGGGCCTTGACCACCGGCAGCGCGGCGCTGGCCGGGACGTCGGCGCGGGCGTGCAGCTGGAAGACCTTTAGGTCGGGGGAGAAATCCCGAGCGATCCAGTGCACCAGGGTGGGGTCATCCGGGTCCACCGTCACGTCGGCCGGCAGCGCCTTGTCCTGGGAGCTCACCCAGATGGCGGGCGTTTTCCGGTCCCCCAGGTTTTTGTCGTCCACCGGGCGGTTGAAGCGCAGGGCAATGCTGGCCAGTGCGGGCTTGTCGAGGACCACCGACCCGGCCACCGGCGGCGAGGCCTGGGCCAGGGTCTGCCTGTTGGGATCGAGGAAGCTGACCTCCCTGATGCGGAAGCTTTCCTGCTCGGCGTCGACATAGAACCAGCTCTCGAAGTCCGAGGCGCGCGTGCCGTTGCCGGACGGGAAGGCGAGATCCGTGCGCGGATCGCCGTTGGCGCGCCGGCCGGGCACGCCGAAGCTCTGTCCGTCCAGCCAGCGCCGCCTGCCACCCTCGGCCCAGACGCACTGCCCCAGTATGCGCACCCGCACCCGGGGAGCGACCATGGCCTGCCGCTGCTTGCCGACGATATAGCGGCTGGAGGCGGCCTTCTCGACCCGCAGTTTGTCGAGATGGGTGATGACGCGGCTGACGCCGAGGTCCCGCGTCACGTTCAGGTCGGCCGCCGCACTCGCCTCGCCGGCTCGTGTGGCTGTTGCGGGTCCGGCCGCCTCGCGGTGGGTGGTATCGATCGGGATCAGGTGCCAGCCGCCCGGCTGCCAGACGATCACCCGCGGGTCGGCGGGGTCCACCCCCACATCGCCCTGCACGCCGAAGCTCTGGTAGAAGAGCAGACCCTGGGGTATCTCCAGGGTGACGATGACCACCTCGTCGGACAGGCAGTCCGGGTCGGGCGGGGCGTCCAGGGTGATGCGCAGGCCCGGGTCGGAGATCTGGCCAATGGGCAGCAGGTCGTCGTTGGCCCAGTTGATGGCGGTCACGCGCAGGGCGGACTGGTCGCAGCAGTCCAGCTCGGTCAGCGGCGGGAAGAGGCGACGGCAGTCTTCCAGCCTGGAATAGGTCTTCGTTTTCGCGTCGTAGGCGAGCAGGGCCAGCCGGGCGTAGTGGCGCTCGGGGAAGCCGCGCGGCGGCAGGGCCTCACCCGCCGGCCATTCGATGTCGCCGGCGGCGCTGCCGGTGGCGCGTGCGGGGATCAGCCAGTAGTCGCCGGAACGGAACTGCCCGTCCCCGAAGCGCACCTGCAGCCCGCCCTCCAGGTCCAGCCAGCCGGCGGAGGTGGCGACCGGGGCACCGCCCTGGTGCCAGCGGCGCGCCTTGGGATTGCGGAAGTCGGCCAGGTCAAGGGCGGAGCCGTCGAAGCCGTCCAGGCTGAGGACATTGCGCGCGCGGTCCGCCTTGACGACCCGGAAGAACAGGCCGGCGCGCGCCTTGAGTTCGGTCTCGTCGTCCAGCAGCTCCACCCAGTCCTGCTCGGCGAACCCCAGCACCTCGTCCGGGCCCAGGCCGTCCAGGGTGATCTCGTCGCCGGACACCGCCAGGATGTGCGCCGCCACCCAGCCGTTGTCGCGCGACCACTTGAAAGTGGCGCTGCCCAGCGTGCCCGACTTGTGCACCTCGACCCGGTAGAGCTGGTTCTCCAGGCCCCGGTAGCCGGCGCCGGGGGGCAGCTCGCAGGGCGTCGAGGGCGGCGTGGCGGGGTCCAGGCGAGCGGCCAGGCGGCCGGGCACGCGCTTGACCAGCGCGTCCCACTCCGGGAATCCGCTGTCGCAATCCAGGCGTTGGATGAAATCGCCCCCGCGCCGGGCGTGCTCGCGGAGGGCGGCGGCGATCTCCCGCATCTGGTCCTTGTCGCCCTTTTCGCGGGCCTGCCGGTATTTCTTGTCCAGTTCCTCCAGCTTGCCCTTGGCGTCGGCCTGCGCCTTCTCGTCGGCCTTGAAGGGATCGAGGTCGACGGGCAGCAGCCGGACCTGCCAGACGGTCTGCAGACGGGTGCAGGTGTCCGGCCCGCCCAGGGCGGTTTCACGGATATCGGGGTCGTCGAGGGCGGTGATGTGGCGCTTGAACACCTCCAGGTAGGCCAGGGCGAGGCCGGTCTTTTCCACCACCGGCCGCCAGTCGGGCGGGTGGGGCAGGTCTGGCTGCAGGCCGTAGCTCACCGCCGCCTCGTTCTCGACCAGGAGGCCGTCCACGTAGTAGCGGCCGGCGCCGATGACCAGATCCTCCAGGGCGCCGCCCTTCACCGTCAGCTCGAAGCCATCGTCGCCCTTGGGCGCGCCGGACTCGCCCACGACGTCGCGGGTGGTGGTTTCGTCGCGGTATGTCTGGATCGCCTGCGCCTCGTTCCAGTCGGCGTCCACCTGCACGCGGCCCTGCTGCATGCGGACTTCCGAATAGTGTTTGCGGGGGTCGTGGGTGTCGCGGGAAAAGTCGCCTTTCATGGCTCTCTCCTAGGTTTCCATGAAGATGCCTGCCTCCAGCCCGGCCCGCAGGTACTCGGCGAGCAGCAGGCGCAGGTTGGCCTCGCGTTGGGGGGCGTACAGGTCGTGCCAGACGCCCATCTCGGATTCGTCGTCGGCGCCGCGCGCCAGGCGCGGGTCGGCAGTACGGGCCAGTTGCAGGTAGGCCGGATGACCGTAACGGGTGGCCGCGAAGGCCGGACCGGGAGCGTCGGACACGCACTGGTGGCGGCGCGGCGTGCGGCTGCCCTCGGGGACCCAGGAAAAGCGCACGCAGCCTTCCTGCTGGCGCTCGATGTCGAGCGCTGCCCAGGCAGGAGTCGGCGCGGCGATGAACAGGCAGTTGGAGGCGTCGATGCGGCGCGCCAACACCTGGCCGACGGCGGTGACCTCGTCCAGGGTGACCAGGCCGGCGCGCCGGTCGGGCTCCAGCCCGCCGAGGACGGTATGGTCGGCGGCGCCGGCGTCCAGGATGCTGTCGCGCAGGGTCAGGCGCGCCGCCTCGTGGCAGCGGATCGGGCCCAGCACGCAGGACTCGATTTCGACCTCCATGGGGATGCCCACGTCCAGGCTGGGGCCGCCTTCGGGCAGTAGGGTGCAGTGACGCAGCACCAGCTTGCCCAGCTGGTTGCGCGCGGCGCGCAGGTCGATGCGGCCGCGCATGACCAGGCCGTTCAGGATCAGGGTGTCGGCGGGGCCGCCGCGCGGGGTGAGGGCGTCGTCGAGGTCCAGGAAGGCGACACTGCCGTCGCGCGCGCGCAGCTCGAGCTGGCCGGCGGGGCGCGGTTCCAGCTGCAGGGGTGCCAGGTAGCGGGCGGTGCGGTCGAACTCGACCACGCCGGTGCGGGTGGCCAGGGCCGCCTGCAGGTCGTCGCCCGGCTGGACGGCGCGGGCGACCGCCAGGCCGGGGGTGAAGCTCCGGTCGCGCGGGTACTCGCCGCCGGCCAGGTCGCCGGGCTGGCCGTAGTGACCGCTGAACTCGACGGTCTGGTGGGTGCCGGTGATGTCCAGGAAGACGCGGCCGCGCACCGGATCGAGGCCGATCCGGCCGGGGGGCGGGCGGCGCCAGGTATTGCCCTGGTCGGCCAGGTCGCAGACCACGATGCGCTCGGCGGGCACCAGCGCGCCGTTGAGGTAGAGGGCCAGGCTGCGACCCTCGCCGTAGTAGTGCGCGAACTTCGCGCTCAGCAGGGGGCGGGTGAGGGGCAGGGGCAGGTGGCGGAAGTCGGCCAGGCCGGCGATGTCCGCCTCGGGCTCGGCCCGGGCGAACAGCTGCAGCGGCAGCCGGTAGGGATGGATGGTGTAGCGCCGCGTGGCGAGTGCCCCGAAGCGCATCGGCCGCAACGCCAGTCGGGTGAGGCTCTGCGCCTTCAGCCGCCACAGGTGCAGGCCGACGTTGGCGATGTTGTGGCGTCCCCGGCGCGGCTCGATGCGACGCACCTCCAGGCTGCGCGCCGTGCGGTCCAGCGGCGTGTCGCGCCAGAGGGCTGCCTCGGCGTCGCGCAGGTCGACGCTGCACACGGCCGGCCGCAAATGGTTGAGGTACTGGGTCCAGGCCAAGCGCTGGAAGTATTCCACCGCCAGGGCCGGCCAGCCGGTGGCGTCCCGGGCCAGCTGCTCGAGTGCGGCCAGGGTGCCCTTGCGGCGGCGGTAGGTGATGGTGTTGGCCACCAGGGCGCGGGCGCTGCCGGTCTTCTCGGTGACGGCGTGGGGCAGTCGCGCGCCCACCAGGTCGCCGATGTAGGGCGCCACCCAGTCGGCGCAGGTTTCGATGAACAGGTCGTCGTAGGCCTGGCGGTTGGCCTCCTCCAGCACCTCCAGCTGCTCGCCCAGCACGGCGAGCAGGCCTTTGAGGCTGCCGTCCCCGGTTTCGTCGCGCAGGCGATGGCTGGCCGGCAGCAGGCGGTAGAGAAAATCGGCGTCGTAGGTCATGACAGTATCCCGAAGCTGGGGGTGGACGCGTCCAGCAGCAGCAGTTCCGCGCCGAGCAGCTGGCCGTCCTTGCACTCGGCGCCGCGCGAGGGCAGGCGCGCGGCGTGGCCGGCAGAGTAGAACGGGAAGCGGACAAGGCCGTTGAGGTCCACCGCCAGCACGCCGTCCACGCCCTGCAGCACGGCGATCACCTCGGCGCCGTGCACCGGCCGGGCGAAGTCGCGCGCGGCGAAGTCGAATGCCTCCCGGAGGGCCGTCGCGGCCCGCGTGTGTACGTCCGCCTCCAGGTGGACCGGGACGGTCCGCAGGCGGGCATCGACGAGGAAGGCGCGCGCGCGGAACGGCCGCGCGACGACCGGCAGGTGGGCGTCGCCAAACCGGCGCAGGGCGTCCAGCAGGCCGGCGAGCAGGGCGCCGTCCACCGGCGGTGCGTCGCCCTGGCTGTCCGCCACCGTTACCACGATCACCCGGCGGGCGCCGTCCCACACCCAGTCCGCGCGCGCCTTGCCCACGCCGGCATAGGCGCGGGCGAAGTCGGCGTAGTCGGTCAGGGTTACTACCCGGTCCAGGGTCAGCACCCTGAGGGGCGCGCCGCGGCGCGCGTCCTCCAGGGGCTCGGGATCGGCGCCGCCCTCGGCGGGCAGGGGGTTGACCGCCGCCTTGAGGCCCAGCGGACGGGACAGCGGCAGGTTGAGCTGGCCGGCCTTGAGGTTGCCGGCGGCACCCAGGCCTTTGCGGTAGCGAGCGGTCAGGTTCTCCTGGCCGGTGGGCAGGCGGGCCCCCGCCCGGCCGTCGCCGAAGCGCAGCCGCGCCCCCGACTCGGCGAGCTCCAGGGTGTAGGCGCGCGCCTCGCCGGCCTGATGGAGGGTGTCGCGCCCGGTCCACAGCAAGCCGTTCACGCGCACCTCCAGGGTGTCCTTCACGCCGGCGGGCTGGCTGGGGTCGAGCCGGAAGGTCAGCGGCCCCTGGCGCAGGGCGAACTGCTGATGCGGCCGGCGCGCGTCGCCCGATCCCAGCACCTCGCTGACCGTCTCGCCGTGGCCGGCGCGCGCCACGTTGGCGTGGAAGGCCAGGCCCTCGGCCCGGTAGACCAGCTTCAGCCCCGGCTGGGCGAGGACCAGCTTGCGGCCGCCGCCGCCCACCGCCTCGACGGTGACCACCTCCGCCGCCGGGCTGCCGTCTTCGGCCAGGCCCTCGGCAATCAGGACGCGCGGCAGGGGCAGGTCCTGGGCATCGGCGTCGATCCACACCTCCCGGCCGGTCAGCGTGGCCGCGCCCGGGGCGGCGGCGGGTGTCAGGGCATCGGCCTCGCAGTGCACCACCGCCCCACGCACGGCGGTGAAGCTGACGATGCCGGCGCCGCTGTCGAGGGTGAGCCGGGTGACCCTGCCGGTCAGGGTGTAGTCCGCCACCGCCGCCTCGGCGGCCGTCTGCACCCGCTTCCAGACGCCGTTGACCAGGATCCAGGCGTCCTTCTGCACGGCCGGATAGACGGCGTCCAGGGTCAGGGTGGTGCCGCTCTGGTGGCTCTGCATCGGCCAGTCATTTCCTGTCGCTGCGCTAACGCCCAGGGCCGTCTTCTGGTCGGCGGTGAGCAGGCGTGGATCCGGGGCGTTGTGGCCGAACAGGGCGGCGCGGCGGCGGAACACCGATACGGCGAAGCTGGCGGCGGTGAGGGTGGCCGGGGGCGTGCCCACGGCGGCGACCAGGGCCACCTCGGTGCGCTTCGCCCGGGCATCGGTTGCCGCCGCGCGCACCACGGCCACCGTCCAGGGCGCGCCGTTGGCCAGCAGCAGCAGACGGTCGCCGGCGGCGAGGCGCGCGTCGGTGCCTTCGAGCCAGAGCCGGTCGCGCGAGGCGGACAGGTAATCCGGCCCGTACTGTCTTGCCGGCAGCCGATTCCAGGACGGCCGGCAGGTGATGCTCTCCAGGGTCTCGAAGGTCTGCGGCGTCTCGCCGGGCCCCGGCGTGCTCTGCACCTTGAGGCCGGCGTCCAGCTTCACCTCGGCGGGGGCGCCGGGCGCGCTGTCCAGGGTGACGGCCAGCCAGGTCTCCGCCGCCGCGCCGGGGCGGGGACGATAGCCCACCAGGCGGGCGAGCTCGGTGACCGACAGCCGCTCCGTGGCGCTCGTCAGCCAGCCCTCCCGGGCCTGGCGTTCCTGGTAGAAGGTGAGGATGTCCACCACGCAGGCGAAGGCATCGAGCAGGGCCAGGCTGAAGTCGCCGTCGTCGCGGCTGGTCAGCCCCTCCAGTCCGGGGGTGGCGGACAGCCGGCCGCGCATGGCGGCGCGGAAGGCGGCCCAGTCGCCGACGCGGTAGGCGGGCGCGGCGAGGCCGGGCCGGTCCTGCACGTCGGCGGGCGTCTCGCCGCCAGGCGCGGCGCAGCAGCCGCAGGTGTCGCGTGGGTCGCTCATTTGCCACCCTCCATGACGAGTTCCAGCACCCCGTTCTCGGGATGACTGGGGTCGTTGTCCAGG
>JALOTG010000272.1 GCA_025458005.1 Thiobacillaceae bacterium
GCCCGGCCGCGGGTGGCCATAGTGCGCGAGCAGGGGGTAAACGGCGAGGTGGAGATGGCGGCCGCCAGCGACCGCGCCGGCTTCGCGGCGGTGGACGTGCACATGAGCGACATCCTCGCCGGCCGGGCGAGCCTGGCCGACTTCAAGGGCCTGGCAGCCTGCGGCGGCTTCTCCTACGGCGACGTGCTCGGTGCCGGTGGCGGCTGGGCCGCCTCCATCCTGCACAACCCGCGCGCCCGCGACCAGTTCGAGGCCTTCTTCCAACGGCACGACAGCTTCGCCCTGGGCGTGTGCAATGGCTGCCAGATGATGAGCCGGCTGCGGGCCATCATCCCTGGCGCGGCGGACTGGCCGCGCTTCGAGCGCAACCTGTCGGAGCAGTTCGAGGCCCGCTTCGTCATGGTCGAGGTGCCCGACAGCCCCTCCATCCTGTTCGCCGGCATGGCCGGCTCGCGCATGCCGATCGTCGTCGCCCACGGCGAGGGGCGGGCGGTGTTCGACCGCCAGGCGCAGCAGAAGCGGGCCATTCAACGCAAACTCGCCTGCCTGCGCTACGTCGACAACCGCGGCCGCGTCACCGAGCGTTATCCGGCCAACCCGAACGGCTCGCCGCGCGGTATTACCGGACTTACCACCCCGGACGGCCGCTTCACCATCATGATGCCGCACCCGGAACGGGTGTTCCGCGCCATCCAGCACTCCTGGCGGCCCGACGCGTGGCGCGAGGACGGCCCGTGGCTGCGGCTGTTCCGCAACGCGCGGGCCTGGGTGGGCTGAGGCCGGCCGGCGCGAGCGGGGGAGGCACGCGGCCGGCGTGCTAGAATTAAAGACTTTTTTTCAGGCCCGCCCCATGTCCCGCAAGCTCCGCAACATCGCCATCATCGCCCACGTCGACCATGGCAAGACCACCCTGGTCGACAAGCTGCTGCAGCAATCCGGCACCTTCGCCGCCCATCAGCTGCTCACGGAACGGATGATGGACTCCAACGACCTGGAGAAGGAGCGCGGCATCACCATCCTGGCCAAGAACACCGCCATCGACTACCAGGGCACCCGCATCAACATCGTCGACACCCCCGGCCACGCCGACTTCGGCGGCGAGGTGGAGCGCGTCCTGGGCATGGTCGACGGCTGCCTGCTGCTGGTGGACGCGGTGGAGGGCCCCATGCCCCAGACCCGCTTCGTCACCCGCAAGGCGCTGCATCATGGCTTGAAGCCCATCGTCGTGATCAACAAGGTGGACCGCCCCGGTTCCCGCCCGGACTGGGTCATCAACCAGACCTTCGACCTGTTCGACAAGCTGGGCGCCACGGAGGAGCAGCTCGACTTCCCGGTGATCTACGCCTCCGCGCTGCAAGGCTGGGCCACCCAGGATCTCGGACAGCCGAGCGACAACATGCGGGCCCTCTACGAGGCCATCCTGGCGCACGTGGCCGCCCCCGAGGACAACAGCGACGAGCCGCTGCAGATGCAGATCGCCGCCCTGGACTACTCGAACTACCTCGGCCGCCTGGGCGTTGGCCGCATCCGCCGCGGCCGCATGAAGCCGGGTCAGGAGGTGATGGTGCTGGTGGGGGAGGAGTTCAGGGAGAAGGCCAGGATCGCCCAGGTGCTCGGCTTCAGGGGCCTGGAACGGGTGCCCGTGGAGGAGGCCCTGGCGGGGGACATCGTCATCATCAGCGGGGTGGAGCACGTCGCCATCGGCGCCACCATCGCCGATGCCGAACAACCCGAGGCCCTGCCCATGATCACCGTGGACGAGCCGACCCTGACCATGAACTTCCAGGTCAACACCTCCCCCATGGCCGGCCGGGAAGGCAAGTACGTCACCAGCCGCAACATCCGCGACCGTCTGTACAAGGAGCTCAACACCAACGTCGCCCTGCGCGTGGAGGACACCGCCGACGCCGACGTATTCAAGGTGGCCGGCCGGGGCGAGCTGCACCTGACCATCCTGCTCGAGAACATGCGCCGCGAGGGCTACGAGCTGGCCGTCTCCCGCCCCCAGGTGGTGACAAGGGAGCTGGACGGCGAGCGCCAGGAGCCCTATGAGCTCCTGACCATCGACGTGGAGGAGAGCAACCAGGGCGCCATCATGGAAGAGATCGGCCTCCGGCGCGGCGACCTGCTCGACATGGTGCCCGACGGCCACGGCCGGGTGCGCCTCGAATACCGCATCCCGGCGCGCGGCCTGATCGGCTTCCAGGGCGAGTTCATGACCATGACCCGGGGCACCGGCCTGATGAGCCACGTGTTCGACGACTGGGGCCCGATCCGCCCGGACATGCCGGGCCGCCGCAACGGCGTGCTCATCTCCGCCGAGGACGGCGCCGCCGTGGCCTACGCCCTGTGGAAGCTGCAGGACCGCGGCCGCATGTTCGTCAACCCCGGCGATCCGCTCTACGAGGGCATGATCATCGGCGTGCACACCCGCGACAACGACCTGGTCGTCAACCCGATCAAGGGCAAGCAGCTCACCAACGTGCGCGCCTCCGGCACCGACGAGGCGGTGCGCCTGACCCCGCCCATCGAGATGTCGCTGGAGCGGGCGGTGGAATTCATCGAGGACGACGAACTGGTCGAGATCACCCCCAAGTCCATCCGGCTGCGCAAGCGCTACCTGAAGGAACACGAGCGCAAGCGGGCCGCCCGCGAGGCGTGACCTTGCCCGCGCCCGCAGGCGGGAGAGCGTGGCGCGTAGCGCCGGGAGCGGGAACGTGCCCGGCCTGCTGAAGTCCCTGTTCGGCGGCCCGCCGCCGGCGCTGGACGAGGAGGCCTGGCATGACGCCCTCGCCCAGCCGGTGTTCGACGGGCTGGACGACGACGAGCGGGCGCGGCTGCGCGACCTGGCGCGGCAGATCCTCGCCGACAAGGACTTCTCCGGCGCCGGCGGCGCCGAGGTGGACGACTACATGCGCACCGCCATCGCCGCCTTCGCCGCCCTGCCGGTGCTGAACCTGGACGCTGACGCCTACGCCGGCTGGCGCGAGATCGTCATCTACCCCGCCGAATTCATCCACGAAGGCCACGAGACCGACGAGATCGGCGTGGTCCATCACGTCCGGCACGTGCGCAGCGGCGAGGCCATGTACGGCGGCCCGCTGGTGCTGTCCTGGGACGACGTGGCCGCCTCCGGCGGCGGCGAGGGCTACAACGTGGTCATCCACGAGTTTGCCCACAAGCTGGACATGCGCAACGGCGCGGTGGACGGCCTGCCGCCCCTGCCGGCCGGCATGCGCGTGGCGGAGTGGTCGGCCGCCTTCAGCGCCGCCTACGCG
>JALOTG010000105.1 GCA_025458005.1 Thiobacillaceae bacterium
GCGCGCGGTGGAGAACGCGCTCGACCTGGAGATCCCGGTCAACGCCCAGTACATCCGCAACCTGATCATCCTGGCCCACGCGGTGCACGACCACATCGTGCACTTCTACCATCTCTCCGCCCTGGACTGGGTGGACGTGGTCAGCGCGCTGCAGGCGGATCCGGCCAAGACCGCCCAGCTCGGCGAGTCGCTGTCGAGCTGGAAGCTCAACGGCCGGCACGAGATGGCGGCGGTGAAGGACCGCCTGGCCGGCTTCGTCGGCGGCGGCCAGCTGGGCGTGTTCGCCAACGGCTACTGGGGCCACCCGGCCATGAAGCTCACCCCGGAGGTCAACCTGCTGGCCGTGGCGCACTACCTGCAGGCCCTGGACGTGCAGCGCAAGGCGAACAAGATCGTCGCCATCCTCGGCTCCAAGACGCCCCACATCCAGAACGTGGCGGTGGGCGGCGTGGCCAACCCGATCTCCACCACCAGCCAGTCGGTGCTGACCGTGGAGCGGCTGATGGCCATCAAGGGCTGGATCGACGAGCTGGCCGATTTCGTGAAGAACGTCTACCTCGTCGACGTGGCCGCCATCGGTGCCTTCTACGCCGACTGGACGAAATACGGCGCGGGGGTGACCGACTACCTGTCGGTGCCCGACCTGCCCCTGGACGGCAAGGGCACCCGGTTCGCCCTGCCCGGCGGCTACGTGCCCAAGGGCGACCTCAAGGCCTTCAAGCCCATCACCCGCTTCGGCGACCCCTACTTCAAGGACGGCGTGGCGGAGAGCGTCAAGCACGCCTGGTACAAGGGCGGCAAGGGCGCGCTGCATCCCTACCAGGGCGAGACCGATCCCGAGTACACCGACTTCCAGGATGACGGCAAGTACTCCTGGGTGAAGTCGCCCACCTTCCTCGGCCGTCCGGCCCAGGTCGGGCCGCTCTCCCGGGTGCTGGCCATGGCCGCGGCCCAGCACGCGCCCACCCTCAAGTACCTGACCCAGCTGCTGGACACCGCCGGCAGCCTGGCCGGCACCAAGATCCCGCTGGCCGCGGTGCACTCCACCATCGGCCGGCACGCCGCCCGCGCCGTGTCCTGCGCGGTGCAGGTCGATGAGCTGCAGGCCATGTGGCAGCGCCTGGTGGACAACATCGCCAAGGGCGACACCGACACCTTCAACAAGCCCACCTTCCCCAAGGGCGAGGTGAGCGGCGTCGGCTTCCACGAGGCCCCGCGCGGCGTACTGAGCCACTGGGTGGTGATCGACGACGGCAAGATCAAGAACTACCAGGCGGTGGTGCCCACCACCTGGAACGCCGCGCCGCGCAACGAGCAGGACACCCCCGGCCCCTACGAGGCCTCCCTGCTCAACAACCCGGTGGCCGATCCCGAGCGGCCCCTGGAGGTGTTGCGCACGGTGCACTCCTTCGACCCCTGCCTGGCCTGCGCCGTGCACCTGCTCGACACCACCCGCGGCAACGCGGTGCAGGTGAGCACGGTCAACGTCGGCGGCGCCTGCGCCGTCTGAGGGCGCGGCCATGCGCGCCGTGGTGCTGGGGGTCGGCAACCTGCTCCTGTCCGACGAGGGCCTCGGGGTGCGCGCCGTGGAACGGCTGCAGCGCGACTACGCCCTGTCGCCGGAGGTCGTCGTGCTCGACGGCGGCACCTGCGGCATGGAACTGCTCGACGACCTGGCCGGCGCCGACCTGCTGATCATCGTCGACGCCCTGCACGTCGGCCGCCCGCCCGGCAGCCTGGTGCGCCTCGTGAACGGGGAGGTGCCGGCGCTGCTGCGCCAGAAGCTCTCGCCGCACCAGGTCGGTCTGTCCGACGTGCTGGCCAACCTGGCCCTGCTGGATCAGTCGCCCGGGACGATCGTGGTGCACGGCATGGAACCGGTCTCGCTGGATACGGGCATGGAGCTGAGTCCGCTCATCGCGGCCGGCCTGCCGCGGCTGGTGACGGCGGTGGCCGGCGAGCTCGCCGGCCACGACCTCGCACCGGTCCCCCGCCCGGCGGCCTGAACGACCCGCGTCGGCGACCTCTCACTTCCTGCCCTCCAGCCAGGCGAGCAGGCCCAGATAGGCCCGCGGGTCCCCCTCCACGAAACCCTCCACGCCCATCTTGCCGAGCATCTCCCGCCCCTGGGGGCTCTTGTCCAGCTCCAGCAAGGCGGCCTTGAGCCTGGCGGCGGTGGCCTCGGTCACCTTGGGCGAAACGATGATGGACCAGAACGGCAGCCTGTCCTGGGTGTGGAGGAAGCGGCCGCCTTCCTTCTGCCAGTCCCTGGCGACCTTGGAGTAGGACACCACCACGCCCACGTCGGCGAGCTTCTCCCGGATGGCGTAGCCCACCGCCTCCTGCCGGTTCATGTGCTGCAACCGACCCTTGCGCGGATCGACGCCGGCGTCGCGCAGCACCGCGAGGGCCACCTGGCTCGGATAGGCCTGCTCGTCGGGCAGCACGAGGTAACGCCCCTCGATGTCCCTGAGGGTCCTGAGCGGCGAATCCCCGCGCACGATGAAGTGCGTCCTGGCCTCCCCCTTGGCGACCACCAGCAGGCGGTAGCCGTGGTCGCGCATGGCCCGGGCGGCGATGTGGCTGGGGCGGATGAGCAGCACGTCGTAGCGCTGACGTTCCAGGTTGCGGATGACGATGTCCAGGATGTTGGAGGTCTCCATCCTGACCGTCCTGCCGGTGGCCGCGCTGAGATGGCGGGCCAGGTCGGAGTACTTGTCCTGGCGGAACAGCGAATCCAGGGAACTGGAGGTGCCCTCGTTGACGGCGAACAGCAGCGTGCCGGCCGCGGCGTGGGCGAACAGGGGCAAGGCAAGGCAGGCCAGCATGGCCCAGCGGACAAGGCGTCGCACCGTGGTCTCCTCGAATTGTCTAGTTGTGGAGCGGATGGTAGGCCATCGCCACCGAAGGCGAGTTGAGTCATTCATACCATCCGGGTCGGCATGCCACTTCGGAAGCGACGAGGGGCAATGGCATAATCCCATGGTCATGCCTATCACCCTCGATCGCTGGCTTCCCGCCCTGCTGGGCACCCCCTCTTGCCGCCGTTGGCTGACGGATCATGGTTCCCTGACCCAGGCCCTGCGCAGCCGCTGCCCGGGGCTGCGCGTCGTGCGCCTGCGTCAGGAGATGGCCCGGCCCAATTTCGACGAGCGGCGCCCGCTGAGCCTGTCCCCGGGCCGCGTCGCCCTGATCCGCGAGGTCCTCCTGAGCTGCGGCGACCAGCCGTTAATATTCGCCCACAGCGTGATCCCCGAGACGGGACTCGACGGCCCCTGGCGCGGCCTATCCAGCCTCGGCAACCGGCCGCTGGGCGCGGCCCTGTTCTCCGACCCGCGGGTGGTGCGACATCCCCTGCAGTTCAGAAGGGTGGACGCGCGCCATGCCCTCTACCGGGCGGCGGCGCGACATCTGGCCGACCATCCGCCCGACCTGTGGGCGCGCCGCTCCCTCTTCTCCCGGCAGGGCCGGCCCATCCTGGTCACCGAGGTCTTCCTGCCGGAGGCGTTGCGCCTGCCCCCTCCCACCCTGCGATTCGAGGCGCGCCATGACCCTGAGTGAGCGTCTGAACGCCTATGAAAGGCTGATGCGGCTGGACCGGCCGATCGGCATCCTACTGCTGGCCTGGCCCACCCTGTGGGGGCTGTGGCTGTCCTCGGCCGGCAGGCCGGACCTCGTCGTGCTCTGGGTGTTCGTCCTGGGCGTGGTGCTGATGCGCTCGGCCGGATGCGTCATCAACGACTACGCCGACCGCGGCTTCGACCCGCATGTGGAACGCACCCGCGACCGGCCGCTGGCCAGCGGCGAGGTCAGCGGACGGGAGGCCCTCGCGCTGGCCGCCGGGTTGTCCCTGCTCGCCCTGCTGCTGATCCTGCCGCTGCGCAACCCGCTGCTCGTCGGGCTGGCGGCGGTGGCCGCTTTCCTGGCCGCCAGCTACCCCTACACCAAGCGCTTCCTGGCCATCCCGCAGGCCTACCTCGGGTTGAGCTTCGGCTTCGGCATCCCCATGGCCTACGCCGCCCACCTGGGCTCGGTGCCAGCCATCGCCTGGTGGCTGCTGGCGGCGAACGTGTTCTGGGCGATCGCCTACGACACCGAGTACGCCATGGTGGACCGGGACGACGACGTGAAGATCGGCATCAGGACATCGGCCATCACCTTCGGCCGCTTCGACGTGGCGGCGGTGATGCTCTGCTACGCCGCCGCCCTGGGCCTGCTCGCCATCGTCGGCTGGCGGCAGCACCTGGGCTGGGCCTACTACGGCGGGCTGGCCGCCGCCGCCGGGGTGGCGGCCTACCACTACACCCTGATCCGGGGCCGGGCGCGGGCCAAGTGCTTCAAGGCCTTCCTGCACAACAACTGGTTCGGCGCGGCGATATTCGCCGGCATCGTCCTGGACCTCTACCTCATGGACCGCGTGGCCTGATCCCGCGGACCGGCGTCAGGATCCGCCCTTGAGCAGTGCCTCGATCCGCTCCGCGGGCAGGGCGCCGTCGACCCGCTCGCCGCTCCGGAAGATGAGGGCCGGCGTGCCCGACACCCCCAGCCTGGCGGCCAGGGCTGAGATCTCGTCGATGGGGGCCTGACAGTCCGCCACCGCGGCCGGCGCCTTGCCGTCCAGCATGTAGGCCCGCCAGCTGGCGGCCGGGTCGGCGGCGCACCAGACATTGCGGGCCACCTCCACCGCGCCGGGATGCAGCTCCGGCAACGGATGGAGGAAGAGATAGACGGTCAGGTTGTCCAGCTTGGCCAGCTCCTGCTCCAGCTTGCGGCAGAACGGGCAGTCCGGGTCGGAAAAGACCGCCACCACCCGCTCGCCCTTGCCGTGCACGAAGCGGATCGCCTTGTCCAGCGGCAGGCTGTCGAACTTGACCGCGCGCAGCTGGGTGAGCCGTTGCTGGGTCAGGTTGGTCTTGCCCCGCGTCTCCACCAGCGGCCCGATCAGGACGTATTCGCCCTTCTCGTCGGCGTAGAACAGCTTGCCGCCACCCCACACCTCGTAAAGCCCCGGGATGGGGGTCGGGGTCACCGACTCGATCCTGAGGGAGGGATAGCGCTCGCCCAGGGTCTGGCGGATGGCCGCCTCGTCGCCCTGGACAGGCAGGGCGCAGACGGCCAGGACAAGCGACAGCAACAGACGGGACTGGGGCATGACGGATCTCCTTGGCAGGATGTTCGGTTGGCGTGACGCGGATCCCGGCGCGGGCTCGACGACCCGGTCCGGTCAGAGGTTGCAGAAGGTCAGCTCGAAGGTGACGTCCTTGTCGCAGGTACGCGGCTTCTGGCTCTTCTCCAGGACGATGAAGCGGACGTTGACGGCGTACTTGTTGGCGCTCACCTCCGGCGCGCAATGGATGCCGTCCTCCAGGGTGACGCGGATGAGGTGCGCGCTGCGCCCCCCCAGCATGAGCTGGAAGACCCCCTGGATGGCGACGTGCCGGCTGACGTGACCGCTCTCGCGCAACAGCCTGAGGACCACGTCCACGGCCGCCTTGAGCGGCAGCAGGGGCTTGAGCCAGTCCATGAGATCGGCCGACCTGGCCGCCTCGGGGGCGTGCAGCCAGTAGTGGTAGCTGGGCAGGTCGAAGCTGCACACCCCGCCCGGTATGGAGGAACGCCCCTTGATGATCATCAGCCACTCGTTGTCGCGCACATGCTGGCCGATCTTGCCGCTCATGGCGTAGAGGTCGGCGAGGGCGGCATTCAGGCGCACCAGGATCTCGTCCAGTCGCGCGGCATCCACGGCGGGATTGCTGCGCAGGCCCTCCAGGGTGGACTTCTGGCGCTCCAGTTCCTGGATCAGCTCGCTCTTCATCTCCGCCCGCGCGGTGACGTCCACCAGCTCGAATACCGCCAGCAAGGCGGCGTGATGGGATCGCCGGTCGTGTTCTCCGACGAAGAACAGGGCCTTGTCGAACAGGTCCTCCAGACGCAGCCAGGTGCGTATGCGCTCGTGGAGGGGGTATTCGTAGCGGATCACTGCAGCTTACGCTTGAATAAGGGCATGTATGTTTCTGATAGGCAAGGATTCTGCAGTAACACCCCGGCTATGGCAACGAATCACGAGCCTGCCGGGCCAGGTTCAGATAACGCGCGTGCAGGTCCGCCACGCGGCACGACAGGTCTGCCAGATCGGCGCTATTGTCCAGCACGTCGTCGGCCACCGCCAGACGTGCCTGTCGCCCCGCCTGGGCGGCCAGCATGGCACGGGCCAGGGCCTCGTCCATGCCGTCGCGATCCATGGCCCGGTCGAGCTGGACCGACTCCGGACAATCCACCACCAGGACGCGATCCATGAGGTCCCGGTAGGCGGGCCCGGTCTCCACCAGCAGGGGCACCACCAGGACGACGTAGGCGGCGCGGCTGGTCGCCAACCGCCGGCGCGCCTCGTCCCGGATCAGGGGGTGCAGGATGGCCTCCAGCCGGCGGCGTTCGGCGCCGTCGGCGAACACGCGCCGGCGCATGGCCGGCCGGTCCAGGCCGCCGTCGGCGGCGACGACCTCCGGGCCGAAGGCCCGTGCGATGGCGGCCATGGCGGAACCTTGCGGCCCGGTCAATTGCCGGCCGATGGCGTCGGTATCCACCACCTCGGCGCCCAGTTCGGCCAGCCGCGCGGCCACCGCGCTCTTGCCCGCGGCGAGGCCGCCGGTGAGGCCGACGCAATAGGGGCGGGTCACGGACCGAGATAGAGCCGCAACGCGCCCTCGCCCCAGAACAGGGCGATGATCCCGCCCAGCGCCAGCCAGGGTCCGAAGGGGATCGGCCGGGAACGCTCGTGACCGGCGAGCAGGATGAGGGCGATGCCGACCAGAGCCCCCACCAGGCTGGCCGCCAGGATCACCAGGGGCAGCAGCGTCCAGCCCAGCCAGGCACCCAGGGCGGCGAGCAGCTTGAAGTCCCCGTAGCCCATGCCCTCCTTGCCGGTGGCCAGGCGAAAGGCGTGGTACACCAGCCACAATAGGAGATAGCCAGCGACGGCGCCCATCAGCGCCTCCTCGACAGGCGCGAACAACCCGTTCAGGTTGACCAGCAGGCCTAACCAGAGCAGCGGCTGGGTGATGCGGTCGGGCAGCAGGTGGGTGTCCAGGTCGATCACCGTCAGGGCCAGCAGGGCCCAGATCAGCACCAGGGCGGCCGCGGCCTGGGGCGTGTAGCCGAAATGCCAGGCAGCGTAGCCCGCCAGCAGGCCGCTGGCCAGTTCCACCATCGGGTAACGCACGGCGATGCCCTGGCCGCAAGCCGAACAGCGCCCCTTGAGCCAGACATAGCTGAGCAGGGGGATGTTCTCGTACCAGCGGATGAGGTGCCCGCAATGGGGGCAGGCGGAGCGCGGCGTCGCGAGGCCATAGGGCTCCGCCGCCTCGGGCGCGTCGCCGCGCAGGGCGGCGCACTGGGCATGCCACTCCCGCTCCAGCATGATGGGCAGGCGGTGGATGACCACGTTGAGGAAGCTGCCCACCAGCAGCCCCAGCAGGACGGCCAGGGGAACGAAAAGGACGGGGTCGGAGAGCGGCTCGATCATCGTCGGATGCGGTCGGTCAGGATCTGGCGCCGGCCATCCGGCGCGGCCGGAGGCCGACCCGCCCGGCCGCGTGGCCCCTTGGTCAGACCACGCTGCCCATCTTGAAGATGGGCAGGTACATGGCGATGACGATGCCGCCGATCAGCACGCCCAGCACCACCATGATGAGCGGTTCCATCAGGCTGGACAGAGCAGCCACGGCGTCGTCCACCTCCCGCTCGTAGAAGTCCGCCACCTTGGTCAACATGGTGTCCAGGGCGCCCGACTCCTCGCCGATCGCCACCATCTGCACCAGCATGTTGGGAAACACCTTGGCGCTCTGCAGCGAGGCGGCCAGGCTGGCGCCGGTGGACACGTCGCTGCGGATCTTCAGCGTCGCCTCGGCGAACACCGCGTTGCCGGCGGCGCCGGCGACGGAATCCAGGGCCTCCACCATGGGCACGCCGGCGGCGAACATGGACGAGAAGGTGCGCGCCCAGCGGGCCACCGTGGCCTTCTCGATGAGAGGACCGAAAACTGGGGCCCGCAATATCCATCTATCCGTCATGGCCCGGAAGTTGGGTGATTTCTTCAGCGCCTGCGTCAGAGCGAAAATGCCGGCGCCGATAGCGCCGAAGATCAGGTACCACCATTCCACGAACAGGTCGGAGATGTGCAGCACCAGGGCGGTCAG
Source organism: Thiobacillaceae bacterium (assembly GCA_025458005.1). GTDB lineage: Bacteria > Pseudomonadota > Gammaproteobacteria > Burkholderiales > Thiobacillaceae > JALOTG01. The sequence goes on from JALOTG010000105.1 coordinate 8,196, forward strand.
CGCCGGCAGGTCGGCGCCGGCCTTGCCGTACAGATCCTTGAAGGCGGGAATGACGAACAGCATGATGCCGGCGGTGATGACGAAGGCGATGACGATGACGATGACCGGGTAGAACAGGGCGGACTTGATCTGTCCCTTGAGGGCCAGCATCTTTTCCTTGTAGGTGGCAAGCCGGTCCAGCACGCCGTCCAGGATGCCGGCCTGCTCGCCGGCCCCGACCAGGTTGCAATAGAGGCCGTCGAAGTAGCGCGGATGCTTCTTGAAGGCCTGGCTCATGCTGCTGCCGGACTCCACATCCGCCTTGATCTCGGACAGCAGTTTCTGCAGGGAGGGATTGGCGTGACTGCGGGCGGAGATGTCGAAGGCCTGCAACAGCGGCACGCCGGCCTTGAGCATGGTGGCCAGCTGCCGGGTGAACAGGGTGATGTCCTTCTCGCTGATGGGCCGCGTGCGGGCGAACATGCTCTGGCGGCGCACCTTCTGCACGGTGATGCCCTGCCGGCGCAGCAACTGGCGCACCATGGCCTCGCCGCCGGCGAGCATCTCGCCCCTGACCTTCTTGCCGGTCTTGTCCGTCCCTTCCCAGAGGAAGGGCACATCCTTGCCCATCGTCGCCGCGCGTGCCATCGTTGATTGTTACCTCGACTATTCGTTCGTCACCGAGAGGACTTCTTCCAGGGAGGTCAGGCCGGCCTTGACCTTGAGCAGGCCGGATTGACGCAGGTCGAGTATGCCCTCCCGCTTCGACTGGGCGGCGATGTCCAGGTTGGAACCGCCGCGCAGGATGATGTTGTTGATCTCCTCGCTGATGGGCATGACCTGATAGATGCCCACCCGTCCCTTGTAGCCGGTGCCCTTGCACACGTCGCAGCCGACCGCCGTGTAGGCCTGCCAGGAACCATCCAGGTCGGCCTCGGTGAAGCCCGCGTTGAGCAGGGCCTCGGGCGGGATGTCGATCGGCTTCTTGCAACTCGGGCACAGGCGGCGCCCCAGCCGCTGGGCGGTGATGCACAGCACCGAGGCCGCCACGTTGTAGCTGGGCACGCCCATGTTGACCAGGCGGGTCAGCGTCGAGGGGGCGTCGTTGGTGTGCAGGGTGGACAGCACCATGTGGCCGGTCTGGGCGGCCTTGATGGCGATCTCCGCCGTTTCCAGGTCGCGGATCTCGCCGACCATGATGATGTCCGGATCCTGGCGCAGGAAGGCACGCAAGGCGGTGGCGAAATCCAGCCCCGCCTTGTCGTTGATGTTCACCTGGTTAACGCCGTTCAACTGGATTTCCACCGGGTCCTCGACGGTGGAGATATTGATGCCTGGCTGGTTCAGGATGTTCAGGCAGGCATACAGGGACACCGTCTTGCCGCTGCCGGTGGGACCGGTCACCAGCACCATGCCGTAGGGTCGCTGCACGGCGTCCAGCAGATGTCTGAGTTGCTCCGGCTCGTAGCCGAGCAGGTCGATCTTGGTATTCAGCGCGGTGGTGGAATCCAGGATACGCATGACGATCTTCTCGCCATACAGCGTCGGCAGGGTGGAGATCCGGAAGTCCACCGACTTGTTGCGCGACACCACCAGCTTCAGGCGCCCGTCCTGGGGGACCCGTTTCTCCGAGATGTCCAGCTTGGAAATGACCTTGATGCGCGAGGCGATCTTTTCCTTGATGGCCAGGGGCGGCGCCGCCATCTCGTAGAGCACGCCGTCCATGCGGTAGCGAATGCGGTAGTTCTTCTCGTAGGGCTCGAAATGGATGTCGGAGGCGCCGCTGTTGATGG
>JALOTG010000273.1 GCA_025458005.1 Thiobacillaceae bacterium
TCAGGCGCACGCTGTCGCGGGCATAGATGTACTCCTCGGCATACTTCTGAACGATGCGACCGATCTTGCCGCAGGCGCAGCTGTTGGTTTCGTGCTCCGTGTGCAGCCGTCGATAGACGCCGAACTCGCCGGTGTCAGGGTCGTAGCCGACGTGGCTGGCCTGGACCAGCACCAGATCCTTGCCGTGGTCCGCGTGGGGGCCGTGCCGCTCCACCGAGACGATGCCGCCCACGCGGCCGTGGTTGAAGGGGAAGGCGCCGAAGTGCTTGGCGATCAGGATGATGGGAAAGCCCTGGCTCTCGTCCGAGCAGAAGGCCCGCGAGGGCATGATCTTGCTGGGCGTGAAGCCGAGCGCGAGGCACCAGTTGTAGAGCTTGGGCACGAAGCTGTTGTAGCACAGCATGTGGCCCTCGAGTTTGAAGCTTTGCAGCGCGGTGGAGATGCTCGCTCGGTTGGAGAACATGGGCAATCAGTCGGCGGGTGGAGGAGACGATCCGCTATAATATCAAGACTTCACGATGGCCAGAGGCGAGATCAACGCGGCGCGAACCTGCGGCGCGGCCCGCCGCCGATGGCGTCCACCGGAGCCCAGGTTCCCGCGCCGGTCAAGGAATAGGCAATCATGGAAATCAACTCCATCACCAAGAAGCTGCTGTTCAACACCATCCGCGTCGACACCGTGCTGGAGGATGGCAGCGAGGGCTCCGGCACCGCCTTCGTGGTGAGCCATGCCCATGCCCGCGGCACCCACACCTTCATCGTCACCAACCGTCACCTGGTGGACGGCGTGCGCCGCGGCGGCCTGGTGTTCACCCAGAAGCGCAACGGCCAGCCCGCCTTCGGCCAGCGCTTCCAGCTCAACATCGAGGACTTCCCGCACGCCTGGTTCCTGCACCCGGACCCGGAGGTGGACCTGGCCATCATCCCCATGCGGCCGCTGGAGCAGGCGGCGCGCGACCAGGGCGTGGAGCTCTACTACCAGGTCATCGACACCCGCCTCGCCCCCGACGCGGCCACCCTGCGCGCCCTGGACGCCCTGGAGGAGGTGCTGTTCGTCGGTTACCCCAGCGGCGTGTGGGACCAGGTCAACCTGATGCCCATCCTGCGCCGCGGCACCACCGCCACGCCCATGGCCCTGGATTTCGAGGGGCGGGCGGAATTCCTCATCGACGCGGCGGTGTATCCCGGTTCCAGCGGCAGCCCGGTGTTCGTCTACCAGCCCGACACCCTGCGCCCGAGCCAGATCGCGGGCCGCAAGTTCCTGTTCGCCGGCGTGGTGGCGGCGGTGTTCTTCCGCGAGGAGGCCAACCACCTGGTGCCGGCGCCGGTGCCCGCCAACAACAGCGCCATGGTGATGGGCTCGGAGATGATCGACCTGGGCCTGGTGATCAAGGCCCAGGCGGTGCTGGAGGTGATCAACGCCTACCTCGGCAAGTGGGCCGAGTAAGCGAACAACGGGAACTGGATGGCATGAAGAGCAAGCCTATCTACACGGGGTTCCATCGGGACTCGCACGGCATCACCACCCTCGGCCGCGTCGTGCTGGACGGCTGGGTGTTCGGCTTCATCCCGGAGACGGAGGACTGCGCCGGCTGGGATCTGGGCCGCATGCAGGTGCTCATGGACCAGGTGGAAAGGGCATGGGACCAGTACGGCAATCTGCCCAGCAACCTGCCCCCCGAGTTGCGCGAGCGCCATGTCGAGATCTACCGGCGGGCCATGACCGAGGCGCGCGGCAAGGGCTGGAATCCGGAACTCGACGAGGATGAGTGAGCCGCGCGCGGACCGCTCCGCCGCGGGACGCCCCTTGACGTTGCCCAGGCCGGCCCGGACGGGGGCGTGAGGCGATGAGCTTCGAGCCGGTCGTGCTGTTCTTCGTGCTGGGCGTCGTCGCCGGCCTGCTGCGCTCCGACCTGAAGATCCCGGGCAGCATCTACGAGGCCCTGTCCATCTACATCCTGCTCGCCATCGGCCTGAAGGGCGGCGTGGAACTGGCCAAGCACCCGGTCGGCGAACTGGTCCTGGACGGCCTCGTCATCGTCCTGGTGGGCGCCCTCATCCCCCTCATCGCCTTCCCCATCCTGCGCTACCTGGGGCGCATGAGCCGGCCCGACTCTGCCTCCATCGCCGCCCACTACGGGTCCGTCAGCGTGGTCACCTTCTCGGTCGGCATCACCCTGCTGGGCCAGGAGAGGCTGGATTTCGAGGGCTACCTGATCGTCTTCCTGGTGCTGCTGGAAATGCCCGCCCTGGTCATCGGCGTCATCCTCGCCCGCTACGGCAAGGGCCAGGTGCGCTGGGGCAAGCTGCTGCACGAGGTGTTCTTCGGCAAGAGCATCTACCTGCTGGCCGGCGGCCTGGTGATCGGCTATTTCGCCGGGGCGGAGGGCATCAAGCCGCTGGACAGGCTGTTCTTCGACCTGTTCAAGGGCGTGCTCGCCCTGTTCCTGCTCGAGATGGGGCTGGTGGCCTCGCTGCGCATCGCCGCCCTGCGCGAATACGGCGCCTTCCTGGCCGGCTTCGCGGTGCTGATGCCGATGCTCTCCGCCAGCCTGGGCACCGTCACCGGCTGGCTGCTCGGCTTCTCGGTGGGGGGCACCTTCCTGCTCGCCACCCTGTTCGCCAGCGCCTCCTACATCGCCGCCCCGGCGGCCATGCGCATCGCCGTGCCCGAGGCGAACCCGGCGCTGTCCATCGGCGCCTCCCTGGGCATGACCTTCCCGTTCAACATCTTCCTGGGCATCCCGATCTACCTGTGGATGGCCCGCCAGATCCACGGAGGCTAGATCCCCATGCCGGCGCAATCCATGCTGCTGCTGACCATCCTCACCGAGTCGGTGCTGGAGGACACCCTGGTCGACGAGATCATGGCCCTGGGCGCCAAGGGCTACACCATCACCGAGGCGCGCGGGCGCGGCACCCACGGGCTGCGCAGCGGCAAGTGGACGGTGGGCGGCAACATCCGCATCGAGGTGGTGGGCGACGCGGCGCTGTGCGCCCGCATCGTCGAGCGTCTGCAGTCGGGCTACGAGCGCGACTACGGCCTGCTGATGTTCACCACCCCGGTCGAGCTGCAGAACTGAGGCCGCGTGCCCTTGAAACGCGCCGTCCTGGCGTCATATAAGCCGGCTGTTATCCACTTCGTCTTCTTCGGCAGGGTAAGACCATGAAACGCATCGTCCTGTTTCTCGCCACCAACCTGGCCATTGTGCTGGTGCTGTCGGTCACCATGCGGCTGTTGGGGGTGGAACCGTACCTGAACG
>JALOTG010000106.1 GCA_025458005.1 Thiobacillaceae bacterium
GCAATGGCCCTCGGATCACGGGCATCGAGCATCCGCCCCGCGCGGCCCGTCCGAGTCGCCTGACAGTGTCTCCTCCGCGTATTCGCCCCGCTTTGCGGGGCATTTTTTTTGCGATCCGCCGCTCTCCACCGACCGCGACGGGTCTGCACGCCTGCTAGTCGAACACCACCGTCTTGTTGGCGTAGACCAGGATGCGGTTGTCGATGTGCCAGCGGACGGCGCGCGACAGCACCACCTTCTCCAGGTCCGCCCCCTTCCGCACCAGGTCCTCCAGATCGTCGCGGTGCGAGATGCGCGTGACGTCCTGCTCGATGATGGGGCCGTCGTCCAGCACCTCGGTGACGTAATGGGAGGTCGCGCCGATCAGCTTCACGCCCCGCTCGTAGGCGCGCTGGTAGGGCTTGGCACCGTGGAAGGCGGGCAGGAAGGAGTGGTGGATGTTGATGATGCGGTTCGGCCAATGGCGGATGAAGTCGGCCGACAGGACCTGCATGTAGCGCGCCAGGACGATGAAATCCACGTGATGCGCCTTGAGCAGAGCCTGCTGGGCGGCCTCCGCCTCCGCCTTGTTGTCCTTCGTTACCGCGATGTGCTGGAACGGCACCTTGTAGGCCTCCGCCAGCCAGTGGGTGTCCGGGTGGTTGCTGACGATCAGCGGGATGTCGCAATACAGCTCACCGGCGTGCCAGCGGTAGAGCAGGTCGGCCAGGCAGTGGTCGTACTTGGATACGAAGATGGCCAGGCGCGGCTTGACGCTGGACAGAGACAGGTGCCACTGCAGGTCGTATTCCGTCGCGATGGGCGCGAAGGCCTCCTCGAAGCGGTGCAGGCCCAGGTCGAAGCCGGCCAGGTCCCATTCCACCCGCATCAGGAACAGCCCGGCCGCGCCGTCCTGGTGCTGGTCGGCGTGCACGATGTTGGCGTTGTGCCGGTAGAGGAAATTGGCGATGGCCGCCACCAGGCCCTTGCGGTCGGGGCAGGAGACGAGCAGGACGGCGGTGTTGCGCATTCGGGTTTCGCGATTCCATGAGCGGGTTGTCGGGGTCGGATACGCCGGGGCATCCGTGCAGGGGCCTATTGTAGTGAAAGTCGACGCCGCGCCGTGCGGCTATGCCCGCCCGTTCGGCCACGATCTGCATCCGTTCGTCCCGTGGTCGCTGGCTGGTGACCTTGCCGGCCATGCATAATCGCCCGGCCTGCCGTCATCGAAAGGAGCATCGTCGTGATATCCCTGCTTGTCGCCGGACTTGCCATGTTCGCGGTCGTCGCCCACGGCCACGTGAATGCGGCCGAGCCGGCCGGTCCAACCCCGATCAGGGTGCTGTCCGACCGCACCGAGTCCCACCTCAAGCCCCTGTTCGAGGCCTTCACCAAACAGACGGGCATCCCCGTGGAGGCGGTGTACATGGACAAGGGCCTCATCGACCGCGTGGCGGGCAACCCCACCGAGGCGGACGTGCTCATCACCAAGGATGCCGAGTTGATGGAGATTGCCCGGGAGAAGGGTTTCCTGCGGCCCCACGATTCCAGCCTCATCCGGCAGGAGATCGACAAGCGCTTCCAGGGGCCGGGCGGCAGCTACTTCGTGGACGCCTACCGGGCCCGGCTGATCTTCTATGCCAGGGACCGGGTGAAGCCCGAGCAGCTGTCCACTTACGCCGACCTGGCCGCGCCCAGATGGAAGGGCAGGATCTGCATCCGCTCCGGCTACCACGACTACAACGTGGCCCTGTTCAGCCAGATGAACGTGGCCTACGGCCCCGAGAAGACCCGTGCCCTCATCCGGGGCCTGCACGACAACCTGGCCCGGGAACCCAAGGGCAACGACCGCGAGCAGGCCAAGATGATCCATGCCGGCAAGTGCGACCTGGCCCTGATGAACGTCTACTACCACCCCATCATGATGGACAACCCCGAGCAGCGTCCATGGGCGGAGGGCATCGGGGTCTTCTATCCGGACCAGCGGCAGGGCGGCGCCTTCATCATGCGCAGCGCCGTCGGCATGACCCAGGCCAAACGCAACAGGGACGCCGCCCGGCTGGTGGAATTCATGGCCAGCCGCGAGGGTCAATTCATCATGACCAACCTGACCTATCAGTTCCCCACCAACACCCACGTGGCGCCCAGTGCCAAGATCGCCACCCTGGGGGCCGACCAGCCCGGCGTCAAGGACGGCAGATTCAGGATCAACTTCGTCGACCTGACGCCCGCCGCCCAGCAGCGCGAGGCAGTGGTGAAGGTCCTCAACGAAGTCCGGTTCGACAAGCCCTGACCAGGCCGGCACGCGGCGGCAGGCCGGCCTCTTTCCGCCCCGACCGGATTGCGGGGATACTTGGGCATGCCTTACCCCCTGCTACTCCTGGCCCTGGTGGCCGTGGTCAGCGCTCCCGGCCTGTACATCCTGGGCCTGGGCGTGGCCCAGTTCTCCCCCGCCTGGTGGACCCACCTGGCGGACACCGTCCTGCCCGGTTATCTGGCCGACTCCCTGCGGGTCACCGGCGGCGCCACCCTGGTGGCCCTGGCCCTGGGCGGCCCGCCCGCCTGGCTGACCTTCCGCTATGCCTTCCCCGGCCGCGGCTGGTGCGTGTTCACCCAGCTGCTGCCCCTGACCCTGCCCGCCTACGTGGCCGCCGGACTGTACATGGAGGCCTTCACCGCCGACTTCTTCTACAGCCGCTGGGCCCTGGCGATGGAGCTGGGCGCGGCCGCCGCCCCCCTGGTGTTCATGTTCCTGCGCCTGGCCCTGGCGCGGCTGCCCGCCGCCCTGTTCGACACCGCCGCCTCCCTCGGCCACGGCCCCCTGGCCCGCTTCTGGCGGGTCGGGCTGCCCCTGCTGGCCATGCCCCTGATCGCCGCCGCCTGCCTGGTGGCCGCCGAGGCCCTGGGCGATTTCGGCGCCGCCAGCCGGCTCGGCGTCACCACCCTGAGCGTCGGCCTGCATGACCAGTGGCACGCCCTGCAGCGGCAGGAACTGGCCACCATGCTGGCCCTGATCCTGTTCCTGCTGGCGGCGCTGCTCGCCACCCCGGTCATCCGGCTGGGCCTGCGCGGCCAGCGGGCCCACCACGCCGGCAGCCTGCAGACCCTGCAGCCCCTGAAGGCGTCGGCGGCCGGCGCGCTCGCCATCCACCTGGCCTGCCTGCTGGCCGTCCTGCCCGGCTTCTGGGGGCCTTTGGCCCTGGCCCTGGGCTGGGCCCGGGAGCGGCTGGACAAGACCAACCTGACCCCCCTGTTCCAGGACGCTGGCACCACCCTGGCCACCGCCCTGGCCTGCGTCGCCGTCTGCCTGGCCCTGAGCCTGGTGTTCGCCTACCTGCTGGAGACCGGCGAGCGGGTGCGGCGGGCCGACCGGAGCATCTGGCTGGTGGCGGTGAACTATCTCACCCCCTCCCTGGTGCTGGCCCTGGCCTGGCTGGCCAGCGGCCTGAGCGGGCACGGGGTGGTGATCCTGGCCATCGCCGTCAAGCTGCTGCCCCTGCTGCTGCTGCCTCTGGCCGACGCCCTGGGCCGTCTGCCCGCCGCCCTGGGGGAAACCGCTCGCGGCCTGGGCTGCAGCCGGGGACAGGTGCTGCGGCGGGTGCTGCTGCCGCAACTGGCGCCGGTGCTGGCCGGCGGCGCCCTGCTGGTATTCGTGCTGGCGGCCACCGAGCTGACCCTGTCCCTCACCCTGCAGCCCTTCGGCTACGGCGCCCTGTCCCTGCGCATCTTCGCCTGGGCCGGCATCCAGATGACCCAGCTGGCCTCGGTGTGGGTGGTCTGCCTGTGCCTGCTCTGCCTCTACCCCATCTGGCGCCTGTCTCGCCTCATCGACCATAGCGGAACCACCCATGCTTGAAGTGAACGCCGTCTGCCTGCGCCTGGGCGACCGCGACCTGCTCTCCGACGTCTCCTTCACCCTGGGCCAGGGGGAGCAGCTGGCCCTGCTGGGCCCGAGCGGTGGCGGCAAGACCACCCTGCTGCGCTTGGTGATGGGCTTCCTGGCGCCCACCGGCGGCAGCCTGTCGTGGCGGGGCCGGCGCCTGTCCGCGGAGGGCCGGGTGCTGGTGCCGACGGAACAGCGGCGATTCGGCATGGTGTTCCAGGAGGCCGCCCTGTTCCCGCACCTGAACGTGACGGACAACGTGGCCTTCGGACTCAACCGCCTCGACCGGGCCGACCGCCGCGCCCGCACCGACGAGTGGCTGGCCCGCCTGGGGCTGGAGGCCCTGCGGCGACGCCCGGTGCAGGGCCTGTCCGGCGGAGAGCGCCAGCGGGTGGCCCTGGCCCGCGCCTTCGCCGCCCAGCCGGACCTGCTGCTGCTGGACGAGCCCTTCAGCAACCTGGACCGGCTGGTGCGCACCGAGCTGCTCGACACCCTGCGGGCGGTATTGCGGGAAACCCGCACCACCAGCATCCTGGTGACCCATGACGTGCGCGACGCGGTGGATTTCGGCTCCGACCTGCTACTCATCGCCGACGGCCGGGTGCGGCGCCGGGGCGGCATCGCCGAGGTGCTCGCCGATCCCGGCAGCGACTGGACCCGACGCTTCCTGGCCTGCGGCCTGGGCCAGACCGATCCCGGATAGGACCCGAAGATGAAGATCCTCAAGCTCAGACGCGGCTATACCACCAATTCCTCGGCGGCCAGCGAATTCATACCGCCTCACCTGCAGCCGGGCTATGTGCCCGCCCCGGTGCCCACGGCGCCCGGACAGGCCCAGGTCCCCCCCCCGGCCAGCCCGCCCATTGCCGGGGCGGCGCCCGCGCCCGCCGCCATGCCCGCCGCGCCCCCCCCCGCAGCCCCGGCTGCTTCGCCGGTCAGCCCCGGCATGGCGTCGGTCAAGCCCAAGCCGGCGCCGCTGCCGGTACGGGTCGCGCCGCCGGTCGCCGGCCCGGCGCCGGGGCAGTTGTCCGCCACACCCGCCACCCAATCCGCCGTGACCCAGCCCGCCGCCGTCGCCGAGGCCACCACGCCCCTCACCGCCCAGGTCCCGCCCGTCGCCGCCCAGGCGCCGGCGCCCGCCCAGGGCTGGAGCAATTCCGCCCTGGTGGGGGTGTTCGCCGCCCTGGTGGCGCTGGCCTTCGTGGCGGAAAAGGCGATCGTCCGCCTTTTCAAGGCCAGGAAGCGGCGCGACGAGGAGGGCTGAGGCCATGGCGCAGGTGCTGTTGCGCCGGGAGTCCTACGGTGGCTTCGTCTTCCATCCCGTCGACGCCACCTTCGTCCACCTGGACGAGGCCGCCTTCGGGGTGGCGGTGGACGCCCTCTGCCACGGGCGGGAGCCCGAAACGGCCGACGCCGCCCGCCTGCTGGCCGAGTTGCGTGCCAGCCTGCCCCGGCCCATCACTGGCGTCCGCTACCTGGACCTGGTGGACGCGGCGCCGGCGCCGGTGTCCAACCTGTACTCGGCGCCCACGCTGATGGATTTCCAGATCACCGACAACTGCGAGCTGGCCTGTCCCCAGTGCTACGCCTCGTCCACCGCCGGTGGCCGCCACGCCGCCTGGGACGACATCCTCCTGGCACTGGACCGGATGCGGGAGGCGGGGGTCTGCCAGCTGGCGATCGGTGGCGGCGAGCCGCTGCGCCACCCGCGCCTGGTGGAGATCCTCGCCGCGACGCGTGAGCACGGCATCGTGCCCAACGTCACCACCACCGGCATCGGCGCCACCCCGACCCAGCTCGACGCCCTGGCCCGGCATTGCGGCGCCGTGGCCCTGAGCCTGGAGGGGGTGGGGGAGCGCTTCGACCTGCGCCGCCGCCAGGGCTTCCCGGCGTTCGAGCAGCAGGTGGAGCGGCTGCGCGGAGCAGGCATCAGGCTGGTCCTGCAGATCACCCTGAGCGCCGAAAACTTCAACGAACTGCCGGACATGGCGGACTATGCCCTGGGCATCCCGGACCTCTACGGCGTCATCTTCCTGGCCCACAAGCCGGCCGGCCGGGCGACCGGCTTCGACGCCCCCCTCTCCAGCCGCCCCTTCGCCGAGGTGTACCCGCGGGTGATCGAGGCCGTCACCCGGCTGCGCGCCCACACCCAGGTCGGCTTCGACTGCTGCCTGAGCCCGCTGCTGACCGCCGTGGAGCAGGATCTCGGCTTCGCCCCGACGAGCATCGTCGAGGGCTGCTCGGCGACGCGCGGCTCGCTGGGGCTGACCGTGGATCTCGACTGCGTCCCCTGCACCTTCCTGCCCGAGCGGCCGTTGGGCAACCTGCGCCGGGACTCGCTGCTCGACATCTGGCGCGCCAGCCCGGCGCAACGCTTCCGCGCCGGCCAGCGCGACTTCCTCGCGCGCGACGCCCGCTGCGCCGGCTGCGCGGTCAACCCCGTCTGTCTCGGCGGCTGCCCGGTCTGGGATCTGGTCGGCTGCCGGCACGCCGAGACAGCCGCCGGCTGAGCGGGGTCCGCGGTTCCCGTTCTCGGTCAGGGCGGTCGTATCCCCGGACGGGCCCCGATCATGCGGCCGGGCCGCAATTCGGACCCGACCACCCGCTTATCCGACGTCACCGCATTGAAATCTAAGGCCTTTTCCCGGGCCGGAAAATAATGGTTGACGTTGGGGGAGTGAACACTAGAATTAGCGCCAGCCAAGTGCCAGAGACACTATATTTAGTGTTTTCTAATAAAGCCCGCAGCCTCGTCCCAGCGGCCTAGAGACACACAGGAGACCCCCGATGCAGCTATCCGCCGAGTTCCGTACCGTCGCTCCCGCCCCCGATCTCGCCGCCGCCCCCGAAGCGGAAGCCCCGAGCGCCTACGCCGCCTATCGCATCATCCGCCGCAACGGCGCGGTGGTGGGCTTCGAGCCGAACAAGATCGCGGTGGCCATGACCAAGGCCTTCATCGCCGTGCACGGCGGCCAGGCCGCCGCCTCCGCCCGGATCCGCGAGCTGGTGGAGCAGCTGACCGAGAACGTGGTCACCGCCCTGCTGCGCCGCCAGCCCGAGGGCGGCACCTTCCACATCGAGGACATCCAGGACCAGGTCGAGCTGGCCCTGATGCGCTCCGGCGAGCACGAGGTGGCGCGCGCCTACGTCCTGTACCGCGAGAAGCGCGCCGAGGAGCGCGCCAAGCAGCGCCAGCAGCAGGTCCAGGAGCATGCCCTGTACTGCGTCGAGGACGGCCAGCGCCGCGCCCTCGACCTCAGGGCCCTGACCGGGCTGGTGGCCGCCGCCTGCGAGGGCCTGCCCGAGACGAGTCCCCAGGCCATCCTGCAGGCCACGGTGCGCGACCTGTACGACGGCGTGCCCATGGACGAGGTGAGGAAGTCGCTGATCCTCTCCGCCCGATCGCTGATCGAGAAAGACCCCGACTACACCTTTGTGACCGCCCGCCTGCTGCTCAACTCCATCCGCCGCGAGGTGCTTGGCGAGGAAGTCTCCCAGGCCGAGATGGCCACCCGCTACGCCGAGTACTTCCCGCTATACATCAAGCACGGCATCGCCGCCGAGCTGCTCGACGAGCGCCTCGCCCAGTTCGACCTGGAGCGCCTGGCCGGCGCCCTGGTGGCCGAGCGCGACCACCAGTTCCAGTACCTGGGCCTGCAGACCCTCTACGACCGCTACTTCCTGCACTTTCACGAGCGCCGCATCGAGCTGCCGCAGGCCTTCTTCATGCGCGTGGCGATGGGCCTGGCCATCAACGAGATCGACCGGGAAGCGCGCGCCATCGAGTTCTACAACGTGCTGTCCCGCTTCGACTACATGTCCAGCACGCCCACCCTGTTCAACGCCGGCACCCGCCTCTCTCAGCTGTCGTCCTTCTACCTCACCACCATCCCCGACGATCTGGACGGCATCTACCAGGGCATCAAGGAAAATGCCCTGCTGCAGAAGTTCGCCGGTGGCCTGGGCAACGACTGGACCCGCGTGCGCGCCCTGGGCGCCTACATCAAGGGCACCAACGGCAAGTCGCAGGGCGTGGTGCCCTTCCTCAAGGTGGCCAACGACACCGCCGTGGCGGTGAACCAGGGCGGCAAGCGCAAGGGCGCGGTGTGCGCCTACCTGGAGACCTGGCACCTGGACATCGAGGAGTTCCTGGAACTCAGGAAGAACACCGGCGACGACCGCCGCCGTACCCACGACATGAACACCGCCAACTGGGTGCCCGACCTGTTCATGAAGCGGGTGATGGAAAACGGCGACTGGACCCTGTTCTCGCCCTCCGACGTGCCCGACCTGCACGACAAGTATGGCCAGGAATTCGAGGCCGCTTACCTGAAGTACGAGGCCAAGGCGGACAGCGGCGAACTGAAGCTCTATAAACGCATCCCCGCCGTCAGCCTGTGGCGCAAGATGCTGTCCATGCTGTTCGAGACCGGCCACCCCTGGATCACCTTCAAGGACGCCTGCAACGTGCGCTACACCAACCGGCACGTGGGCGTGGTGCACTCCAGCAACCTGTGCACCGAGATCACCCTGCACACCAACGACAACGAGATCGCCGTATGCAACCTGGGCTCGGTGAACCTGGTGAACCACCTCAGGGATGGCGGCCTGGACATGGAGAAGCTCTCCCGCACCGTGCACACCGCCATGCGCATGCTCGACAACGTCATCGACATCAACTACTACTCGGTCGGCAAGGCGCGCAACTCCAACCTGCGCCACCGCCCGGTGGGCCTGGGCATCATGGGCTTCCAGGACGCCCTGCACCGCATGCGCATCCCCTACGCCTCGGCGGAAGCCGTCGAGTTCGCCGACCGCGCCATGGAGGCGGTGGCCTACAACGCCTACCTGGCCTCCACGCATCTCGCCGAGGAGCGCGGCCGCTACTCCACCTTCGAGGGCTCGCTGTGGTCCCAGGGCGTCCTGCCCCAGGATTCGCTCAGGCTGCTGGCCGAGGAACGCGGCGGCGGCGGGGTTGGGTATCTCGAGGCCGACCTGACCGAGCGCCTGGACTGGGCCGCCCTGCGCCAGCGGATCATGAGCGTGGGCATGCGCAATTCCAACTGCCTGGCCATCGCGCCGACCGCCACCATCGCCAACATCGTCGGCGTATCGGCCAGCATCGAGCCGACCTACCAGAACCTGTTCGTCAAATCCAACCTGTCCGGCGAGTTCACCGTGGTCAACCAGTACCTGGTGCGCGACTTGAAGACGCTCAACCTGTGGGACGAGGTGATGGTCGGCGACATCAAGTACTTCGACGGCTCGCTCGCGCGCATCGACCGCATCCCCGCCGAACTCAGGAGCCTCTACGCCACCGCCTTCGAGGTCGACCCGGCCTGGCTGATCGAGGCCGGCGCCCGCCGGCAGAAGTGGATCGACCAGGCGCAGAGCCTCAACCTCTACTTCCACGGCGCTTCCGGCAAGAAGCTCGACGAGACCTACAAGCTCGCCTGGCTCAGGGGGCTGAAGACCACCTACTACCTGCGCGCCCTGGGCGCCACCCACGCCGAGAAGTCCACCGGCAAGGGCGGCGAGCTCAACGCCGTGCCCACCGGTGGCCAGGGCGGTGCGGGCGGCCTGTCGGCCGGCGGCGGCATGGCCGCGGGCGGAGGGATGGGCGGCGGCCATGTCGCCGCGCCGGTCCTGCCCGAGCCCGAGGTGCTCGGCAAGGCCTGCACCCTGCGCCCCGGCGATCCCGGCTTCGAGGAATGCGAGGCCTGCCAATGACCACCTACCAGCGTGACGACCAGCTGGCCGTCCAGGCCGAGGGCAGGGTCGGCGGCAGGATCGAGACCTCCGGCGCCTACACCGGGCGCCTCACCCTGGCCAAGGAGCGCACCGCCCGGACCGGCACCAAGGGCATCGAATTCACCTTCGAGTCGGATGACGGCCAGGTGGCGCGCTACCTCACGCTATGGGTGGCGCGCGCCAACGGCGAGCGGATCGAGTATGGCTACGGCCTGCTCTCGGCCCTGATGACC
>JALOTG010000274.1 GCA_025458005.1 Thiobacillaceae bacterium
ACCATCGACACCGACACCCTACGCCCCAGCGCCCTGGCCGCCATCGCCGCGGCCCTGAGCATGGAAGCCGCCGAATGGGACGGCATAGAAGACGAGTCTGTAGCCGCTTTTGAGGAAGCGGCGCAGGCTTGCGCCAGCACGCTGATCGAGATCGTCGGCAAGGACGACGCCCTGGCCATGCTGATGGAATCAGGCGCCCACCCCGACTACCTGAATTTGTGAGCCACAGGAGGCACACGATGAAGCGAAAGTCCATCCGCATCAACGGCAACCCCGGCCAGATTGCCCTGTTTCTGTCCCAGGCCGCAGCCGCCGATTTCGCCACCAGCCGCGGTTGGACGCGCCGGGACGCCCTCCTGGTGCGCTTCAACTTTGAAGCCGCCTGGTGCGTCGGGCAGCTTCAAAGCGAAGATGGGCGCTACCGCTTTCTGAATGTCGAGAGCGGGTGGACCGACCTGCAACGGGCAGGCTAACCCGTGAAGCCGCGTAGGAGGCGCGGCTGAGCCGGTGCGAAGCCGGCGAGCAAATGAACGGCCCGGCCAGTGTTCGAGCACTGCCGGGCCATGGACACAGAGCCGATGGAGGACTCAATGTCGACCCCAAGCATAGCACAAATCGAGATGGCGGCGCAACTCGCCGCAGACGAGCGCCTGGCCGCCGACGCCGGCCGCGCCCTGCTCCAGTCCCTGGCGGCCAAGTGGCACGACCAGGGCTACAACGGACGCCTGGCCGGCATGGACCTCAACGATATGTGGTGTCGAGAGATGCGGGCCGGCTGGCGTGAGGCCGACGCCGAGATCTCCGCCATCCACGCCGAGGCCGAAAGCCGGCTGACGACCGCCCCCGGCTACTCGTGGCACATGCCCACCAACACCGGCGTTATCGCCGCCATCCGCGGCACGCAGGCCGCCCGCGGCACCCGGCGGCAAGGAGCCAGCCATGCAGCCCGATGACCGTTTGTCAGAGTTCGCAGCGAAAGCCCTGGTCGCGTGGCCGGGGCTGAGCTACCGCCAGCCGCAGCAGCCGGAGGGCTACACCCATCGCGGCGAGGCCGCGGCCGATCTGGTGCGCCGCGGCCTGGTGGAGTTTCGCCACGACCTGCCCGTGAGCGGATACGACGAGTGGCAGGTGGGTGACCACCGGGCCAGCTTCCGCGGCCAGACCTGCACCTGCAGCGACGTGGGCGCGCCGGTCGACCCGAAGGTGGGCCGACTGTGCAAGCACCGGATCGCTATCATGATGGCCATGCGCCTGCGCAAGGACGCCGACGGCTTGCTGGCGCAGATCATCCAACAGGCGGCCGCCAACGGCGCCGAGCGCGTGACCCTGGGAACCATGCGCATCTACGCCGACCGCGGCCACGACGCCGACACCTACACCCTGACCAGCTACCGCGAGCGCGGCCGCGGCCAGGTGAACGTGGGCGGCGATGGACAGGAGCCGGTCCGCTTCAAGGCCGCCGACCTGCACCGCATCCTGCTGGCCACCGGCTGGCGCGTGGCCGGCCAGCAGCGGCAGCCCGGCTACCAGTGGGATCTCTACCTGGAGCCGGGGCGCCCCGCGTGGCCCGGCGGAGATGCAGCCGTGGCCGACGAACTCCGCACCGGCATCGGGCGGCTGGACGCACCCGACGCCGACTGGACCGAGCGCAAGCAGCGTGAGCAGGCGCTGGCGGCGCGCTTCGCCGCCGACGTGGACAAGGCAGCGCGGAGGGTGGCGGCATGAGATTGAACTGTGAGCGGTGCGGAGCGAATCTTTTCTGGCAGTACGATGATCGCTATACGTGCCCGGACTGCTTGACCGTGTACAGGATATCGCCCGTCAACTCGCCGACCAGGACGACCGCATCGCCGCCCTGGTCGGCGAGTTGACCCGCATCGCCGATGCGCTTCAGCAGGCCGTGTCCATCCTGGAGGACATGGCCAATGCCCGGCAGCGCCGGGGAGAGGATTGACCCATCATGTGCAAAGCCAACATCGAAATGATCTCCCCGGCCGGCGTGCCGGTCCGACTGGAGATCGGGCCGGAGGATGACCGGGACGCCATCGTCGCCACCCTGGACCGCGCCGAGAAGATCGGCCTCTACTTCAACGGCAAGGGCTGGACCTTCGCCCACGCCGAGCCGCAAGGCCCCAGCGCCACCGAGCTGGCGCAGGGGCCGAGCTTCGCCGGCTACGCGTGCAGCCCCACCGTGGATGACCGCGGCCTGCCCACCTGGATCATTGTGGAAGGCAAGCAGGCCCAGCGCCGCGAGAAGCAGGGCGATGTGTGGTACAGTGTCCGTGTCGCCGAGGGAGAGTACGCGCAGGTCTTGCGCATCCCCAGGGGCGAGAAGCCGCCGGAAGTCAAGGGATTGTGATCGCCCTGCTGCGCCGTTCGCTGTATCCGTGAGGTGCCAGGACGATGACGGCGGCGCGGCAGGACATACAATCACGAGGAGAAAGTGATGTGGTACATCCAGCGGCTTGACGGCACCCTGGGGTGGGTGACCATGCCGGGCCGTCGCTACAAGACTGAGGCCGCGGCCGCGGCCTCGTTCGCCCGCATGGAAACAAGATGGGACGCCGACGCCGTGGCAGGAACGATTCACCCGTCATGGCATGGACGCTTCAGGCGGGAACACCGGCTGATTCATGCGTGCCAAACTCTGATGCACACCAGCCCCCACCAGCTAACCCCTGGTGGGGCACCAGACACAAGGACGCGACCTTGAGCGACTACTGGTGCGCCGTCTGCCATCTGCCCATCGTGGGCGACGACATAGACGAGCGCCACACCACGGACGACGGCGAGGACTGCCATGCAGCCTGTTGCCCTGAGTGCCATAGCGCCATAATCTGCCCGTATTGCGGCGCAGAAATGCGCCAGACGCGCGGGGGTGCGACCTTGCGCAAGCGCGGCCCCGCCTATGTTTGCCCAAAAGACGAAGCCGCGACTCGGACGGACGCGGCAGGGCGCATGTACCGGGACAGCGCCCTGGCCAACCAGCATGGCCCGTTTGTCATCGTGTGGGAAGGGGACAGCCTGACCACACTGACCGAGATGCAGTAGACCACCCATAGACAAACATAGCACACCTGTGCTACAATCGGGGCATGGCAGCAACACCGAGCCTGCACCGATCCTGCCCGCCCACCAGCGCCCAGCCGCCTGCACCATCGGCGGTTGGGCGCCTTTTTCGTTTGTGCGCCTGAACGATGCACCCATGGCCGACGACGCCAGCCGGAAGCCG
>JALOTG010000275.1 GCA_025458005.1 Thiobacillaceae bacterium
GGTCGGCGGCATAGGCCAGCAGCTCCACCAGGGTCACGCCCAGGTCGGCGGGCGAGCGGCGTTCCCAGTCCGGCACCAGGCTGGCGACGCGGTCCAGCATGAAGCGGCGGAAGGCGGCGTAGTCCTTGGCCAGGTAATCGATGTCCGGCGGCCGGACCGGATCCTCCGGGCAGACCGGATGCTCGCGGCAGTCCAGGTCGCTGTCGCAGGCGGCGCGGAAGAAGAAGTTCACCCGAGAGAGGGGCGGGTCGAAGCCGGGCGGGGGAGCGTCGCCGCCGTCGCCGGCGACCAGGCGCAGGACGTAGGGGGAGAAGTCCCCAGCGGGCGAGACCCGCAGCGTGACGGTCCGGCCGGCGCGGGCGATGGCGTCGACGCGCACCGCCGGGGCGTCCGGGCCGCCCTCGACGCGGAAGTTTTCCAGCGTCAGGCCGGCCAGGCCGCCGGTCTTGACGAAGCGGACCTCGACGACGCGCCACCAGCGGTCCGGCTCGGGCAGGGCCGGGTCGTGCCCCACCGTCAGGAAGTCGATGCCATTCACCCCCGGCTGCCGCGTCAGGGCCTCGCGGCGGTAATCCTCGCAGCAGCGGTATTGCAGGTCAGGGAGCTTCGCCATCTCAGCCTCCCGGCACGCTGAACCGGTCCACGCGCGCCTCGCCGCTGGCCAGCAGGCGGTAGCGCACTTCCACGCCCAAGTTGCCGTCGCGCGCCTCGGCGGTCACCGATTCCACCTCGATGAGCCCGGCCAGCCAGCGGGTCAGGGCCGACTGGATGAGGAACTGGGCGGCGCCGGCGAGTTCCGGCCCGTTGCCGGCGAACACCATGCGGTAGACGCCGCTGCCGAAGTCCGGGCGCATCACCCGCTCGCCGGGGGCGGTGAAGATGAGCTGTTCCACCAGGCCGCGCACGTAGCCGGGCAGGTCCGCCTCCCGCGTTCGGCCGCGGTTGTCGAAGGCATAGGGATGGGCGAGCCGCATCATTGCCCCCTTACTCTGACCTGAGTCATGACGATGGACACCGGCGTGCCGTTCGGCGCGCACACCGCCTGGGAATCCGCCAGCAATACCGGCATGCCGCCCGCCCGCACGCGCAGGGCGGCGGTCACCCACTGGGCGGTGACGCAGGGGCTAGGTCCGCCGGAGACGTTGAACGGGCAACCGGCCACTAGATGGGGCGCCGGCTGCAGCGCCACCGGCTGGCCGGACACCCGCACCCGCGGGCTGGGCGCCGACGGGCTGGCCTGGCCGCCATGGGCGCAGAGGACGGTGGCGCCTTGGTGGAGGAGGAAGCCGGGCATGCGTTTTCCCCTCAAAGCGGCAGCCGCAGCAGCATGGCCAGGGCCGAGAAGCGTCCCGCAGCCTGGTCGATCTCGGCCAGATAGGGGGCGATATCCGTGGTCCGGTTGAGCTCCGCGACCATGCCCTCGACGTTGTGGCTGCGCACCAGGAGGTCTCGCCACTTTTCCGCCTCCTCGGGCGCGACGGCCCCAGCCAGGGCCTCCGGAAGCCGGCCGGCCAAGGTCTCGATGCGGGCGCATTCGCCGTGCGGCACCTCGCCGTTGCGCAGCGAGGCGGAGACGGTGGCCAGCGAGCGGGCGATCTCCTCGGCGAAGCTCGCCAAGGCCTCACGCTTGGCGAGCCTGCGCGCCTCGGTCTTGGTGAACAGCGCCAACAGGTTGTCGGCCAGGCCGGTGACCCCTTTCATGAGCGAGAGCCAGTCCATGACGATCCTCCTTGTCAGGTAATGTCCAGTGCGCCGTTGTTGATCGACACCAGTGGCCCGACCAGGGTGATGGCCGCGCCGCGGCCGTTCTGGAGGTAGATGCCGGTGTCGTTGACGATGACCGAGGCCCCGGTGGCGCTCCTGAGCACGATGCCGCCGGTGGGGCCGGGCAGGTCGCTGACCTGCAGGCTGTTCATCAGCGGGGTCTGGATGGTCACCGACGGGATCGGCAACGGCACCGTCTGAACATTGCTGGGGACCTCCGCGGCGGTGCCGTAGTAGCAGCCGCTCCAGATCGGGTAGTCCGGGTTGCCCGCCTCGAATTCCACCCAAACCCCGGCGCCGATCAGGGGCACGGCGAAAAAGCCGGTCTGCATGCCGCCCACCGGGAAGCAGGGCATCGCCCAACTGGACAGCATCAGGTTGGTCACGTCCGGCACCATGACCTGGATGCGGCCGCGCTGCTCGGGGTCGAGGTTGTTCACCACTGTGCCGCGATATTTGCCGAAGTAGCGTTCGCCTGGCATGGGCCGTGCCTCAATAGACCGGGACGGCCTGGGTGAGCGACACCAGGCCGTTGCGCGCAAGGGAGAAGCGCTGCTTGAACTCGCCCCGCTTCAGGGTGGTGGTGACGCTCTCGACGCGGTACAGCCCGTCGAAGGCCAGGCCGCCGCCGCGCACGCCGACCAGCTTGCGGCTCTTCAGCACCCAGCCGTAGCGCGGCACGTCCAGGCTGCCGGACACCCGCACGCTGTCGGCGCTCTGCGCGGCGCGGCTCATCAGCCGCGACAGGGCCGCCGGCAGGGACAGCCGGGCGGTGTCGTTGAGGAACTCGGCCCGCTTGGGCAGAAACGGCGTGGCGGCCAAGGGCGGATCGAGGGGGTTGAATCCGGGCAGCGGCACGGGGATGGGGATGTGGGTCTGCGGGTTTTCCACGAAGGCCACCGGGATGGCGCGGTCCTGGCTCTGGTAGTTGAACGACAGGGACTCCACGTTGCCGGCCGGGCCGGGGTCGTGGGTCAGGGCCGGCTGCGGGACGCCGATGCCGATGCGCGGTCCGAAATAGGCCAGGTTCATGCCCGGCAGGGGACCGGGCTCGACGTAGAACACGCCGCCGGTCTCCTCCGCCAGTTCGCGCAGGTAGGCGAGATCGGTGCCGTGCTGCAGGGGGATGCGCTCGGTGGGGTTGGGCACGTCCAGATTGGGGCCGGGCAGGATCATGGGGACGATGCCGTACAGGGCGTAGCGGGCCAGGATGGCGGCCACCCGGCCCTCCGGCGGCAGGGCCGGGTAGGGCATGCCGTCCAGTTCCTGGCGGTCCATCAGGGCGGTGAGGTCCTCGCCGGTGACCATCAGGGTCTGCACGCCGGGCTCGTCGCCGGCGCTCACCTCCTGGCGGGTGACCACGCCGTCCATCAGCACGTGCGGCAGGCCGTTGACGATGGCGGTGAGCACCACGCGGATGTCCGGCAGCAGGGCCCCGGCGACCAGGAGCAGGGTATTCAGGG
>JALOTG010000276.1 GCA_025458005.1 Thiobacillaceae bacterium
GGGATGCCACCACTTGGGCCACCATGATCCCGCCCGGCATCGGGATGATCGCGGTCTGGCCGTCCTTGAGCTGATGGAAGCGGGGCAGGATCTCGAGCGGGAGCTGCTCGGCGGGTTTCACCCCGGCATTGGTGGCGAACTGGATGTTCTGGCTCTTAAGCCAGGCCACCACGTCGTTCAGCGACTTCGCCTTGCCCATCTCGGCCTGGAGGGCGGGCATCAGTTCCTGCCCGGCCTTGATTGCGATCTCGCGCAGGTTATACACGCGCCGCTCCTTGAACAGCTCCGGGTGCCGCTCGTAGTAGGCGGCGATCTCTTCCGGTGTCGCCTTGCCGGCGGCGGAGGCGACCCGTTCCAGGTGGGCACGGGCGAGGATCTCGCGCCGGGCGGCGTCCAGCGCCAGCTGTACCTCGGCGGTCTGGTCGAGCTTCTCCGCGCGCGCCTGCTGGGCCAGGAGTTCCTGGTCGATGATCTTGTCCAGCGCCTGCCGCTGCGCGGCCTGGAGCTGTTCGGGCGGAATGCCGGCGGGATTGCCGAGCTGGGTCTGGACCTGCGGGACGGAGATCTCGTCGGCGTTGACCTTGGCGGCGGCCGGGCCGGCCGGCAGGCTGCGCGGCTGTTCCTTCGCGGCTTCCTTGCCGCAGCCGCCCAGGGCGAGTCCGATCAGCGCAGCCGCCACGACGGCTCGGGTGGAGGTCGTTCGATTCATCAGGGATCCTCTTGGAAATCGGGGCGGGAGCCCCGGTGTCGGCGCGAAAAAAAAGCGGCATTCTAGCAGAGCGCCGCGGGGCCGGTCCCGGCCGCTCCTGGCGTTCAGGCGCGGCCGGACGCGCCCGTGTGTGACCGGAGCGCTGGACCGCGGCAGCGGATCCCGCTATCGTTCGCCATCCCGAAAAGACCGCCCTGCCAGGGCACGGCACGACGCGACCCCATGAAGATCCTACCTGTCATCCTCTCCGGCGGCTCCGGAACGCGGCTGTGGCCGCTGTCGCGGGAGCAGTATCCCAAGCAGCTCTTGTCCCTGTGCGAGGACTGGACCCTGCTGCAGGCCACGGCGCTGCGCCTGGGTGCGCAGCAGCCCGGCGAGACTCCGCTCGGCGAGGCCGCGCCGGTCGTGGTGTCCAACGACGAGTATCGCTTCATCGTCGCCGAGCAGTTGCGTCGGGCGGGTCGGGCGGCGGGTGCCATCATCCTGGAGCCGGTCGGACGGAACACGGCGCCGGCGCTCACGCTGGCGGCCCTGCATGCCGTCGAGGGCGGCGACGACCCGGTGCTGGCGGTGATGCCGGCGGATCACGTGATCCGCGACGGCGTGGCCTTCCGCGATGCGGTACGCCTGGCCGCCGGTCTGGCGGAGCAGGGCAGGCTGGTCACGTTCGGCATCGTGCCCACCGCCGCCGAGACCGGCTACGGCTACATCCGGCGCGGCGCGCCGCTCACCGGCCTGTCCCGCGGCCACGCCTACGAACTGGCCCGGTTCGTCGAGAAGCCGGACCAGGCGACCGCGCGGCGCTACCTGGAATCGGGCGAATACTTCTGGAACAGCGGCATCTTCGTGATGAAGGCTTCCGTTTGGCTGGACGAGCTGGCACGCCATCGGCCCGACATCGCGGAGGCCTGCCGCAGCGCTTTCGCCGCGCGCGAGCAGGATCGGGACTTCCTGCGCATCGGCCGCCAGGCCTTCGAAGCCTGTCCCGCCGATTCGATCGACTACGCGGTCATGGAGCGGGTCGCGGCGCCGGACGCGCAGTCAGGCGAGCGCACCGCGGTCATCGCCCTGGATGCCGGCTGGTCGGACGTCGGGGCCTGGGACGCGCTGTGGTCGGTCAACGCCAAGGACGAGCAGGGCAACGTGGTTCAGGGCGACGTGATGCTGCACGACACGCGCGATACGCTGGCCATCTCGCAGAGCAGGCTGGTGGCCTGCATCGGGCTCAAGGACCTGGTCGTGGTGGAAACGCCGGATGCGGTGATGGTCGCCGCCCGGGACAGGACCCAGGACGTGAAGAAGATCGTCGAGAAGCTGAGGAGCGAGGGCCGCAGCGAGATCAGCGCCCACCGCAAGATCTTCCGGCCCTGGGGCCATTACGACAGCGTGGATGACGGCGAGCGCTTCCAGGTCAAGCGCATCGTGGTCAATCCCGGCGCCTCGCTGTCTCTGCAGATGCACCATCACCGGGCCGAGCACTGGATCGTCGTGCGCGGCACCGCCCGCGTGGTCCGCGGCGACGAGGCCTTCCTGCTGTCGGAGAACCAGTCGACCTACATTCCGCTGGGCGTCAAGCACCGCCTGGAGAACCCGGGCAAGCTGCCGCTGGAGATCGTCGAGGTCCAGTCGGGCGGCTACCTGGGCGAGGACGACATCGTGCGCTTCCAGGACAGCTACGGACGCGGCTGAGGCGGGTTGTCCGGGCGCAGAGGCAAACCCCAGATCGGAGCGAAGACTTGAACATCCTTGTGGTGGGCGGGGCCGGCTACATCGGCTCGCACATGGTGAAGATGCTCGCGCAGCGCGGCCACGGGGTCGTGACCCTGGACAACCTGTCCACCGGCTACCGCGACGCCGTGATCGGCGGGACGCTGGTCGAGGCCGACCTGGCCGACGCGCAGGCGCTGGACCGGCTGTTCGGCGCGCAGCGCTTCGACGCGGTGATGCATTTCGCCAGCTTCATACAGGTGGGCGAATCGGTGCGCGAGCCCGCGCGCTATTACCGCAACAATTTCAGCAACACCCTGAACCTGCTCGAGGCGATGGTCGCGCACGACGTGGGCCGGTTCATCTTCTCCTCGACCGCGGCCATCTTCGGCGAGCCCGACTACGTGCCTATCGACGAGGCCCACCCGAAGCGCCCGATCAACCCCTATGGGCTGACCAAGCTCATGGTCGAGCAGGCGCTGGCGGACTTCGACCGCGCCTACGGGCTGAAGTCGGTCTGCCTGCGCTATTTCAACGCGGCGGGCGCGGATCCCGAAGGCGAACTCGGCGAGCGCCACGACCCCGAGACCCACCTGGTGCCGCTGCTGCTGCAGGTCGCCTCCGGCCGCCGCGAGGCGATCCAGGTGTTCGGCCGGGACTACGACACACCGGACGGCACCTGCATTCGCGACTACATCCACATCGTCGACCTGTGCGAGGCGCACCTGCTGGCGATCGACTACCTGGGCCGCGGCAACCCGAGCGCCCAGTTCAACCTGGGCAACGGCAGCGGATTCTCGGTGCA
>JALOTG010000009.1 GCA_025458005.1 Thiobacillaceae bacterium
CCGCGAAGTGGGGCGGCTTCAGCGAGACCGGCGCCGGCAACGGCCGGCCGGACCAGGCCTCCGAGTGGGACGTCAAGCTGGCCTCCGGCGCCGCCGGCAGCGACGGCGTGCCGGACAACTACTTCCTGGTCAGCAACCCCCTGGGGCTGGAACAGTCCCTGGACCGCACCTTCACCTCCATCCTGGAGAAGGCCGCGGCCAGCGCGGTGGCCACCAACTCCACCTCCATCCGCACCGACAGCCGCGTCTACCAGGGCCGTTTCAACGCCAACGACTGGAGCGGCCAGCTGCTGTCCTACACCATCTCCGCCGCCGGCATCATCAGCAACATCGAGGAGTGGGACGCCGGCATCAAGCTCGGTAGCCAGGTCGCCGCCGCGAGCGACACCCGCGCCATCCTCACCCTGAGCGCGGACAACCGCGACGGCATGGCCTTCACCTGGGCCAACATCGCCGCCCTGACCAACACCACGCAACGCGACGCCCTCAACCAGGCCGGCGGCACCGCCGACGGACGCGGCGCCGACCGGCTGGGCTGGCTGCGCGGCCATGGCCAGCACGAGGGCAAGGCCTCCACCAACCTGCGCGAACGGCCGCGCACCAAGCTGGGCGACATCGTCAACTCCAACCCGATCTACGTCGGCCCGCCCGCCGCCGGCTATTCCGACGTGGACTATCCCGGCTACGAGGCCTTCGCCGCCGAGTACAAGAACCGCAAGCCGATGCTCTACATCGGCGCCAACGACGGCATGCTGCACGGCTTCAACGTCAAGCCCGGCGACGCCAACGTCGGCAAGGAAGTGCTCGCCTACGTGCCCTCGCCGGTCTACGCCAACCTCAGCGAACTGACCCGGCAGGGATATCAGCACCGCTACTACGTGGACGGCAGCCCGATGGTGGCCGACGCCAAGGTGGGCAACGACTGGCGCACCGTGCTGGCCGGCACCCTGGCGGCCGGCGGCAAGGGGGTGTTCGCCCTGGACGTGACCAATCCGGACGACGGCAGCAAGACCGCCCCCACCTTCAGCGAGGCCAACGCCGCGTCCCTGGTGCTGTGGGAATTCACCAGCGGCGACGACGCCGACCTGGGCATGACCTTCAACCTGCCCGCCAAGTACTTCGGCAATGGCCAGTCCAAGCAGATCGCGCGCATGAACAACGGCAAGTGGGCCCTGATCCTGGGTAATGGCTACGCCAGCAGCAACAATCGCGCCGCCCTGTTCATCCTGTTCCTGGACGGCGGCAGCGACGGCGACTGGAGCGACGCCGGCGATTACGTGAAGCTGGTGGCGGGCAACGTGGACTACAGCGGCGACGGCGGCAGCAACGGCAATGGCCTGTCCACCCCCACGCCGGTGGACAGGAACGGCGACGGCAAGGTGGACGCAATCTATGCCGGCGACCTCAACGGCAATGTCTGGAAGTTCGACGTCTCCGCCGCCGATCCTGCCAACTGGGCGACCGACCTGGGCGGCCAGCCCCTGTTCGCGGCCAAGAACGCGGCCGGGGCGCGACAGCCCGTCCTGGCGCCGCCCGAGGTCACCCCGCATCCCAGCGGCGGCTACCTGGTCCTGTTCGGTACCGGCAAGTACCTGGAGTCCGGCGACGTGAACAGCACCGCCACCCAGAGCTTCTACGGCGTGTGGGACCGCAACGGCTATACCTCGGGCGGCACGACGGTGAGCGGCGAGACCGTCCCCGGCCGCGCCTGGCTGCACCCGCAGACCGTCACCGACTACGCGCCGGGCGACACCGTCAACGGCAAGACCGTCAACGTGGCCACCCGGGTGGTGAGCAGCACCGCCTTCGACTGGTGCCTGGCGGCCGATCCGACCAACTGCGAGAGCAACGGCACCCCCGACGACTTCCGCGGCTGGCGCCTGGACCTGCCCACCAGCAAGGAACGCCTCACCGGCACGCCGCAGCTCTACAACGGGGTGATCTACTACAGCACCTTCATCCCCAGCACCGCCCCCTGCGACCATGGCGGCGACGGCTGGCTGATGGGCCTGGACTACCTCACCGGCGGCCTGACCAGCTTCCCCGCCTTCGACACCAACGACGACTACTCGGTGGACTACAACACCGACACCCAGTCGGCGGGCATCAAGACCGGCGCGGCCCTGGGCGGCTTCACCTTCATCCGCCTGGCGCCCGACTCCAACAAGGGCATCGCCATCCTCAACAAGCTGGGCGCGGACATCAAGCCCACCGCCCAGAACTTCGGCCCGAAGAGCGCCGGCCGCGTGAGCTGGCGGGAGATGGTGGAGTAGCCACCGGCGCGACGGGGCGGACCGACGGTTCGTCCCGCCCCGTCAGTCCAGTTCGAAACGCACCCGGTACTTGCCGATGTAGCGCACCGGCTGGCCGCCCAGGACGGCCGGGGCATAGGGGGCGCCTTCGTAGGCGACCCGCACCGCGTCGTCGAAGACGCCGGGCGGATCGGACTCGATGATCTCGATTTCGCGCACCTTGCCGAACTGATCGATGTGCACCTGCACCACCACGCTGCCCTCGATGCCCTTGCGGCGCGCCTCCTCCGGGTAGCGCGGCAGCCTGGATTCCAGCAGTCGCGGCCGCTCGTCCACCTGGCGGGCGGTATACCAGTTGCTGTCCAGCATGACCGGTATCCGCGGCAGGCCGGGACTCGTGTCCCTGGCCCCGGCGGCGCCGGCCACCGCCTCGGGCTGGACGGGCCCGGGTGATGCGGGTTGGACCGGCGCGACCGGCGCCTCGGCCGGCGCGGCGGGGGCGGCCGGCGTGGGGACCGTCACCGCTTCCGGCTCGGGCGCGCGAGCAATGGGCGCGACCGGTGGCGTCGGCGCGGGCTCCGCTTCGAGAGGGGGTTCGGGCGTGGGCAAGGGTGCTTCGGGCAGGGCTTCCGGCCGGGGTGCGGGCGGCAGGAGGCGCGCATTGATCACCAGCGTCTCGGCCCGACCGCCCGGGGCCGGCTGCACCACCATCAGCACCGCCGCGTGCAGGGCCGCGGACAGGGCGAGGGCGCGCGCCAGGGGCGCCGTGCCCAGGCGTTCGAAGCGATTCAGCGCCGACTCCCCATCCATGCCCGCAGTATAGAGTTACCCATGTCCTCGGGGCGGATCGTAACGTATGCTCGCATCTCCCCGATGCGAGGAGACCCTCATGAAGCACGCATGGATCGCGCTCACCCTGGCGATGCTGGCCGGATCGGCCCAGGCGGTGGAGATCCGCCAGGTCGAGCTGAAGACGGGCGAGGTGGACATGCCGGTCCATATCGCCCGGCCGGACGGCCCCGGCCCCTTCCCCCCGGTCCTCTTCATCCATGCCAAGCGCGGCCTCGACGAGGCGGAGCAGCGGCACATCCGGGAACTGGCCGAGCAGGGCTACCTGGTGGTCATGCCGGACTGGCAGACGGGGCGCATGATCGAGCGCTGGCCGTCCGAGCACAACCCGGACACGGAGAAGGACGTCGAGGCGGCCATGGACTACCTGATGAAGCTGCCCGAGGCCTGCAGGACGCCCGTCGGCATCGTCGGCATCTCGCGCGGCCCCTATTACGCCATCCGCCTGGCGGCCAGGCGCGGCCCGGACATCGCCGCCATCGTCAGCTACTACGGCCACATGCAGAACCCCAACGCGCCGGAGCCCGACCAGCTGTTCCGCGTGGCGCCCGAGGTGATGCAGCTCACCACCCCCATGCTGTTCCTGATCGGCGAGGAGGATTTCGAACTGCGCCGCATGGTGGGCGGCCGCGCCTTCTATGCCCTCTGGGAGCGGGGCGTGCCGGTGGAATACCAGGTCTACCCGTTCGCCCGGCGCGCCTTCGATTTCCGTCCGGACCAGGGTCCGGAGGAGAAGATCGCCGCCCGTCACGCCCGGCAGCGGGCCGACCAGTGGCTCAGGCGCTGGATGAAGCTCGACGCGGCGGGCCGCTGCCAGTAGACGGGGCGGCGGCTACGACAGCGCCGATGGCGACCATGCGAGGGGACGCTGCTCGCCGCCTGGCCATCCTGCTGTTCGCTCAGGCCGCCGCCCTGACGGGCGACGCCCGGGCCGGGGAGATCGCCTTGCAAGCCGGTGGGCAGCGCCTGACCGCCGAGCTGGCCCTCACCGAGGCCCAGCAACGGCATGGCCTGATGGGGCGCGCCTGGCTGCCAGCCAATCACGGCATGCTGTTCGTCTATGCCCGACCCGGCTACCGCTGCATGTGGATGAAGGACACGCCCATCCGCCTGAGCGTGGCCTTCCTGGATGATGCCGGGACCATCATCAACCTGGCTGACATGCAAGCCTTGAGCCTCGACCGGCATTGCGCCAGCCGTCCCGCCCGCTTTGCCCTGGAGATGACGGCGGGCTGGTTCGACCGGCATGGCCTGCGACCCGGCATGCGCGTCGAGGGGCTGGAAGCCACGGCGCAAGCCTTCGCTGGCGCCCCCTGAGCCGGGCCCCAGGCGGGCTCAGCGGCCCTGGCCGGCCTCGGCCTGCCGCAGCATCTGCTCGATATTGGCGGCCTCGGCGTAACCCGGCACGCGGCGGCCGTCGGCGAAGATCAGGGCGGGCGTGCCGTCGATGCGCAGCTTCTGGCCAAGGGCGAGGTTCTTGTCCACCGGGTCGCCACAATCGGTGCGGCCGTTGGCCGGCAACTTGCCGCGCAGCATCAGGTCGTCCCAGGCCTGGACCCGGTCCTTGGCGCACCACACCAGCCTGCTCTTGCGCGCGGCGTCGGGGTGCATGGGCAGGGGATAGGGGAAGGTGTAGATGGTCACGTCCTTGAGCTTGGCCAGTTCCGGCTCGATCTTCCGGCAGAAGGGGCAGTCCGGATCGGAGAACACCGCCAGCTTGCGCTTGCCGTTGCCCCTCACCACCTTGATGGCCTGATCCAGGGGCAGGCTGTCGAACTTCACCGCGGTGAGCTTCTCCATGCGCTCCTCGGTGAGGTTGCGGCGCTGCTTCACGTCCAGCAGTTCGCCGACGATCACGTGGTCACCCTTGGTGCTGGCGTAGACCACCCCCGGGCCGCGCGGGCCGTCGATCACCACCTCGAACAGGCCGGCCAGGGGCGCCGGGGCGATGCTGACCACCTTCGCCCCCGGCGCCAGGGTCAGCACGGCCTGGCGGGCCTCCTTCTCGCCGGCGTGGCTCAGGCTCGCCCCGAGGACGGTCAACATCAACATCGCGCGCAGCTTCATCGTCTTCCTTTCTTTCGTTTGTGCCTATTGCAGGGCATGGCGCAGGAGCGCCTGTTTGAGCCAGTCCTGGCGGTCGGTGAGATCTAGCCCCGCGTTGCGCAGCCAGGCGAGCAGCGGATCGTCGTTGTTGAACAGGCGCTTCAGGCCGCCGGTGGTGAACTGCATGGAGGCGACGTCCTCGACGCGGCGCAGGGCATAGGCTTCCAGCCGGCCGATCGCGCCGGGGTTCCCGCCGCCGGCGAGCATCTGCACCAGCAGCCGGCAGTCGCGGAAGCCCAGGTTGACGCCCTGTCCGGCCAGCGGGTGGACGGTGTGGGCGGCGTCGCCGAGCAGGACCAGCCCCGGTCGGACCCACTGCCGGGCGCGCCGGCGCCGGAGGGGGAAGGCTGCTGGCGGGGTGATCAGGCCCAGTTGCCCCAGGGCGTGGCCGCCCGCCTCCGCCACCTGGCGGGCGAATTCCTCCGCCGGCCAGGCCAGGCGCGTCGCCACCTGCTCCGCGCGGGTGGACCAGACGATGGAAATGCGCCGGCCGGGCAGGGGCAGCCAGGCCAGCACCCCGTCGCGCCGGAACCACTGGAAGGCGATGCCGCGGTGCGGCCGCTCGGTCTCGAAGTTGGCCACCACGCCGGACTGCCGGTAGTCCTCCTCGGCGAGGTCGATGCCCGCCTGCTGGCGCAGCCAGGAGTGGGCCCCGTCCGCCCCCACCAGCAGGTCGGCCGCGATGCGGCGGCCGTCGTCGAGCAGCAGGGCGTGGCCGGCCCCGCCCCAGACCGCCGCCGCGGGCCGCTCGGCGATCGTCGTCACCCGCCCTTGCGCGCGCAACGCCTCCCAGAGCGCCGCCTGCAGGCGGCCGTTCTCGGCGATCCAGGCCAGCTCGGGCACGCCCGCGTCGAGGGCGTCGAAGGCCAGCCTGCCCCCCCCGTCGCCGTGGATGCGCATGGCGCGCACCGGCTCCGCGCGCACCGGGTCGCGCCAGCCGCCCAGGCCGTTGAGCCAGTCCACGTTGGCCGGGCTGAAGGCAAACACGCGCGGGTCCCAGGCCACGTCGGAGACGGTGGGCGGACGCGGCTCGATCAGCGCGACCCGCCAGGGACCCGCGCCGAGGGCCAGTGCGAGGGCGGTGCCGGTCAGCCCGCCGCCGACCACCACCGCGTCGTAGCGCTCGTTCATCTCCCCTCCCCTTACCATGTCCGGGCGCCGAACATCATCTTGCGGGCGAACAGCTGCTTGACCGGCGGCAGGGCATCCATGAGGGTCAGGGCCCAGCCGCGCGCCTGGGCCACGCCCGGCAGCTCGCTGACGAACAGCTCGACCAGCAGGTCGGTCATGGCAATGCCGCCCGCCACGTCCCAGCGCCGCGCGGCGCTGTAGCGGTCCTGGAAGGCGGCGTCGCCGAGCGCCTCGCGCGGCCAGTCGAGAATCGCCTCGGCCAGCTTCCAGGCATCCCGCAGGCCCAGGTTGAAGCCCTGGCCGGCCACCGGGTGCAGGGTCTGGGCGGCGTTGCCGATACGGATCAGGCCGGGGCGCTCCGCCAGGGTGCTGGTGACCAGGCGCAGGGGGAAGGCCGCCCGCGGCCCCGCCGCCAGGAAGGCCCCCTGGCGGTCGCCGAAGGCCCGCCCCAGTTCGGCCAGGAAGGCCGTATCGTCGAGGGCGAGGCGCGCCTCCACCTCGGCCGCCGGGGTGGTCCAGACGAGCGCATAGCCCTCCCCGAGCGGCAGCAGGGCGATGGGGCCGGCCGGGGTGAAGCGCTCGTAGGCCAGGTTCCGGTGCGGCCGGGCGGTGCGCACCGCGCAGACCACGGCGCTCTGGCCATAGTCCTTGACCCGCGTTCGCCCGGGCAGGCCGCGACCGCCGTCGGCCAGGGCGATCAGCCGGGCGGTGAGGGAGGCCGGGCGGCCGTCCCGCTCGTATGCCACCAGGCCGCAGCCGGCCGCGGGCGCGACGTCGGTCACCCGGGTGCCGCTCAGCAGCGCCGCCCCGCTGCCTGGCAAGCCGTTGGCCAGGGCCGCGTAGAGGTCGCCGTATTCCACCGTGTAGCCGAGGGCGGGCACGCCCGCCTCCGCGGCGGTCAGGCGGGCGCTGCCGAAGCCGCCGCGCTGGGAGACGTGGATGGTCTCGATCGGCGTGGCGCGGCCGGCGAGCCGCTGCCAGGCGCCGAGGCGCTCCAGGATCAGGCGCGACCCCTGCGAGAGGGCGATGGCGCGGGGGTCGCGGGCGGCAAAGTCGGCCCGCGCCTCCAGCAGGGCCACGCGCAGGTCGGCCTCGCGCAGGGCCAGGGCCAGGGCGGCGCCCACCGGGCCGCCGCCGACAATGGCGATATCGACGTGCTCAACGACTTCGGACATCGTTTGCCTCGCTCATGGGGTTCCGTGTCGGCGGCCGGCGGCGACTCCCGGCCGGTCGCACCTGTCGCCAGCGGCGCCAGGCAATGTTCCCTGCTCGCACCGCCCCGACGATGGCCACGTCCACGTGATCTTCCCTCATGACCGCATTCGCATCAGGCACGCATGCACTCCTCGATCTCGACGACCGTCCTGGGCGTGTCGGCGGTCAGGATCTCGTTGCCGGCCTGGGTCACCAGCACGTCGTCCTCGACGCGGATGCCGATGTCCCGGTAGGCCCGCGGCACGTCGTCGGCGGCGCGGATGTAGAGGCCGGGCTCCACGGTCAGGGTCATGCCCGGCTGCAGGGAGCGCCATTCTCCGTCCACCTTGTAGTCGCCGGCGTCGTGCACGTCCATGCCCAGCCAGTGGCCGGTGCGGTGCATGTAGTAGCGCTTGTAGGCCTCCGACTCGATGAGCCCGTCCAGGTCGCCCTTGAGCAGCTTCAGGTCCTTGAGGCCGCGCGCGAGCACTCGCACGGCCGCCTCGTGGGGCGCGTTCCAGGCGTTGCCCGGCCGCGCCTCGGCGATGGCCGCCGCCTGGGCGGCCAGGACGATCTCGTAGACCGCGCGCTGCGGGCCGCTGTAGCGGCCGTTGACCGGGAAGGTGCGGGTGATGTCGGCGGCGTAGCCGCCGTATTCCGCCCCGGCGTCGATGAGCAGCAGGTCGCCGTCGCGCAGGGGCTGGTCGTTGGCCACGTAGTGCAGCACGCAGGCGTTGGCCCCGCCGGCGACGATGGAGGTGTAGGCCGGCGCCGGCGCCCCGTGGCGGCGGAATTCGTGCAGCAGCTCGGCCTCGATCTCGTATTCGCGGCGTCCCGGCCGGGTGGCGACCATGGCGCGCCGGTGGGCGGCCGAGGAGATCTCGGCGGCGCGGCGCATCAGGCCGATCTCGTGGGCATCCTTGATCAAGCGCATCTCGTCCAGCAGGGCGCGGGCGTCCACCAGCCGCTCCGGCGGCCGCACGCCGCTGCGCGCGCGGCCGCGGATCTCGTTGAGCCAGCCGAGCACGCGCGCGTCCCAGGCCGGGTCGCGGCCGATGATGTAGTGCAGCGCCGGCCGGTCCTGCAGCAGGCGGCCGATGCGCTTGTCCAGCTGGCCGATGGGATGGGCGGCGTCGAAGCCGAAGGCGTCGGCCGCCGCCTTGGGTCCGTGGCGGAAGCCGTCCCAGATCTCCCGCTCGGCGTTCTTCTCGCGGCAGAACAGGATCTGCCGGGGCCGCCGGCCGGCCACCAGGACCACCACCGCCTCCGGCTCGGCGAAGCCGGTCAGCCAGTAGAAGTAGCTGTCGTGCCGATAGGGGTAGTGGGTGTCGCGGTTGCGCAGCGCCTCGGGGGCGGTGGCGATGACCATGACGCCCTCGCCGAGGCGCTCCAGCACCCGCCGGCGGCGGGCGAGATAAGGGGTGATGTCAGGCTGCATCTCGCTGTCTCAGTTCCTCGTCCAGGGCGGCCAGGCGGGCCGGGGTGCCGACGTCCTCCCAGCGGCCGGCATGGCGTTCGCCGCTCACCCGCCCCTCGGCCATGGCGGCGATCAGCAGCGGCGCCAGCTTCGCCTTCGCGCCGGGCGTCACGCCCGCGAACAGTGTCGGACGGTAGCAGGCAATGCCACTGAAGGTGAGGCGTGGCGCGCCGCTTTCAAGCCGCGCCGGGTCCATCACTCGCCCGTCGCGCAGGACGAAGTCGCCGCTGGGGTGGTGGGGCGGATTGTCCACGAGCACGAGGTGGGCGAGATGTTCGGGGTTCGTCGCCATCTCCGTCAGCACGGCCCGCAGCCGGCCGTAGTCGTATTCCGCGTAGACGTCGCCGTTGGTCACCAGGAAGGGGGCGTCGCCCAGCAGGCCCTGGGCGTTGGCGATGCCGCCGGCGGTCTCCAGCGGCACCCCCTCGTCGGAGTAGGCGATGCGCACCCCGTGGGCCGCCCCGTCGCCGAGAAAGCCCTCGATCTGCATGCCCAGGTGGGCGTGGTTGATCACCAGATCGGTGAAGCCGGCCGCCCGCAGGCGCTCGATCTGCCAGACGATGAGCGGCTTGTCGCCGGCCGGCAGCAGGGGCTTGGGGGTGTGCTCGGTGAGGGGACGCATGCGCTCCCCCAACCCGGCGGCGAGGATCATCGCCCGGAACATCCCGCCCCGCCTTCCTCGTCCCCTGCCCGCGGCCGCGTCCGCCGCGCCGGGGTCGCATCCCGCGGCTGCGCCGCGGGCCCCTGCGGCGCCCTTTGCGACGGTATGCGCTCTCCCAAGCCGGCGGCGAGGATCATCGCCTTCAAAACGTGTATCCCGTTTCCGCCGGCCTGCCCTCCAGGTCGTCCAGCAGCCTGAGCAGCGGATGCAGGCCGTGGTAGCGCTCGCAGGCGCGGCGCAGGTAGTGCATGACCAAGGGCATGTCCTTCAGGTAGCCGTCCTTGCCGTCGCGGTGGTAGAGGCGGGCGAAGATGCCCAGCACCTTGATGTGCCGCTGCACGCCCATCCACTCGAAGTCGCGGTAGAAGTCGGCGAAGTCGTCGTGTACCGGCAAGCCCAGCGGGCGTGCGATTTCCCAGTAGCGGATCACCCAGTCCAGCACGCGCTCCTCGTCCCAGAAGATGTAGGCGTCCTTGTAGATCGAGGCCAGGTCGTAGGTGATCGGGCCGTACACCGCGTCCTGGAAGTCCAATACGCCCGGGTTGGGCTCGGTGACCATCAGGTTGCGCGAGTGCCAGTCGCGGTGCACATACACCATCGGCTGAGCCAGGTTGTTGGTCAGGATGCGCGCGAAGCTCTCCTCCAGGACGCGCTGCTGCTCCGTGTCCAGCCGGAGCCCCAGATGCCGGTCCACGTACCAGTCGGGAAACAGGCGCATCTCGCGCAGGAGCAGATCCGCGTCGTAGTCGGGCAGTTCACCGGGACGGCTGGCGGCCTGGATGCTCGCCAGGGCCGCGTTGGCCTCCCCGTAGAGACGGTCGGCGCTGTCCTCGTTGAGGGCGGACAGATAGGTGGTGCCGCCGAAGTCGGTCAGCAACAGGAAGCCCTCGGCCAGGTTTTCGGCCAGGATCTCCGGAGTGTTGGCCCCGGCCGCCCGGAACAGACGCGCCACGTGCAGGAAGGGGCGGCAGTCCTCATGGCTGGGCGGCGCGTCCATGACGATGTAGCTGCCGGACGCCGTGCCGGCGCGGAAGTAGCGACGGAAGCTGGCGTCCGCCGAAGCGGGAGAGAGGGAGAGCAATGGCTCGGGCAGCACTTCTGCCACCCAGGCCTGCAAGCGCGTCAGGCGTTCCAAAGCTATAATCGGCCGCTAATCAAATTTACCCATATTACACCCGCCTGGATCATGCCCCCACGCCACGTCCTGCTCGCGCCCCTGATCCTGGTGGCCGCACTGCATGAATGCCTGGCGGAATCGGGGATGGACCTGAAGCCCTCGGCTGAATTCCCCGCTTGGCCTCCGCCTGGCCAGGCGGAGCGGATCCTCCTCGAGGCGGACCGTCTGGAGGGCCGCAAGGACCGGGATCTGGTCGCGGAGGGCCGAGTCGACATCCGCCGGCTGGACGACCGGATCCAGGCCGACTGGCTGCGCTATGATCAGTCGAGCGACGAGGTGGAGGCCCGCGGCCAGGTGCTGTTCACGCGCGATCGCAACCGCGTCGAGGGCAGCCACCTCAAGCTCAAGCTCGCCGAGCACCTGGGCGGCATGGAAGGCGTGCGCTACACCCTCCATGACCAGCAGGGTCACCCGGGTCGTGGCGATGCCACCGCCATCCGGTTCGAGGGCCGCGACCGCTATCGTCTGCAAGATGCGAACTACACCACCTGTCCGCCCGAGCAGCAGGACTGGGTGCTTAAGGCGGACGACCTCAGGCTCGACTACACCAGCAACCTCGGCAATGCCCGTCATGTCCAGGTACGCTATCTGGACACTCCCATCCTGTACACGCCCTGGATCGATTTCGCCCTGGACGCATCGCGCAAGAGCGGCCTGCTGGCCCCCAGCACGGGGGTGTCCGACCAGCGCGGCTTCGAGCTGCTGATGCCCTGGTACTGGAACATCGCACCCAACCGCGATGCCACCTTCTACCCACGCGTCATGAGCAAGCGCGGCCTGCAGGTGGGGACGGAATACCGCTATCTGGAGGAGGCCTATGGCGGGGAACTGGCCCTGGAGTACCTGCCCGACGACCGCGAGGCCGGGCGGGACCGCTACCGCGGCCTGCTGCGCCACAACCAGCGGTTCAGCCCGCGCTGGAGTGGCAGCGTGTCCTACGAGGACGTGTCCGACGACAGCTACTTCACCGACCTGTCGAGCCTGGTGCGGGAAACCTCACGGGTCAACCTGTTGCAGGAGGGTGTGCTGCGCTATGACGGCGACTGGTGGCGGGCGGTCGGCCGTTTCCAGCGCTACGAGACCCTCCAGGATCCGAAGGCCTATGATCCGGACCTCATCCCCTACGAGCGCGTGCCGCAGATCCTGGCCAGCGGGACGCGCCAGGGCCGCATCGGCCTGCCCTGGCGCCTGGACCTGCAGGGCGAGTTCGTGCGTTTCGAGCACGAACTGAGCAGCAAGTCCACGGGCAACCGTCTGGACTTGTATCCGAGCGTGAGCCTGCCAATCAACCACGACGTGGGCTTCATCACGCCCAGGTTCGGCTGGCGCCACACCCAATACGACCTGGACCGCAATCCCACCGGCGGGCTGGGTCAGACCCGCGACCTGCCCATCGCCAGCCTGGACAGCGGCATCTTCCTGGAACGCGACACCAAGCTGCTGGGCACCGACATGCGCCAGACCCTCGAGCCGCGCGCCTACTATGTCTACATTCCCTACGAGGACCAGAGCGGCATCCCGGTGTTCGACACCGCCCAGCGCGATCTCACCCTGGACCAGTTGTTTTCGGAGAACCAGTACAGCGGCATCGACCGCGTCAACGACGCCAACCAGCTGACCCTGGCCATCACCACCCGCCTGATCGAGGCCGGCAGCGGCATCGAGCGCCTGCAGGCGACGCTCGGACAGCGTCTGTACTTCAGCGACCAGAGGGTTACCCTGCCCGGCCAGCCGGTGCGCGACAAGAACACCACCGACCTGCTGCTGCAGCTTGCCGGCCAGATCACCGAGCGGACGCGCCTGACCAGCGGCGTGCAGTTCGACTCGGACCGCGGCAACCTGATCAAGGGCAACCTGGGCGGGACCTATCGGCAGGGTCCCGGGCGCTTGCTCAATCTCGACTACCGCTACACCGAGGATTTGCTCGACCAGTTCGACCTGTCCTGGCAATGGCCCCTGAAACCGAAATGGCACAGCATGGGTCGCGTGACCTATTCGAGCCGGGACTCCCGCCTGGTGGAGGGTCTGCTCGGCCTCGAATACAACGCCGGCTGCTGGTCACTGCGCGCGGTGGCGCAGCGGCTGGCCACCAGCGAGACGGAAATCACCAATGCCTTCTTCCTGCAGTTGGAGCTGCACGGCCTCACCGCCCTGGGCCCCAATCCGCTGGAAGTCCTGAAACGCAGCATCTCCGGCTACACGAAGAGCAATGAACTCGACCTGCCTTAAGCTGATCCTCAGCCTGACCCTGTCGGCGGCCACGGCCGCGATCGCCGCGCCTCAGGCCCTGGACCGCATCGTGGCGGTGGTGGACAACAGCGTCATCACCGAGCACGAACTGCAATCGCGCCTGGCCCAGACCCTGCAGCAGCTGGCCCGGCAGAACACCCCGCCGCCGCCCCGACGCGTGCTGGAAAAGCAGCTGCTGGAGCGCATGATCACGGAACGCATCCTGATCCAGATGGCGGAGGACACCAACATCCGTTTCGAGGGCCCCCAGCTGGACCGTGTCCTCGCCGGCATCGCCCAGAAGAACCGCATGAGCCTGGAGCAGTTCCGCAAGACCCTGGAAAAGGAGGGCATCGACTTCGCGGCGTTCCGGGAACAGATCCGCGGCGAGATGATGATCGGGCGTCTGCGCGAGCGGGACGTGGACAACCGGGTGGTGGTCACCGATGCCGAGATCGACAACTACCTGGCCAACCCCTCCCTGGACGCCGACCGAAAGACCGAATACCAGCTCGCCCACATCCTGCTGCTGGCGCCGGAAGGGGCCAGCCCCGAGCAACTCGAGGAACTGCGCGGCAAGGCCGAGCGGGCGCTGGCGGAACTCAAGGCGGGGGCCAACTTCGGACAGGTCTCGGCGGCCTACTCGGACGCGCAGAATGCCCTGCAGGGCGGCGTGCTCGGCTGGCGCAGCGAGGCCCAGCTGCCGACGCTGTTCGCCACCGCCCTGCGCGACC
Source organism: Thiobacillaceae bacterium (assembly GCA_025458005.1). Taxonomy (GTDB): domain Bacteria; phylum Pseudomonadota; class Gammaproteobacteria; order Burkholderiales; family Thiobacillaceae; genus JALOTG01. Next base: position 13,811 of record JALOTG010000009.1, read on the forward strand.
TCAAGGCCGGCGAGGCCACGCCGGTCCTGAAGAGCAGTAACGGCTACCACATCCTCAAGCTGTTGGACAAACGCGGCCGGGATGTCACCACGGTGGTCAAGCAGACCCATGCGCGCCACATCCTGGTCAAGACCAACGAGGTGGTCAGCGACGCCGACGCCCGCAATCGCCTCGCCCAGCTCAGGGAACGCATCGAGCACGGCGCCGACTTCGGCGAACTGGCCCGGCTCCATTCCGACGACCTCTCCGCGAGCAAGGGCGGCGACCTGGGTTGGCTCAACCCCGGCGACACCGTGCCCCAGTTCGAGCGGACCATGGACGCCCTGAACCCGAACGAGCTGAGCGAGCCGATCCAGTCGCCCTTCGGCTGGCACCTGATCCAGGTGCTGGAGCGTCGCGACCAGGACGTGACCGAGGAGCGGCGGCGCCTGGAGGCCCGCCAGGCGATCCGCGTGCGCAAGGCGGACGAGGCCTTCGACGACTGGGTGCGGCAGGCCCGCGACCGGGCCTATGTCGAGTACCGTCTCGAGGAGTGAGGGCGGCCGGATGAGGGGCGGTCCGGCGGCGCCCCCCCTGGCCGTCAGCGCCGGCGAGCCGGCCGGCATCGGGCCTGACCTGTGTGCCCTGCTCGCCCGGCATCCCCCCCCTGGCCCGCCGCTGGTGATCCTGGCCGAACGCGCGATGCTGACCGCGCGTGCCAGGCAACTGGGCCTGAGGCTGGATCTGCCCGACTATGATCCCGGCACGCCCGCCCCCGTCAGCCTGCTCTCCCTGCCCCTCGCCGCGCCGGTGGCAACGGGACGACTCGACCCGGCCAACGCCGGCTGCGTGCTGGCCTGCCTGCGCCGGGCGGTGGCGGGTTGCCAGGCCGGGGAGTTCGCCGGCCTGGTCACCGCCCCGGTGCACAAGGGCGTCATCAACGACGCCGGCATCGCCTTCACCGGCCACACCGAGTTCCTCGCCGAGCTGACCGGCACGCCGCGGGTGGTGATGATGCTCGCCGGCGCAGGCATGCGCGTGGCCCTGGCCACCACCCACCTCCCGCTGCGCGCGGTGGCCGACGCCATCACCCCGGCCCTGCTGGCCGAAGTCCTCAACATCCTGAACGACGGCCTGCGGCGCGACTTCGGCATCGCCCGGCCGCGCATCCTGGTCGCCGGCCTCAACCCGCACGCCGGCGAGGGGGGGCACCTGGGGCGAGAGGAGATCGAGGTCATCGGGCCGGTGCTCGACCGGCTGCGCGCCCAGGGCCTCGACCTCATCGGACCGCTGCCCGCCGACACCCTGTTCCAGCGCAAGTACCTGGACGCGGCCGACGCCGTGCTGGCGATGTACCACGACCAGGGCCTGCCGGTGCTCAAGCATGCCAGCTTCGGCGCGGGCGTCAACGTCACCCTCGGCCTGCCCATCGTGCGCACCTCGGTCGACCACGGCACCGCGCTCGACCTGGCCGGCAGCGGCAAGGTCCATCTCGGCAGCCTGCTGGCCGCCATCGGCCTGGCCGCCGGGATGGCCCGGCAACGCTCGGCGCAGCCGCATGCCTGAGGGCCACCGTCCCAGGAAGTCCCTGGGCCAGCACTTCCTGCACGACCCCGGCGTCGTGGCCCGCATCGTCGCCGCCATCGCCCCGCGGCCCGACGACCGGATGGTGGAGATCGGCCCCGGCCTGGGCGCCCTGACGCGGCCCCTGCTGGAGCGGCTGCAGCACTTGCAGCTGGTGGAGATCGACCGCGACCTCGCGGCGCGCTGGCGCGCCGAGGCATCCGCCGGGCTGGCGATCAGCCTGCACGAGGCGGATGCCCTGGCCTTCGACTTCGGCGCCCTGGGGCCGGATCTGCGGGTGGTGGGCAACCTGCCCTACAACATCTCCACCCCCCTGCTGTTCCACCTGGCCGAGTGCGCCGGCCGGCTGCGCGACATGCACTTCATGCTGCAGAAGGAGGTCGTGGACCGCATGGCGGCCGCCCCGGACACCCCGGACTACGGTCGGCTGTCGGTGATGCTGCAGGCGCGCTTCCGGGTGGAGAAGCTGTTCACCGTCCCGCCCGGCGCCTTCACCCCGCCGCCCAAGGTCGACTCCGCCGTGGTGCGCCTCATGCCGCTGTCGCCGGAGGCGATCCCCTACCGTGACGCGCGACGCTTCGCCGAGATCGTCGCGCGCGCCTTCGGCCAGCGCCGCAAGACCCTGCGCAACACCCTGAAGGGCCTGGTGGAGGCGGAGGTGTTCGAACGGCTGGGCATCGACCCCGGCCGACGCGGCGAGACCCTCGACGTGGCGGAGTTCGCGGCGCTGGCGAACGCCGGCGGCGACTGACCGGCGCGTTCGCCGCGACGGTCAGTCCGCCGCCCGCCTCGCCCAGCCCGACGTCCCCGCCTGGATGAACTCGATCTTGTACCCGTCCGGGTCCTCCACGAAGGCGATCACCGTCGTCCCGTGCTTCATCGGTCCCGCCGGGCGGGTCACCTTGCCGCCCCTGGCCGCCACCGCGGCGCAGGCCTGGTAGGCGTCGTCCACCTCGATGGCGATGTGGCCGAAGGCGGTGCCCGGCTCGTAGCGGTCCACGCCCCAGTTGTAGGTCAGCTCCAGCACGGTGTGGTCGGCCTCGTCGCCGTAGCCGACGAAGGCCAGGGTGAACTTGCCGTCCGGGTAGTCCTTGCGGCGCAGCAGCCGCATGCCCAGGACATTGGTGTAGAAATCGACGGACCGGTCCAGGTCGCCGACCCGGAGCATGGTGTGCAGCATGCGCATGGTGCCCTCCTCTCAGAACTCGAAGTAATGCCGGCTCATCGCCCGCAGCCGCGCGCGGGCCGGCGCGTGGCCGGGGCAGAGCGCCTCGACCTCGCGCCAGAAGGCGGCGGAGTGGTTGCGCTGGCGCAAATGCGCCAGCTCGTGACAGATGACGTAGTCGATCTCCGCCTGCCCGGCCTTGACCAGGCGCCAGTTCAGGCTGACCACCCCCTGGGCGGACAGGCTGCCCCAGCGGGTGCGGGCGTCGGACAGCCGCCAGGGAGGCTCGACGCGGCTGATGCCGCGGCAGATCGCGCAGAGGCGGCCGCCCAGACGGACTCGCGCCTCGGCCCGGTACCAGGCCGGCACGCTGACGGAGGCCGTGTCGAGATCGGGCACCAGCAGGCGGTCGCCGTCGCGGCGCACGCCGTCTGTCCCGCTGGCCAGCGTCAGCCCGAGCGACCCGCCCAGGAAGGGCAGCCCTCTCCCCACGCGCCAGACAAACACCGCGCGGGCCCGCCGCAGCTGGTCGCGCAGCCACCCCTGGTGCCGGGCCAGGAAGGCCTCGACGTCGGCCACCGGCGCGCGCAGGGGGAGGTTCACGACCACGCGGCCCTGTCCGTCCACCCGCATGGCCAGGGTGCGCCGGGCGGAGCTGCGGCGCAGCAGACAGGCCACCGGCCGGCCGTCCAGCTCCCACTGCCCCGCCTCCTCCGCGCGCACGATACCCCGCCGGCTCATGTGGCCCGGCCTCACAGGTCGGCCATGTGGCCTTCGATCCAAGCCTCCGCCTCGGCGTTGACCTCGGCGGGCTTGCGACCGGCGGTGGAGATGGGCGCCCCGATGATCACGCTCACCTCGCCAGGGTATTTCATGAAGGCATTCTTGCCCCACAGCCGCCCCGCGTTGTGCGCCACCGGCAGCACCGGCACGCCGGCCTTGACCGCCAGCCAGGCGCCGCCGACGTTGTAGCGTCCGCGCTCGCCGGGCTTCACGCGTGTCCCCTCCGGGAAGACCAGCACCCAGAACCCGCCGGCCAGGCGCTCGCGGCCCTGCGTCTCGAGGACCTTGAGGGCCTCGCGGCCGGCGTTGCGGTCTATGGCGATGGGGCTGGTCATGGCCAGGCCCCAGCCGAAGAAGGGGATGCGCAGCAGCTCCTTCTTCAGCACGAAGGACAGCGGCGGCATGAAGAGCTGGAAGGCGATGGTCTCCCAGGCCGACTGGTGCTTGGACAGCACGACGCAGGGGCCGTGCGGCAGATGTTCGAGGCCCTCGACCCGATAGCGGATGCCCAGCACCCGACGCGCCAGCCACATCATCAGCCGGGCCCACCACTTCACCAGCCGGTAGCGGGTCAGGGGCGGCAGCGGGCGCAGCAGCAGGGCCGCCAACCCGTAGGGGATGGTGATGGTCGCCTGGATGAGGGCAAACAGCAGGGAGCGAAGGAAGCTCATGCCTCTTCGATGAGGGTCCGGACCACCTCGGCCAGGTCCTCGAACACCCGCGTGCCGGGCGGCAGCTCGCCCGCCTCCAGGGTGCGCAGCCCCTTGCCGGTCTTGACCAGCAGAGGCCTGGCACCCGCCGCCTGGGCGGCCTGCAGGTCGCGCAGGCTGTCGCCGACGGCCGGCACGCCAACGAGATCGATGTGATAGCGCAGGGCGATCTCCCGGAACAGTCCCGCCCGAGGCTTGCGGCAGACGCAACTGGAATCGGCGGCATGGGGACAGAAGAACACCGCGTCGACGCGGCCGCCGTGCTGGGCGAGCAGCTTGTGCATCTTGGCGTGGATGGCGTTCAGGGTGGCCATGTCGAACAGGCCGCGCCCGACGCCGGACTGGTTGGAGGCCACCACCACCCGGTAGCCCGCCTGGTTGAGGCTGGCGATGGCCTCCAGGCTGCCGGGGATGGGACGCCACTCGGCCGGGTTCTTGATGAACTGATCGGAATCGAAATTGATGACCCCATCCCGATCGAGGATGACCAGCTTCATAGCCGTGACGATTCCATGGTCAATGCCCTCAGACTAGCCCAAGGCCCCGCCACTCACAATACGCTGCCCGCCTCGCTTCAGTCCGGCTCGCCGCGCTCGCCGGGTGGCGTCTGCTCGGCCGGCACGCGGTAGCGCTCGGTGGCCCAATCGCCCAGGTCGATGAGCTTGCAGCGCTCGCCGCAGAACGGCCGCCAGAGGTTTTCCGGACGCCATTCCACGGGCTTGCCGCAGGTGGGGCAGGCGACGATCCTGTACTTATCGTTCATCAAAACACAAAAGGCGGCTTGCGCCGCCTTTCGATCACACCGACCGTTCAGACCGAGAAGGAGGAACCGCAACCGCAGGTGGACTGGGCGTTCGGGTTGCGGATAACGAACTGGGCGCCCTCCAGGCCCTCGGTGTAGTCGATCTCGGCGCCCATCATGTACTGCATGCTCATCGGGTCGATGAGCAGGGTGACGCCGTTCTTGTCCATGGTGAAGTCGTCCTCGTTCTTCACCTCGTCGAAGGTGAAACCGTACTGGAAGCCGGAGCAGCCGCCGCCGGTGACGAACACGCGCAGTTTCAGGTCGGGATTGCCCTCTTCCTCGATCAGCGACTTCACCTTGTTGGCGGCGCTGTCGGTAAAGACCAGGGGGGACATTTCGGTCACGGCGTTCATAAGTGGCTCCTAATGAAATAGTCAAGCTGGGGCATTATTCTCGCCGGAAAAGTTCCCGTCAACCTTGCGCACTTCATGGTTTCAACAGGGTTTCACGGTGCGATGGGCAGCTGGGTGAGACCCAGGCTCTCCGCCAGACCGAACAGGAGGTTCATGTTCTGCACCGCCTGGCCCGCGGCGCCCTTGACCAGGTTGTCGATCACCGACAGCACCACGACGGTGTCGCCGCCCTGCGGCCGGTGCACCGCGATGCGGCACAGGTTGGAGGCCCGCACGGAGCGGGTCTCGGGATGGGACTTGGGCGGCAGCACGTCGACGAAGTACTCGCTCGAGTAACGCTCCTCGAACAGGGCTTGCAGGTCCACGTCCCGGGTCAGCCGGCAGTACAGGGTGGCGTGGATGCCACGGATCAGGGGCGTGAGATGGGGCACGAAGGTCAGACCCACCTCATGCCCCGCCATGCGCGAGAGCCCCTGTCGGATCTCCGGCCAGTGGCGGTGCCCCGGCACGGCGTAGGCCTTGAAGGTGTCGGTGGCCTCGGCGAACAGGGTATGCACCTCCGCCTTGCGGCCGGCCCCGGACACGCCGGACTTGCAGTCCGCGACCATCCAGGTGGTGTCCACCACGCCCGCCTCCACCAGGGGCAGGAAGCCCAGCTGCACGGCGGTGGGGTAGCAGCCGGGGTTGGCGACCAGGCGCGCGCCCTTGATCCGGTCGCGATTGATCTCCGGCAAGCCGTACACGGCCTCCGCCACCAGGTCCGGGCAGGCGTGCTCCATGCCGTACCACTTCGACCATTCGGCGATGTCGGTGATGCGGAAGTCCGCCGCCAGGTCGATGAGCTTCACGCCCGCGTCCAGCAGTTCCCGGGTCTGCTGCATGGCCACGCCGTTGGGCGTGGCGAAGAAGACGACGTCGCATTCCCTCAGGGCCGCCGCCTCGGGCGTGGCGAAGGCCAGGCCGACTCGACCGCGCAGGCTGGGGAACATGTCAGCCACCGGCATGCCGGCCTCCTTGCGGGAGGTGATGGCGGTGATCTCCACCTCCGGGTGCTGGCACAGCAAACGCAACAATTCCACGCCCGTATAGCCGGTGCCACCGACGATGCCTGCCTTGATCATGTTTGCTCCTTGTCTGTCGGGGAGAAGTGACGCGTTGCCGTAAGGATAGCGGCGCAAATGAAAAAAGCCGCCAGTCCGTGGCGGCTTTTTTCGCGCGAAAGACTTAGCGCTTGGAGAACTGCTTGCGCCGGCGCGCCTTGTGCAGGCCGACCTTCTTGCGCTCCACCTCGCGGGCGTCGCGAGTCACCAGGCCGGCCTTCTTGAGGACCGGCTTCAGGCCGGCGTCGTACTCGATCAGGGCGCGGGTGATGCCGTGGCGCACCGCGCCGGCCTGGCCGGTCTCGCCGCCGCCCTGCACGTTGACCATGATGTCCAGGTTGTTGGCGCGGTCGGTCAGGACCAGGGGCTGGCGCACCACCATGCGGCCGGTCTCGCGCGCGAAATACTGGTCCACCGGCTTGCCGTTGACGACGATGCGGCCGCTGCCGGCCTTGATGAAGACGCGGGCGACGGAGCTCTTCCGCCGGCCGGTGCCGTAGTAATACTCTCCGATCATCCTCAGATCTCCAGGGTTTTGGGCTGTTGCGCGCCGTGGGGATGCTCGCCGCCGGCGTAGACCTTCATCTTCTTCAGCATGGCATAGCCCAGGGGGCCCTTGGGCAGCATGCCCTTGACGGCCTTCTCCAAGGCGCGGCCGGGATGCCGGGCCTGCAGGTCGCCGAAATTGGTCTCGTAGATGCCGCCCGGGTAGCCGGAGTGGCGGTAATATTTCTTGTCCAGGGACTTGTTGCCGGTGACGCGCAGCTTGTCGGCGTTCACCACCACGATGTAGTCGCCGGTGTCCACGTGGGGGGTGTAGATGGCCTTGTGCTTGCCGCGCAGACGACGCGCGATCTCGGCGGCCAGGCGGCCCAGCACCTTGTCGTTGGCGTCCACCACGTACCAGCCGCGCTCGACTTCGTGCGGCTTAGCGGAAAAGGTTTTCATGAGTGATCCTGAAACAGGGTTCTTGCAGAAAGTCGAGAAGTTTATAGGCAGTCGCCGAGGCCTGTCAAACCCGCTTTCGGGCCACCCCCTCCTGCCGCGATAATTGCGCCATGAACACTGGCTGGCTGATCACCAATTTCATCGCGGCCTTCCTGCTGCCGCCCCTCAGTCTTATCATCCTCGGCGGCATCGGCTGGCGGCTGCTCGCCAAGCGGAGGCGTCGTACCATGGGCAATACCCTGCTCATCCTGTCCCTGGCCGGACTTTGGCTGCTGTCCACTCCCTACGTGGGGGGCAAGCTGCTGGACGTCCTCAAGCCGCCCCCCCTGGTGCCCCGCGGCGACGAAGCGGAGGCCATCGTCATCCTGGGCGGCGGCACCTATCGCGACACCATCGAGTACGACGGCGACACGGTCGGGCGCATGACCCTGGAGCGGGTGCGCTATGGCGCCTGGCTCGCCCGCCGCACCGGCAAGCCGGTGCTGGTCACCGGCGGCTCGCCCACCGGCGGCGTGGCCGAGGCGCCGCTGATGCGCGCGGTGCTGGAGGGCGAGTTCGGCATTCCGGTGCGCTGGGTCGAGGACCGCTCCGACAACACCCGCGAGAACGCCCTGCGCAGCGCGGAGTTGCTCAAGCCGGAGGGCATCACCCGCATCTACCTGGTGAGCCACGCCTGGCACCTGAAGCGGGCCATGCCGGAGTTCGCGCGGGCCGGGCTCACCGTCATCCCGGCCGGCACCGGCTACTCCCGTTCCACCGAGCTGCAGCCGATGGACTTCGTGCCCAGCGCCAAGGGCCTGCAGGACAGCTATTTCGCCCTGCACGAGGCGATTGGCCTGATCTGGTACCGTATGCGCAACCTGTTCTGAGGAGAGTGCGATGAAAGCCCGCGTCAAATGGGTCGAGGATGTCTGCTTCATGGGCGAGGCCGGCAGCGGCCACGCCCTGGTCATGGACGGCTCGCCGGACATCGGCGGCCGCAACCTCGGCCCGCGCCCCATGGAGATGCTGCTGCTCGGCGCCGGCGGCTGCACCTCGGTGGACGTGGTGATGATCCTGAAGAAGAGCCGCCAGGCGGTAACCGGCTGCGAGGTGAGCGTGGAAGCGGAGCGGGCCGACGACCACCCCAAGGTGTTCACGAAGATCCACATGCACTTCACCGTGCGCGGCCGCAACCTGAAGGCGGAGACGGTGGAACGCGCCATCCAGCTGTCGGCGGAGAAGTATTGCTCGGCCACCATCATGCTCGGCAGGACCGCCGCCGTGACCCACGACTTCGAGATCGTCGAGGAAGGCACCGCCTAGGCGGCGAGGATCTCCACGCGCCAGGCGCCGCCGCCGCGGAGGATGGCGAGCAGGCGGTCGATGTTGGGGTGCCTGCCGGGCTGGGCGCGGGCCTCCTCGGCGTGCTCGGCGTAGAGATCAATGCCCTCCGCCGCGGCGCGCGCATCGATTGCCCCATGCTTGCCGGCCAGGTAGGCATAGATGCGCACGGAGCCCTGGCTGCCGGGGCGGTTCTCGATCACCTCCCGCCGACCGTCGGGGCCGGTCAGCACCAGACGCGCCAGATGGTCGGTGGCGGGCAGTGCCGCCAGGGTGTCGGCCAAGGCCATGACCCCTGGATCAGAGCCGATAGGTGGCCTGGGTCATCAGCTTGGAGGTGAGCTGCATCGCCAGCTTCACCGGCAGGGGCAATTCGGCGCCGCCGTGGGCGATGGCCGTTTCGGCGTGGCGGATCTCGTCCGCCTTCATCTGCTCGACGATCGCCCGGCTCTTCGCGTCCTGCTCGGGCAGGCGCCGCAGGTGGCCGTCCAGGTGGCCTTCCACCTGGCGCTCGGTCTCGGCCAGGAAGCCCAGGTTCCAGCGGTCGCCGAGGGCGCCGGCCAGCACGCCGATGGCGAACGAGCCGGTGTACCAGAGCGGGTTCAACAGGCTCTTGCGACTGCCCAGATCGACGAGCCGGCGCTCGCACCAGGCGAGATGCTCGGTCTCCTCGTCGGAGGCCTCCAGCAGCGCGCGCTGTGCCTCCGGGTTGCGCGCCGTCAAGGCCTGGCCCTGGTACAGCGCCTGGGCGCATACCTCGCCGCTGTGATTGACGCGCATCAGACCGGCGGCGTGGCGTTTTTCCGCCTCGGAGAGCTCCGCCTCGGGCAGTCCCTCGTCCGGGTAGGGCCGTCGACTGGCGGCTGGGGCGAAGACGGTGCGCAAGGCGCGGTCGAACTGCAGGATGAACCGGTCGGGGACGGGCAGCATGGCGACACCTGGATGACTTCGATGCCGCAACTATAACCCCTCAGCCCGCCGCCGTCCCGCCCCGGCGGCATTCAGTCCGCCGCGTCGGGGAGGATCTGGTCGATGCGACAGGGCTTGTGGATGGCGTAGCCCTGGGCGTAATCGACGCCGATCTCGCGCAGCTTGGCGAGGATCTGCGGCGACTCCACGTACTCGGCCACGCTGCGCATGCCCAGTGAATGGGCGATGTCGTGCATGGACTTGACCATGGCGTAGTCGCTGGGGCTGTTGGCCATATCCCTGACGAAGCTGCCGTCGATCTTCAGCGAGTCGGTGCGCAGGTTCTTCAGATGGGCGTAGGAGGTGTAGCCGCTGCCGAAATCGTCCAGGGAGAAGCTGCAGCCGTAGCGCCGGATCTGCCGCATGAACTCTTCGGCGGCGGCGTAGCTCTCGATGGCGGCGGTCTCGGTGATCTCGAAGGTGATCCGGTCGGCGGGGATGTCGTCCCGCGGCAGGGTATCGCGCAGGAAGGCGATGATGTCCGGATGGGCCAGGGACAGGGCGGACAGGTTGATCGAAAAGCCGCCCATGGTCGCGAATCCGGCCCGGTTTTCCCGGATCCAGTCGAACACCCGCCGCAGCACCCAGAGGTCGACCTCGTGGGCGCGCTGCAGCCGCTCCACCGCCGGGATGAAGGTCATCGGCTTGACCTCCACCCCGGGTTCCGGCGCGATGCCGAGCAGGATCTCGTAATAGGGCAGCAGGGACGGATCAGCGCCGATGGGCATCACCATCTGGGCGCGCAGATACAGCCCGCTGCCCTTGAGCAGGCTGTCGATGCGCCCGGCCCAGTCGATCAGGGATTCCTGGGTCTGCAGCTGCAGGTTGTCCTGTTCGTACACCTGCATGCGGTTGCGACCCTGGGCCCTGGCCGCGACGCAGGCCGAATCGGCGTGCCGGACCGCCTCCTCGGGGCTGTGCAGGGCAGGGGCGTATTCGGTGATGCCGATGTTCAGGCCGATGCTGTAGCTGTGCTCGCCATGCTGGTAGCGGTAGTCCTTGAGCCGGCCGAGCAGGCTGTCGACGGTGCCGCAACCCTGGCTGCGGCTGCAATTGGGCAGGAACAGCGCCAGGGTGTCGTCCCGGAAGCTGGCCACGACCCCCTCGGGGCCCACGCAGGCTTGCACCTCCCTGGCCAACAGGCGTGTCAGCGCCTCCCCCGCCTCCACGCCGCAGGCGTGGTAGATGACGCGGAACTGGTCGAACTCGATGACGCTGACCATGTGCGCCCGGTCAGGCCGGGGCTGCCGGCTGGCCTGGCCCAGGCGCTGCAGGAAGCCCTTGCGGTTCAGCAGGCCGGTCACCGGATCATGGATCACGCGCTGCTGCAGCAGCTGGCGACCCTCGTCCAGCATGGCGTATTCCGTGCGTTCCAGCAGGGGACGGTCCTGGTCGCCCCAGTCCTTCACCGTGCCGTTCCGCAACCGCTGGCTGAAGTCGGCCAGGGCCAATTCGACCTTGTCGATGGCGGACCGGCTGGCAAAGGCACAATGGCCCGCCGGCTGGCTGAGCCAGATGAGCTGCATGGGCAGCCATCGGCCCGCCTGGTGAAAATGCCACCAGTCCGCCACTCGCAGTCGCTGCAGCAGCTCGGCATGGTGCCTGCCCTCCTCGTCGTCCCCCGGCCGGGCCTCCGCGGGCCGTCCGGATGACGCGTACGGCACGCTTTCAAGGACGTGGCCGTCCCGGCCGGCGGCCTCCAGGGCCCGCGCCAGGGCCTCCATGACCGCCTCGAGCTGGGCCGCGTCGGCGCTGACGCTGGCCAGCTGCCGCTCGATCCGGTTCATCAGGCCGGCCGCTTCCTGTCGAGTCCCGTCCGCCGCGGCGGCAGGCTCGGGGCCCAGCCAGGACAGCAGCCGGTCCAGGACGGCGAGCGCCTCCCCCCATTCCTCGCTACGGATGCCGGCGCGCATCTCCAGCAGGACGAGGTAGTGTCGCCAGCCGGCGTCCAGCAGGCGGAGCACGACCTCGGCGACCTCGCGGCCGGCGAGACGCGCGTCCAGGGCGTCGCCAACCCGCGCCCTGGCCTGGCGGATGCGGTCCCGCCCCTCGCAGGCCTCCTGCAGGCGGGCGACGCGCAGGCGGCGGGTCTGGCGGATCGGGACCAGCAGCCTGGCCAGGTTGTCGCGCACGGCGGCATACACGCCCGGGTCCTGGTCGGCCTGGGCGCAGACGCGCTCCACCATCAGATAGAGGAAGCGCTGCAGCTTGGCGTCGAAGAAGCGTCCCTGGTCGTCTGCGGCGATGGCGTACTGTTCCAGCAGGTCCACCACCTGGCGGGCCGGGTGATCGGGGTTATCGAGAAAACGGCCGTCCTGCAGGGAAAGCTTGAGCAGGGGGCGCTCCAGGCGCTTGAGCAGGGTCTCGATCTCCGAGCCGCCCGCGGACACCGCCATGGCGTGCCCGAACAGGTTGGCGGTCGCATCCAGGGTCTGCCGATAGGGCAGCGGGATGCGCAGCCCAGGGCCGGAGCGGGAAATCCGCTCGCTGAGGGGCGGGCCGTCCGGGCCGGACGGGCCGATCCAGTCCACGGAAGGGAGGGCGTCGATGACCCGCAACAGCTCCCCCAGGCCAGCCTCCGGCGGCGCCGCTCCCGCCCCCCAGCTGGCCACCGCAGCGGCTTCGGAACGACCGGCGGCCCGCAGCAGCCTGTCCGCCACCGGCAGGAGATTCGGCCGCGGCGGCTCCGGCCCGGATGCGGCCGGGAACGACGCGGCCTGTGCCGGCGCCGGTGCGCCCCGCGGCCGGTTGAGGGCGGCCATCAGCCGCTCCAGGCTGTACTCGGCGGCCTCCCGGTTGAGGCCCGATGGCTGCTGGCCGGACAGCCCGAGCAGTTTCTCGACGATCTCCGCCAGGTCCTGCTTCGGCTGTTCCTTCCCGCCGCTCGCCCCGGCCGTGGTCTGATCGGACTCAGGCGGCGGCGAAGGCGGCGCCTTGGCCTGCCGAGCTGCGGGTTTGGTCGGCGGCAGGGTGGCGTCCAGGGTGGACAGGACACGCTCCAGCTGCTCGCAGAGGGCGGGCAGATGCTGGGCCAGGGTCTGGCCGAAGACCTTGTACATCACCGCGCGCATGGGATTCGAGAAGTCCAGGCCCCGCGTCGAGCCCTGGAAAGTGCGGCAGATCGCCTCCGGTCCGAAGGGGTTGTTCCGCCTGTCCAGCGCGCTGCCGATGAGCGCGCCATAGCGTCGCTCGAACCCCGACAGACAGCGGGCGAGATCGACATCCGATTCGATCTGGTTGACGACGGACGAGAGGTTGAGCCAGTCGTCGAACTCGCCCTCGTCGACGAGGGACAATTCGCCGGACGCTTCCTCCCCCTCGGCGCGCTTGCCGCCCGGCCCCAGTTGCTGGAGGTGCTCGCGGATGGCGGCGAAGAAATCCTCCTGGATCCTGCTGCGCTGTCGAATCAATTCCTGGGCGCCATGGCGATAGCGGTTCTGTTCCAGGAAGCCGGACACCCGATCGCCGGCCTCCGCGAACTTGTCCCCCACCTTGGAGAAGAAGTCCTTCAGCACCAGATTCAGGAAATTGCTGAACAGGCTGGTGCATTCCTGCTGCAGGGCCTGCCGCTCCTGGGGGCCAAGGTCCGGGGTCGGCGGCCGTGGCGCTTCGGCCCCGGCGGCATGCAGGGCCTGCAGGACGTCATCCGCGATGGACTCGACGTAAAGGCCCAGCCCGGCGGGCGAGGCGTGGGCCACCGTGCCCGCCAGGCGGAAAGGCCGCTGCCGTCCGGCCTCGCCGGCGACGAACGCCACCTCCACCGCAGTGTCCGGCAGCCAGGCCGAGATGGCGTCGCGTGCCCGGGGATCGTCAAAGGACAGGTAAAGGCCGGCCCGACAGTAATTGCGGATCTCGCAGGGCACGCTGGCGCCCTGGGCGCTCACGCTCGCGAGCTGCCGCGTCTCCAGTCGGGGATGGCGTCGATGTTCCCTGCTACCCATGTCCAGTCATCATTTATGGCATCCGTCCGAAGGGATATCGGATGCCGCGCCGGAAATCTGAAATGCGATTTCCCGGTGGGGCTCAAAGCAGGCCCTGCCGGCGCATGAACTCGAGCAGGATCGTCAGACGCATGCGGCTGTCGTTCATCTCCAGCAGGGCCTGGCGGGCCTCCGCCTTGAGCGGCAGCACCTCGGCCAGCCGGTAGCCCACCCAGGGCATCTCGTCGCGCAGGGGCATGAGGCCCGCCTCGGGATGACTTTCCGCCACCGCCCTGAGCAGGCTCATGACGACGGCGAATTCCTCCGGCAGCGGCGCCGGCGCCTCGTCGGGCTTCGCGGTGACGCGTGCCACGAGCAGCTGATTGTCCTCCACCCCCGTTTCCTCGACCACGAAGCGCTGCCCGCCTTCCACGCGCAGGTGGAAGATGCCGGGCTTCGGCACGTCCGCGTCGCGGATCCAGGCCAGGGTGCCCACCGCCGCCGGCACGGCCGCCTCGCCCACCTCCCGGCCGGCGCGGATCATACAGACGCCGAACGGCCGCCCCTCGCGCAGGCATGAGGCGGTCATGTCCACGTAGCGTGCCTCGAAGACCTTCAGGGACAGGCTGCCGCCGGGAAACAGGACGGTGTTGAGGGCGAACAGCGGCAGCCGCAAGGATCAGCCTTCCCCGCCCTCGCCCCAGCGCGGCAGAAGCGCGTGGGCGATGCCCAGGTGATCGAGGATGCGCGCCACCAGGTAGTCCACCACCGCCGCGACGTTGTCCGGCCGGTGATAGAAGCCCGGATTGGCCGGCAGGATGGTGGCGCCGGCCTCCGCCAGGGCGGTCATGTTGCGCAGATGAATGAGGGAGAAGGGTGTCTCGCGCGGCACCAGGACGAGGAGGCGGCGCTCCTTGAGCATGACGTCGGCGGCCCGCTCGATGAGGTTGTCCGACAGGCCGTGGGCGATGGCCGCCAGGGTGCCCATGGTGCAGGGACAGACCACCATGGCGTCGGCCGGGTTGGAGCCGGAGGCGACCGGGGAGAACCATTCCTCGCGCCCGTAGACGCGCAGTTCGCCGGCGTGTCCGGGCAGGTGCCGGTCGAGAAACCCGGCCAGATCGGCGCTGCCCGACGGCAGCGCGATGTCCATTTCCTGGCGGGCGACGATGCGCGCCGCCTGGGACACCAGCAGATCCACCCGGCAGTCGGCGGCCAGCAGGCATTCCAGCAGGCGCAGGCCGTAGGCCATGCCCGA
>JALOTG010000107.1 GCA_025458005.1 Thiobacillaceae bacterium
CCAGCAGCTGATCCAGACAGACGGCGAGGCACAGCACGACGAAGGCCGTCGGGGCCGCGGCAAAATCGGCACCCGCCGTGACCAGCAGGATTTCACGCGCGAACAGGGCCACCACCACCATGGCCACGGCCATGATGCCCAGGAACAGGATTTGGGATCTGGCGAACAGGCCTTGCAACTCCACCTGGCGCCCCTCGTCGTAAAGCCGGCTGGCGCGCGGCAGCAGGAGCGGCATCACGGCATACCCCAGCAGGACCATGTAAGAGGCCAGGGTGGCGGAAAACGCGTAAACGCCCAGTTCGGAGGGGCTCACCAGCTGCCCCAGCACCATGCGGTCCGCCTGGCTGGTCAACCAAACCACCAGCAGGGTGGGCAGCATGGCGTACCCATACTCGAGGAAGGCCGACTTCTCCGCCTTGGGCAACGCCACCTTGGCCTGACCCACATCCCTCAACAGGATCGGATAGACGGCCAGCTTGACCGCCAGGACCACGGTCACATAGGCGGCGAGGGCCTCGCTGGCATGGGGAAACAGATCGGTGGCGAACACCGTCATCACGGCAATGATCTCCGCCGCGCTGCGCGTCAACAGGAACCCTACCTGCCGCCGCAGTTTCTCCCTCGCCTTGAAGTAGGCATCCAGATAGCCATCGGCGATGGAACCGGCCGCCATCAGGAGCGCCATCGGCATCAACCACCGGAAGTCCGGCGGTATGCCCAGCACGGAACCCAGAGGCGCCTGCAACAGGATCCCCAGCAGCAGGATGCATGCCATGGCCGCCCCCCCGGCCATCATGGCAAGGCGCACATGGGCATGGGCCAGGCCCGGCTCGGCGGCAGGAGAAAATCGGGACAGCGAGGAGGACAAGCCCATGCCGCCGAGGCTGGCCGCGAATGCCTGGATGACGACCAGCAGGGCCCATGCGCCATAGGCCTCGGGCCCCACCGACCGAGCGAGGAGGCAGACGGCAAAGGATCTCCGTGCCGCCGATGATCAGGTTCTTGCGGAAGAACCCCCCGCTCATGCCCTGCGGCAAACCAGATACCACCGGTTGGCCAGGGGGAATAGCCAGGGGTGGTTGGAGAGACGGTAATCCAGATCCCGTTCACCCGGGGCATGGAACAGCCGATCCAGCGCCTTGAGCTTGTGCAGGCCGGGTATGTAGCGCCACTGGTCGGTAAAGCCCAGGGCATGTGCTTGCTCGATAACCAGGCCCAGTCTCGCCAAGTGTCCGGCTATCTCTCGGTAGGCATAGGCATTCACTCCAAAATGCCCGTTGCGGCGGTAGTACCAGTCCCAGTAGAGGCGGGAAAGGTTGTAACGTCCCGTGATGTCCAGGACGGCCCACCCCCCCGGTTTGAGCACGCGCGCGATCTGTCGCAGGGCCTCCAGGGTGTCCGGCACGAGCAGGAGGGTGGAAAAGGAGTACACGACGTCGAAGCTGGCATCCGCGAAGCCCAGCGAGGAAGCGCTCTGCTTGTGGAGCCGGGCGTTGTCGGCCCCGACTCGCTGCAGGGCTTCACGCGCCAGTTCCAGCATGCGGTCATTGATGTCGATGCCGACGATCGCCGAACAGCGGGATGCCAGGGCAACCATGTACAGACCATTGGCGCACCCCACATCCAGCACATGGTGCTCGGGCCGAATACGGGCCGATGCAAGCTCCAGCTTGAGGCGGGCGGACAGGGTCTTGTCGGTGTCGAATCCGTACTGGGCCGCGCAAGCGTCATAGATGCGGTCCGTGGAACGTTCGTGCTCCGCAATCATCCCAGCGAACCTCGACATTCGGAATAACACCGGAAGAGCCGGGCGGCCAGGGAGCCGAGAGGCAGATCCCCCCGATGGTAGGGAGATATCTCGCCGCCGAAACCCTTCTTGAAGTCGTTCAGCCCCTTGAGCTTGCCGGCCCTCGCGGCCGGGAAGGCCTCTCCGGTTTCATACCAATCCAGCCCGCTCTGACACATCCATTGCATGGCGTGCCACTGCAACAGGGAGTTGGCCTCCGACGCCAATCCCCGCGCGCTCGCCGCCCCAGTCCAATACAGGGCCGCCCCCTTGTAGACGGCGAAGTTCTCCGCCGCCACGATCTCGCCCTCCAACTGCGCCATGAATATCCGCGCCAGTCCCGCGCCCGCCATGTGTCGCCAGATGGACTCGAAATAGGCCTTGGGATGGGGTTTGGCACCGGTGCGCAGATAGGTCTCCAGGTGCAGCCGATAGTAGTGATCCAGGTCGCCCGGCTGGTCGGCCTGGCGTATGGTGACGCCCGCCTTTTCCGCCTTGCGGATGGCCGTGCGGGCCCGTCCCTCCAGCTTGCTCCACAATGCCCCGATGCCGGGACGCAGATCCACTACCCAGGTCTGACCGGAGGCGTTACGGCAACCCAGCGGCAGAAGGGGATTCACACGGGGAGCATCGCCCCCACGCCAGGCGGGGGCCATGGGCGGCAGGGCCAGCCGGACCTGCAGGCATTGCCAACCCGCCATCTCCCTCAAGTGACGGGCGATGAAATCCAGCAACTTCTCTCGCGTCTTGCCAGCCAGATCGTTCGCCAGGGCTGGGCCGCCCAGGGAGTCCAGCAGGCTGACGGGCGTGAGAACCCCTAACCGACGCTCGACCCGGTGTAAAGGCACAAGCGCCAGCAGGCGGCGCTGTCCACTCGTCTCCCGTACCGCGAAGCTCGTATCCTGGCGTCCCGGCCAGGTGCACAGCACTGTCTGGAAGTCATGGCGGTGCCACAGCCAGGCCTGATCCGAGGCATCGCAAAAACCATCCCAGAGCCCGGACTGGATGTCACCCCGGGGCACTGTCTGAAACGGCTCAGTCATCGGGCTTGCGCAGGATCAGGTAGAGACTGGTGGCCTGGGTGGGAAACAATCGTTTGCCCACGGTTTCGAACAGGTCGTCCACCCATTTCCAGCGACGGACCAGGGCATCCAAGGTCCAATGCGGCAGCCCCCAGCCCAGGGCATGAGTCTCCTGGACGATGAAACCGCACTCGCGGCATTTCCCTTCCAGCACGGAGGCGGTATAGAAGTGCAGATGGTCGGAATTGGCGCGCACGGACGGCTGCAGCCGATAGGCCAGACGCCAGAAGAAGGCGCCCTCGTTCGGCACGCCCAGGACCAGCAAACCACCCGGCCGGAGGATGCGATACACCTCGCGCAGGGCGGCCGTGTCATCCGGAATGTGCTCCAGCACATGATTGAAGAAGATGATGTCCAGGCTGTCGTCCAGCATGGGGTAGTCGGTGACGTCGGCCATGAACAGCCTGATGCCGGGCGCCCGCCGCCGGGCCCGCAGCAGACGGTTCAGGTTGTAATCGCTGGCCATGAGGGTCACGGGCAGATCGCCGAGCCAGGCGAGATTGTTGCCGTCGCCGCAGCCGAGATCCAGGGCGATCGGTACCCGCCCCAGCCCATCGATGTGGCGGGTCAGCACCTGTTTGACATAGGCGATGCGCTTGGCGATGTGGTGACGATAGGGGCCGCTGAGCTGTATGTCCTGGGGCTGGTCATACCAGGCGGCCCGGCCGTCCTCCCGCGCAGCTTGGATGGCCTGGACGATGCGCTGCCTATCCCGGACCAGCAGGGGGATGCCCTCGACGGCCTCGATGGTCGTGCCGCATTGACTACAGACATGCCCGCCTTCCCCGCCGGTGAACTCCGGCAGGGGCGCATGACAATGGGGGCACCTGAATAGGACCATGGGGGAAGTGGCCTTCATCCCTGCGGATTCGCCTGGCCGGCAGTCCGGAAAATGACGCAGAGGCCGTCGGCGCTGGCCGGCCAGCGGCGGCCAAGGGCCAGGCGCCAAGCCATGGGGAGGCGGGCGCCAATGAGTGGCAGGTCCATGCCGTAGCCGAAGGAGGCCATCGGCTGCAGGCCCAGATCACGCCCCAGCGCCGACAACTCCTCGAGGGTGAATTCCAGGAAATGCTGGGGATCGCTCAGCCTGGCCGGGCGACCCAGCATGCGCCGCAGACGGTTCGCCAGGCGGAGCCGGTTGGGCGTGAAGATGGCCACATGACCCCCGCTCCGTGCCTGTTTCGCACATTGCTCCAGGAAGCGGGCCGGATCGGTGGTGTGCTCGATCACCTGGAAGCTGACCACCAGGTCGACCTGGGGGATATCCGCTCCGAGGGCATTGATGTCTGCCACCTGGCGACGGACCTTGGCGTGAGGGTATTCCCGCTCGGCCGTCTCGATGCTTTTGGCGGAATAGTCGATGGCATAGACCTGGCGTGTCTCGGGACGAGTGGCCATGAGCAGGTCGTGATAGCCGCAGCCGCAGCCCACGTCCAGGATGGTTGCCGGGCATACATGCCGGAACAGTTGCGTCACTTCGTATTGCCGGGAAAGGTCCCAGTCGGGGTTATGGTAGGTATGCCATTCCCGGGTGATGAGTTCGTCGAAGAAGGCGCGCTGATCGCGCAGAAACTCGGGATGCTTCGCCTGGGTTGAATGTTCCTTGGTCGTCATGGTCGGGCGCGGGATGTAAGGTCAGGCTTACGGCCCCATGGCGTCATGGATACGGGTCGACCGTCCGCATGGGCACCGGACGCCTCGACAAGGGAAGGGCGGATCGGGGGAAAAACCGGGTGAGCCCGGTGACTAGGCCCCACCACGCGGGGAAGGCGCTCCACGCGGCTGCCTCATGACAACCGGTGATAGTCCCGATACCACGCCGCCCAGTTCGCGATCCCCTCCGCCAGCGGCGTCTTCGGCTCGAAGCCGACATCGCGCTTGAGGTCCTCCACGTCGGCGTAGGTCGCCACCACGTCGCCGGGCTGCATGGGCAGGAAGTTCTTCCGCGCCTCCTGGCCGAGGGCATCCTCGATGGTCCTGATGAAGGTCATCAGCTCCACCGGCTGGTGGTTGCCGATGTTGTAGACGCGGTAGGGGGCGTAGCTGGTGCCCGGGTCCGGAGCGTCGGTGGTGAAGTCGGGATTCGGCGTGGCGACGCGGTCGAGCACCCGCACCGTCCCCTCGGCGATGTCGTCGACGTAGGTGAAGTCGCGCTGCATCTTGCCCATGTTGAACACGTCGATGGGCCGGCCCTCCAGGATGGCGGAGGTGAACAGCCAGGGCGACATGTCCGGCCGGCCCCAGGGGCCGTACACCGTGAAGTAGCGCAGGCCGGTGGTGGGCAGGCCGTAGAGGTGGCTGTAGGTGTGGGCCATCAGCTCGTTGGCCTTCTTGCTGGCGGCGTACAGGCTCACCGGATGGTCCACGTTGTCGTGCACCGAGAAGGGCATGCGGGTGTTGGCGCCGTAGACGCTGGAGGAGCTGGCGTAGACGAAGTGCTCCACCCCGTTGTGCCGGCAGCCCTCCAGCAGGTTGCCGAAGCCGACCAGGTTGGTCTGGATGTAGGCGTGCGGGTTCTTCAGCGAGTAGCGCACGCCGGGCTGGGCGGCCAGGTTGATGACGCGGTGGAAGCGCTCGCGGGCGAACAGGTCCTCCATCGCGACCCGGTCGGAGATGTCCGCCTGCACGAAGCGGAAGCCCGGCCGGGACTTGACCTGTTCCAGGCGGGCGAGCTTCAGGCGGGGGTCGTAGTAGTCGTTGAGATTGTCCACCCCCACCACCTCGTCGCCGCGCTCCAGCAGCAGCTTGGCGACATGCATGCCGATGAACCCGGCTGCGCCGGTCACGAGTATCTTCATCAGGGCCCACCCCCAGAACAAGCTACGGGATTCTAGCACGCGAGCCGCTAGAATCCCCGCCATGCGACTGCTCTACACCCTGGCCTGGTGGGCCCTGCTGCCCTTCGCCTTCCTCTATCTGCTCTGGCGCTCGCGCCGCCAGCCCGAATACCGCCGGCACTGGGGGGAGCGGCTGGGCGGGGCGCCCGACCTCGCGGCGCGCCAGGTCATCTGGGTGCACGCGGTATCGGTGGGCGAGACGCGGGCGGCCGCGCCGCTGATCCGCGCCCTGCGCGAGCGCCATCCCGACCACGTCCTGCTGCTCTCCCACGCCACGCCAACCGGACGGGCCACCGGCGCCGAGCTGTTCGGCCAGGGAGTCGTCCAGGCCTATCTGCCCTACGACCTGCCGCCCTTTGTCGCGCGCTTCCTGGCGCGCGCCCGGCCAGTGCTGGGCATCGTCCTGGAGACCGAGGTGTGGCCCAACCTGATGGCGGCCTGCGCACGGCGGGGGGTGCCGGTCTACCTGGTCAACGCGCGCCTGTCGGAGCGCTCGGCACGCGGCTATGCCCGCTTCGCCGCCCTGACCCGCGCGGCCCTCGATCGCTTTCGCGGCATCGCCGCGCAGACGCGGGGCGACGCCGAACGGCTTGTAGGCACGGGCGCCCGCGGCGCAAGGGTCACCGGCAACCTGAAGTTCGACGTCACGCCGCCGGCGGATACGGCGGCGCGGGCCGCCGAACTGAGCGGGCGGCTGGGCAACCGCTTCGTGTTCCTCGCCGCCAGCACCCGCGAGGGCGAGGAGGCGCTGCTGCTGGACGCCTGGCGCGCCGCGGCGCCGCCCGACACCCTGCTGGTCATCGTGCCACGTCACCCGCAGCGCTTCGACGCCGTGGCGGCCCTCATCCAGGAGCGCGGCCTCGCCCTGGCGCGGCGCAGCGAGGCGCGGGACGCGCCGGCCGACGCGGCGGTGTTCCTGGGCGACAGCATGGGCGAGCTGGCCGCCTATTACGCGGCCTGCGACGTGGCCTACGTGGGCGGCAGCCTGCTGCCCCTGGGCGGCCAGAACCTGATCGAGGCGGCGGCGGCGGGGCGGCCGGTGCTGATCGGGCCGCATACCTGGAACTTCGCCGAGGCGGCCGCCGAGGCGGTGGCCCGCGGGGCCGCCCTGCGGGTGGGGGACGCCACGGAGTTGCTGCAAAGGTTGGGGGAACTCCGGCAGGACGCCGCCCTGCGCCGGCGCATGGGCGAGGCCGGCGAGGCCTTCGCGCGGGCGCACCGCGGGGCGACCGAGCGGGTGCTGGCGATGCTGGAGGAGGCGCTGCCTACCGAGCGCCAAGAACGGTCTCGGGCGAGAGGCTAGTCCTTGAGCAGACCGTCGATGCCGCCGAGGTCCACCTCGCCCAGGATGCCCGAGGCGGCCTTCAACTGCAGCCCGGCCACCAGGGTCTGGTAGCGGGCCACCGCCAGGTCGCGCCGCGTCGTGAACAGTTGCTGCTCGGCGTTGAGGACGTCGACGCGGGTGCGCACGCCCACCTCCAGGCCCAGCTTGGTGGACTTGAGCTGGGATTCGCTCGACACCTGGGCCTGCTCCAGGGCGCCCACGCGCGCCACCCCGGACAGCACCCCCAGGTAGCCCTGGCGGGCATCCAGGATGGCCTGGCGGCGGGCGTTGTCCAGGTCGAAGCGGGCCTTTTCCCGGTTGGCCACCGCCTCCCGCACGCGGGAGCTGGTCAGCCCGCCCTGGTAGAGGGGCAGTCCCAGTTCGACGCCCACCACGCCGGTCTTGGTCGTCGCGTCGCTGCCGCCCAGGGTGGTGGAGGTGTTGCGGCTGTCCGAATAGCTGGCGGTCAGGTCCAGGGTCGGGTAATGGCCGCCCCGCTGGCGTTCCACTTCCCGGCCGGCGATCTCCATCGCGGTCTGGCCGAGGATCACCCCCAGGCTGCCGTCCTGGGCCTGCCTGACCCAGGCATCCATCTCGTTCGGCTCGGGCAGGCCCACCTTGGCCCCCTCGCGCAGGCGGGCCAGGCCCGGGGCGGGGGCGTTGATGATCTTTTCCAGGGCGCGCCGCTTGACGTCCAGGTCGTTGCGCGCCGCGATCTCCTGGGCGGTGGCCAGGTCGTAGCGGGCCTGCGCCTCGTGGCTGTCGACGATGGTCGCCGCGCCCACCTCGAAGCTGCGCCTGGCCTGGGCCAGCTGCTCGGCGAAGGCCTGCTTCGCCGACTCGGCCGCGGACAGGGTGTCCTCCGCCGAGAGCACGTCGAAATAGGCCTGGGCGGTGCGCAGCAGCAGGTCCTGCTCGGCCAGCTTCAGCTGCTGCTCGGCCAGCAGCACGCGCAGCTTGGCCTGCTCGTAGGTGTCCAGGTTCTGCTTGCGGTAGAGGGGCTGGACCAGGCTCAGGGTGTAACCGTAGGGGTTGCTGGAAAACTCGCGGTCCAGGCCGGAAGCGTTGGATTCCGTATTGCTGGCCCGATAGTTGGCGGACAGGTTCAGGCTGGGCAGCAGCCCCGCGCGCCCCTGGGGCAGGGCCTCCAGGCCGGCCCGGTAGCTCTCCCGCGCGGCCGCGTAGACCGGGTCGTTGAGCAGGGCCTGGCGGTAGATGTCGCCCAGGTTGGCGGCCAGGGCAAGGGGCGCGCCGAGGAACAGGACCAGGCACAGGAGGCCGCGGCGCATGGCTGCCTCAGTAGGTGGGCATGGTGGGGTCGGCCTCCTTGGCCCAGCCGTCCACCCCGCCGGTGAGGTTGATGATGTTGGCGAAGCCGTTGTGCTCCAGGAAGCGGGCCACGTGGAAGCTGCGCACGCCGTGGTGGCAGATGACGACGATCTCCTGGTCGCGGTCCAGGCCGCCGGCCTGCGCGGGGACGCTGTTCATGGGCATGGAGACCGAGCCCTCGATGCGGCAGTGGGCGTATTCCCAGGGCTCCCGCACGTCCAGCAGCAGGGGCTTGGCCTGGCCCGGATCGTCGAGCCAGGCCTTCAGTTCCTTGGGTTGGATGTGGCGCATGTCCGTCGTGCCGCGGCTTCAGAACACGAAGCGTTCCGGCTCCAGGGCGTTGGCCAGGGGCTTGACGCTGGTCTCGAACAGCGACTCGGTGGCGCAGGCGCCGTGGGTCACGCAGGTGACCAGCTGGGCCTCCATGACCGGGTCCTCGCCGACGACGGCGAACAGCCGGCCGCCAGGATTGAGTCGCTTCAGGTAGGCCTCGGGCAGTACCGGGGTGGAGCCGGTCAGCACGATGACGTCGAACTGGCCGTCCTCGGTCCAGTCGCGGGCCGCGTCACCCGCCTTCAGCAGCACGTTGGCGTAGCCGTGCGCCTTGAGCTTGGCCTCGGCGGATTCGCGCAATTCCCGCACCCTCTCCACGCTCACCACCTGCATGGCTTGAGCGGCCAGCAGGGCGGTGAGGTAGCCGCTGCCGGTGCCCACCTCCAGCACCCGGTCGGTACACTTGATGGCCAGGACCTGCAGCACGCGCGCCTCGAGCTTGGGAAACCACATGGACTCGCCGTGGCCGAGGGGAATCTCCATGTCGACGAAGGCGAGCGACCGGTACTGGGGCGGCACGTAGTCCTCCCGCTTGACCTGGCCGAGCAGGTCCAACACGCGCTGGTCCAGCACCTCCCAGGGGCGGATCTGCTGCTCGATCATGAAGTGGCGTGCCTGTTCGTAGTCCATGGCCGTTCCCTGCTGCCTGAAATGACTCGCGAATCTTAGCATACGCGCCTGACCGTCCGGGCTCGCGTCCCCTTCCCCCGCGGCCGCGGGCCGCCCGCGCAATGACCCTCCCACCGGCCGGCTTTTATCCGCCGTCGCGTATCGGTGTATGCTTGCGCACCAAGCACTTATCGCTAGGGGTCCCGGTCCGCGCAGGTCCGGGTGAGAGTCACCCTTTGAACCTGATCCGGGTCATGCCGGCGTAGGGAAGCGAGGACCCCAGGCCTCCGCTCCCTGCGTGAACGAGTAGGAGTCGCCATGAACGCCAGTCCCCAGCATCTGGGTACCTTCCTCGCCGCCACCGCCCACGTCGACGCGGCCGCCATCCAGCCCCTGCCCAACTCCCGCAAGGTCTACGTGGAGGGCAGCCGCCCGGACATCCGGGTGCCCATGCGCGAGATCTCCCAGGCGGACACCCCCACCCACTTCGGTGGCGAGCGGAACCCGCCGATCTTCGTCTACGACTGCTCGGGCCCCTACACCGACCCTGACGCCCGCATCGACATCCGCCAGGGCCTGCCCGCCCTGCGCCAGAACTGGATCGAGGAACGCGGCGACACCGAGCTGCTGCCCGGCCTCTCCAGCGAATACGGCCGCCAGCGCGCCAACCTGGCGGATCTGGCCAGCCTGCGCTTCCCCGGCCTGCACCGCCAGCCCCGGCGGGCCAAGGCCGGGATGAACGTCTCTCAGATGCACTATGCCAAGCAGGGCATCCTCACCCCGGAGATGGAGTTCATCGCCATACGCGAGAACCTGCGCCGCCGGGAATACCTGGAAGGCTTGCGCAAATCCGGCCCCCAGGGCGAGAAGCTGGCCAAGCTCCTGGGCCGCCAGCATCCGGGCATGAATTTCGGCGCCAGCATCCCGGAGGAGATCACCCCCGAGTTCGTCCGCGCCGAGGTCGCCCGCGGCCGCGCCATCATCCCCTGCAACGTCAACCACCCGGAGACCGAGCCGATGATCATCGGCCGCAACTTCCTGGTGAAGGTGAACGCCAACATCGGCAACTCCGCGGTCACCTCCTCGATCGCCGAGGAGGTGGACAAGATGACCTGGGCCATCCGCTGGGGCGGCGACACGGTGATGGACCTGTCCACCGGCAAGAACATCCACGAGACGCGCGAGTGGATCATCCGCAACTCGCCGGTGCCCATCGGCACCGTGCCCATCTACCAGGCCCTGGAGAAGGTCGACGGCAAGGCCGAGGAGCTGACCTGGGAGATGTTCCGCGACACCCTGATCGAACAGGCCGAGCAGGGCGTCGACTACTTCACCATCCATGCCGGCGTGCTGCTTCGCTACGTGCCGATGACCGCCGACCGGATGACCGGCATCGTCAGCCGCGGCGGCTC
>JALOTG010000277.1 GCA_025458005.1 Thiobacillaceae bacterium
TCGACCGCTCGACCCTGATCGCCGAGCTGCCCATCCCCGCCTTCGACCACACCTGGGTGGAACACCCGGAGACCCCGCCGGCGGAGGTGGGTGACGCCCTGTGGCGGGCCAGCATCGCCATCACCAACAAGGCCCCCATCACCCGCGCGGTGCTGGCGGCGGCGCCCAAGCTCAGGCTGGTGGCGGTGGCCGCCACCGGGGTGAACAACGTCGACCTGGACGCCTGCCGTGAACGCGGCGTGGCGGTGTGCAACATTCGCGGCTATGCCGAGCGCACGGTGCCCGAGCACGTCTTCATGCTGCTGCTGGCCCTGCGCCGCAACCTCATCGCCTGGCGGCGCAGCCTGCGCGAGGGCGCCTGGCAGCTCCACCCTGGGACTGATCGGCCACGGCAGCATCGGCCGGGGCGTGCAGCGGCTGGCCGAGGCCTTCGGCATGCGCGTACTGCTGGCGGCGCACAAGGGCGCGGCGGCCTGCCGGCCCGGCTACACCCCCTTCGACGAGGTCCTGGCCACGGCCGACCACCTCAGCCTGCACACGCCGCTCACCGAGGCGACGCGGGGCCTGATCGGCGCGCGGGAGCTGGGCCTGATGAAGCGGAGCGCCGTGTTGATCAACTGCGCGCGCGGCGGCGTGGTCGACGAGGCGGCCCTGGTCGGCGCCTTGACCACCCGGCGCATCGCCGGGGCGGCCCTCGACGTGCTGGCCAGCGAGCCGCCCCGGCAGGGCAGCCCGCTGCTGGACCTGGACCTGCCCAACCTGATCCTCACCCCCCACGTCGCCTGGTCGAGCCGCGAGGCGATGCAGGCCCTGGGCGAGCAGCTGATCGCCAACATCGAGGCCTTCGTGACCGGCCGGCCGGTGAACCTGGTGACCTGAGCCAGGGGCGATGGCGCCGCGCGACCTGCTGATCGGCTCGTTCCACGCCGCCCTGGAGGCGTTGGACGCCGCGACGCTGCTGCCGCCCCACCTGCCCGCGCCCCCCGCCGGACGCACCGTGGTCGTAGGCGCAGGCAAGGCGGCCGCCGCCATGGCCGCGGCGGTCGAGGCCCACTGGCCGGTGGACGCACCGCTCGAGGGCCTGGTCATCACCCGCCACGGCCACGGCCTGCCCACCCGGCGCATCCGCGTGGCGGAGGCCGGCCACCCGCTGCCCGACGCGGCGAGCGAGGTGGCCGCGCGCGAACTGCTGGCCCTAGTCCGCGCGGCGGGCCCGGACGACCTGGTGCTGGCCCTCGTCTCCGGCGGCGGCTCCAGCCTGCTCACCCTGCCGGCCGAGGGTCTCGACCTGGCCGACGTGACGGCGGTCTCCCACGCCCTGCTCCGCTCGGGCGCGCCCATCGCCGACATCAACCGCGTGCGCAAGCACCTGTCGCGCACCCTGGGCGGCCGCCTGGCCGAGGCCTGTCGCGCACCCGTCATTGCGCTGATCGTCTCCGACGTGGCGGGCGACGACCCGGCTACCATCGCCTCCGGCCCCTTCGCCCCGGATCCCTCCACCTGGACGGACGCCATGACTGTCCTGTCGCGCTGGGGCGTCGCGCCCCCGGAGGCGGTGCGCCGCCATCTCGAGCGCGGCGCGCGCGGCGAGATCGCCGACACGCCGAAGCCCGGCGCGGCCTGCTTCGCGCGGGTGGAGAATCGCGTCGTCGCCGGC
Organism: Thiobacillaceae bacterium; assembly: GCA_025458005.1. Classification (GTDB taxonomy): domain Bacteria; phylum Pseudomonadota; class Gammaproteobacteria; order Burkholderiales; family Thiobacillaceae; genus JALOTG01. The sequence goes on from JALOTG010000277.1 coordinate 1,658, forward strand.
GGCCGCACCGCCCTGCTCGGCGCGGCGGAATTCTTTGCCGCGCACGGCATCACCCCGGTGATCCTGGGCGACACGGTGGAGGGGGAGGCGCGCGAGGTGGCCGCCGTGTTCGCCGCCCTGGCACGCGAGATACGGCTGCACGGCTCGCCCTGGGCCCCCCCTGTCGCCTTGCTGTCAGGCGGCGAGACCAGCGTGACGGTGCGCGGCGGCGGCCAGGGCGGCCGCAACGCCGAGTTCGCGCTGGCCCTGGCGCTGCGCCTGGACGGCCTGGAGGGTGTACATGCCCTGGCCGCCGACACGGACGGCATCGACGGCACGGCGGACAATGCCGGCGCCCTCATCGGCCCGGACAGCCTCGAACGGGCGCGCGCCCTGAGGCAGGACGCCCGCGCCCGGCTGGAGGACAACGACGCCCACTGTTTCTTCGCCGCCCTGGGCGACCTGCTGGTGACCGGCCCGACCCGGACTAATGCAAATGACTATCGGGCGATCCTGATAGCCTGACCGGATCGCCCACCTTCAACCCCAGCAATTCCGCCGCGCTGGCCCGGTTGGCGGCGATCTCCACCAGGCCGGAGCTGTTCACGTGCCAGAAGGCCTCGCCCTTGCCGGCGTCGGAGAACACCCGATGATGCGGCAATGCGCGGCCCTTGACCTCCAGGGTCGCGCCGGCCATCAGCCCGCCGCGGATGCCCGTCCAGGCGTTGCCGTAGTGGTCGATGTAGATCACTCGCGGCAGGTCGGACGGATCGAACTGCACCGTGGGCGCGTCCACTGGTTCCAGCCAGTCGGCGGGGAAGTCGCCAGCGGCGATGCGTCCGGCCACCGGGGCGAACAGGTCGCGGCCGTGGAAGGTGTCGGACAGGCCCTCCGGCCGCCAGACGATGCGCCAGAAGCGTGCCTGGGCGGCCCGGCCCGCGACGATGGACAGCAGGCCGTTGTCGGGTCCCACGAACCAGCGGCCATCGGCCTCCACCACCAGGGCGTCGCGCGGGCCGCCCACGCCCGGATCGACCACGCAGAGGAACACACTGCCGGCCGGGAAGGCCTGGCGGAGGGCGTCGAGGAGCTGCGCCCCGGCATGGGCGTTGAAGTCCGGCACGCCGTGCAACAGGTCGATGATCGGCACGCCCGCGGCCTGCCGGGCCAGGACGGCCTTCATCTGGCCGACGTAGGGGTCGCTCCAGCCGAAGTCGGTGAACAGGACAAGCATGGGGTTCCTCCAACGAAAAAGCCGGCGCGCGGCCGGCTTTCATCGCGACATGAAACGCTTACTCGGTGGCGGGGGCCTGAGCCGGCGCATCGGCACGGTCGACCAGTTCCACCAGGGCCATGGGCGCGTTGTCTCCCTTGCGGAAGCCGTACTTGAGGATGCGCACGTAGCCACCGGGACGGGCCATGAAGCGGGGGCCCAGGTCGTCGAACAGCTTGACCACGTTGTCCCGGTCGCGCAGGCGGTCGAAGGCCAGGCGGCGGTTGGACAGGCTGGGCTTCTTGCCCAGGGTGATCATGGGCTCCACCACGCGGCGCAGTTCCTTGGCCTTGGGCAGGGTGGTGACGATCACCTCGTGCTTGAGCAGGGCGTTCGACAGGTTGCGCAACAAGGCCAGGCGATGGCTGGTGGTGCGGTTCAGTTTGCGGTTGGACTGGCGGTGACGCATTTCTTGTTACCTCTTCGATATCCTTGATGGGCCGCTCAGGGCTTTTCCAGACCCAACGGTGGCCAGTTCTCCAGCTTCATGCCGAGGG
>JALOTG010000278.1 GCA_025458005.1 Thiobacillaceae bacterium
CAGTGCCGCTTCGGCCGCTGGTATTACGGCCAGGGCCGGCTGCGCTACAACCGGCTGCCGGAATACGCCGGCGTCGAGCCGATCCATGACCAGGTGCACGAGGTCGGGCCGCGCATCGTGCAGTTGTGCAACGCCGGCGAGATCGAGGCGGCGCGCGCCCTGATCCCCCAGCTGCATGAGCTCCGGGAGCGCATCCTGGACCAGCTGGCTCGGCTGCAGCGGGCGGTGGCGGGCGGGCTGGGTCGCGCCGAGCGCTAGCCGTCGGCGTCCTTCGCCATGCCCGCCGCCCGGAAGGCCGCGCCGACCGCGAAACCCGACATCCCCGGCAGGCTGGGCCTGCCCGACGCCGCAGCGCTGATCCTGAGGCCCGGTGAAACGGTGCTGGTGGAGGGCAACGTCGTCCATGCCGAGGTGCAGTATCGACCGCGTCGGCAACTGGTGGTGCAACTCGCCGAGTCGTCCCCGCCGGTGGGAAGCGATCCCGGGGCACCGGGCCCGGCCGCCCTGCATGTCCGCCTGCTGCACTTCTACCCCAGCCAGCTGGCGCAGCTGAAGCCCGGCGCGCGGCTGCGCCTCTACGGCGAGGTCCGTCCGGGCTTCTTCGGCGCGGAGATGGTCCACCCGCGCTATCGCGTCGTCACGCCCGGAAGCCCCCTGCCGACCGCCCTCACCCCCGTCTATCCCAGCGTCGCCGGGCTTTCCCAGGCGGCGCTGCGCAAGGCGGTAGGCGAGGCCCTGGCGGGCGCCGACCTGACCGACACCCTGCCGGCGGACATGCTCGCCCGGCTCGGCCTGCCGGCCTTCGCCGACGCCCTGCGCCTGCTGCACGCCCCGCCGCCGGGCTGCGACCTGGCCGCCCTGGAGTCGCGCCACCACCCCGCCTGGCAACGGCTGAAGTTCGACGAGCTGCTCGCCCAGCAGCTCTCCCTGCGCCGCCACGCGCAAGCGCGGCAGGCCCTGACGGCGCCCGTGCTGGCGGACGGGGCGGCCCTCGTCGAGCGGCTGCTGGCCACCCTGCCCTTCGCCATGACGGCGGCGCAGCGCCGCGCCTGGGCGGAGATCCGCGCCGACCTTGCCCGGCCGCACCCCATGCACCGCCTGCTGCAGGGCGACGTGGGCAGCGGCAAGACCCTGGTGGCGGCGCTGGCCTGCCTGCCGGCGGTGGCCGCGGGCTGGCAGGCGGCGGTCATGGCCCCCACCGAGATCCTTGCCGAGCAGCTCCATCTCAAGCTCGCGGAATGGCTCGCGCCCCTGGGCGTCCGGGTCGCCCGGGTAACGGCCGCGCTGACGGGCAGGGCCAGGCGCGAGGTCATGACGGCGGTCGCCTCGGGGGAGGCCGAGGTGGCGGTAGGCACCCATGCCCTGATCCAGGAGACGGTGAACTTTCCCCGCCTGGGCCTGGCCGTGGTCGACGAGCAGCACCGCTTCGGGGTGGAGCAGCGCCTGGCCCTGCGCGGCAAGGGATCCACGTCGCATCCCTCGCCCCTCACCCCTCACCTCCTGATGATGTCCGCCACCCCCATCCCGCGCAGCCTGGCGATGAGCTACTACGCCGACCTGGAGGTGTCGGTCATCGACGAACTGCCGGCCGGACGCAAGCCCGTCGCCACCCGCCTGATCAACAACACCCGCCGCGCGGAGGTGGTCGCCCGTCTGCGCGACTACTGTGCCGGCGGCGCCCAGGCCTACTGGGTCTGCCCGCTGGTGGAGGAATCCGAGAAGCTGCAGCTGAAGGCCGCCCTGGACGCCCACGCCGAACTCGCCGCCGCCCTGCCCGAGCTCAACGTGGGCCTGGTGCACGGGCGCATGAAGGCGGAGGAGAAGGCGGCGGTGATGGCCGCCTTCAAGGCCGGCGAGTTGCGGCTGCTGGTGGCCACCACGGTCATCGAGGTGGGGGTGGACGTACCCAACGCCGGCCTGATGGTGATCGAGCACGCCGAGCGCATGGGCCTCGCCCAGCTGCACCAGCTGCGCGGCCGGGTCGGCCGTGGCGGGCGCGAGTCGGCCTGCCTGCTGCTCTATGCCGAGCCCCTGTCGGACACCGCCCGGCAACGTCTGCGCGTCATCCGGGAGAGCGGCGACGGCTTCGCCATCGCCCGCGAGGATCTGCGCCTGCGCGGGCCGGGCGAGTTCATGGGGGCGCGCCAGTCCGGCGCCGCCTGGCTGCGCTTCGCCAACCCGGAGACTGACGCGGATCTGCTCGCCGCCGCGCGGAACGGCGCGGTGGCAATGCTGGCGGATGACCCGGCAAGGGTGGACCGGCACCTGGCCCGCTGGCTGCCAAGAGGGGTCGAGTTCCTCCGAGCCTGAGCGGGGCACCCGCATCCTATTGATCTGAATCAATAAATCTTCAGATAGCCGAAAAATGCGGACAATTTCGGCATATTCGGATTTTCTTGTGCTAATAAGAACTCATGTGGCCGCCGCAGGCCACGCCGATCATTACTGCGCAAGGACGAACGGTATGGACACCCACGACCTGTTTACCCTGGAAAATGCCTCCGGCGTGCGCGCGCTGGAAAGGCGCACCGGCGTATCGCGCCGGGAATTTCTCCGCCTGTGCGCCGGCATGGCCGCCACCATGGGCCTGCCCGCCGGCGCGGCGGCGGCGATCGCCGAGGCGGTGGCGAGCAGCCAGCGCCCGTCGGTGATCTGGCTGCACTTCCAGGAATGCACCGGCTGCTCGGAATCCCTGCTGCGGGCCGAGCACCCCACCCTGGACCGGCTGATCCTGGACGTCATCTCGCTGGACTACCATGAGACCCTGTTCGCCGCCGCCGGGCACCAGGCCGAGGCGGCGCGCAAGGCGGCCATGGCGGCCAACAAGGGCAAGTACCTGCTGGTGGTGGAAGGCGCCATCCCGACCAAGGACCAGGGCATCTACTGCAAGGTGGGCGGCCAGACCGCCATTGACATGGTCAAGGAGTGCGCCGCCGACGCCGCCGCGGTGGTGGCCATCGGCAGCTGCGCCTCCTGGGGCGGCATGCCCTCCGTCGGGCCCAACCCCACCGGGGCGTCCAGCGCCGGGCAGGTGCTGGGCAAGGCGGTGGTGACCATCCCCGGCTGCCCGCCCAACCCCTACAACTTCCTGTCCACGGTGGTGCACTACCTGACCTTCGGCAAGCTGCCCGAGGTCGACCAGCTGGGCCGGCCCAAGTTCGCCTATTCCCGCCTGGTGCACGAGAACTGCGAGCGGCGCCCCCACTTCGACGCCGGCCGCTTCGCCGGCGAGTTCGGCGACGAGGGGCACCGGCAGGGCTGGTGCCTGTACAAGCTGGGCTGCAAGGGACCGGAGACTCACGCTAACTGCCCGACCATCGGTTTCGGCGATGTCGGCGAGGGCAACTGGCCCATCGGCATCGGCCATCCCTGTTTC
>JALOTG010000279.1 GCA_025458005.1 Thiobacillaceae bacterium
CATTACCCCCGCCTTGACCAGGCCGGGGAACACGGCGAAGCCATGGGCATCCTTGAGCAGGCCGTGGAAGCGCTCCCAGGTCGCGGGTTGATTGTCGAACAGGCGCTCCAGTACCTCGCTGGACGTCTCGACATGGTGTGCGCCGTCGGCTGCGTCTGCAATGTTGGGAGGGGTGGCCGGGCCGCCGGGCTGCGGCTCGGCCCGAAGAGCCAGCGGCGCCGCCGCCAGTCCGGCCAGCAGGGCCACCGGTCCGAGCAGGCGCCACAGCCTGCGGCCTAGAGCATCAGGCATGTGGCGGCCGTCCTGCCTTGCCATACCGGACTCATTCCCACTCGATGGTGCCGGGGGGTTTGCCGGTGATGTCGTAGGTCACGCGGTTGATGCCGCGGATCTCGTTGATGATGCGGTTGGAGACCTTGGCCAGCAGCGCATAGGGCAATTCGGCCCACTGCGCGGTCATGAAGTCCTGGGTCTGGACGGCGCGCAGGGCGACCACGTAGTCATAGGTGCGGCCGTCGCCCATCACCCCCACCGCCTTGACCGGCAGGAAGACGGCGAAGGCCTGGGAAGTCTTTTCATACCAGCCATTTGCGCGCAATTCTTCGATGAAGATGTGATCCGCGCGGCGGAGCAGGTCGGCGTACTCGCGCTTCACCTCGCCAAGGATGCGCACGCCCAGGCCGGGTCCGGGGAAGGGGTGGCGATAGACCATGTCGTGCGGCAGCCCCAGGGCCACGCCCAGTTCGCGCACTTCGTCCTTGAACAGTTCACGCAGGGGCTCCAGCAGCTTGAGGTGCATGTCCTCGGGCAGGCCGCCGACGTTGTGGTGGGACTTGATGGCGTGCGCCTTCTTGGTCTTGGCGCCGGCCGACTCGATCACGTCCGGGTAGATGGTGCCCTGGGCCAGCCACTTGGCGTTCCTGAGCTTGCCGGCCTCGCGCTGGAAGACGGCGACGAACTCGCCGCCGATGATCTTGCGCTTCCTCTCGGGATCGGCCACGCCGGCGAGCTTGCCCATGAAGTCCTCGGAAGCATCGACATGGATGACCTTGACGCCGAGGTTGCGGGCGAAGGTCTGCATCACCTGCTGCGCCTCGTTCAAGCGCAGCAGCCCGGTGTCGACGAAGACGCAGGTCAGCTGGTCGCCGATGGCCCGGTGGATGAGGGCGGCCGCCACCGAGGAGTCTACCCCGCCGGACAGGCCCAGGATCACTTCGTCGCTGCCCACCTCGGAGCGGATCCGGCCGACCGCCTCCTCGATGTAGTCGGGCATGTTCCAGTCCTGGCCGCAGCCGCAGATGTCGTGCACGAAGCGGCTCAGGATGGACTTGCCCTGCAGGGTATGGGTCACTTCCGGATGAAACTGCACGCCGTAGAAACGGCGCTCGTCGTCGAACATGCCGGCGATGGGGGTAGAGGCGTTCTCGCACATCACCCTGAAGCCGGGTGGCAACTGATCGACCTGGTCACCGTGGCTCATCCAGACGTCGAGCCAGCACTTCCCGTCCGGATCGCAACGGTCCTGGATGTCGGCGAGCAGCTTCGAATGCCCGTGGGCGCGCACTTCGGCATAGCCGTACTCGTGATGGCTGGCATTGACCACCTTGCCGCCCAGCTGGGCGGCCATGGTCTGCATGCCATAGCAGATGCCGAGCACCGGCACGCCCAGCTCGAACACCGCCTGGGGGGCGCGCGGCGTCTCCTCTTCCGTCACCGAGGCCGGACCGCCGGAGAGGATGATCCCCTTGGGGGCGAAGGCACGGATGAATTCCCCCGTCACGTCATAGGGATGCAGTTCGCAGTAGACGTTGGTCTCGCGCACGCGCCGGGCGATCAGCTGAGTGTACTGGGAGCCGAAATCGAGGATCAGGATCTTGTCGTGCATGTCTTGAGCGAGGCGTGAGGGGTGAGGCGTAAGGGGCAAAGGGTTTGGGGGTCTCCCCTCACCCCTGACCCCTGACCCCTCACACGTTGTAGTTGGGCGCTTCCTTGGTGATCTGCACGTCGTGGACGTGGGATTCCTTGATGCCGGCGCTGGTGATCTCGACGAAGGCGGCGTTGGCGTGGAAATGGCGGATATTGGGCGAGCCGAGGTAGCCCATGGAGGAGCGCAGGCCGCCCATGAGCTGGTGCAGCACGTTGAGCACGCTGCCCTTGTAGGGCACGCGTCCCTCGATGCCCTCGGGCACCAGCTTCTCCACGTTGGCCTCGTTGTCCTGGAAATAGCGATCCTTGGAACCCTTCTGCATGGCGCCCAGGGAGCCCATGCCGCGATAGGACTTGAAGGAGCGGCCCTGGTAGAGCTCGATCTCGCCGGGCGCCTCGTCGGTACCGGCGAACAGCCCACCCAGCATGACCGTGTGGGCGCCGGCGGCGACCGCCTTGGCGATGTCGCCCGAGTAGCGGATGCCGCCGTCGGCGATGAGGGGCACGTCGCTGTCGGCCAGGGCCTCGGCCACGTTCTGCACGGCGGTGATCTGTGGCACGCCCACCCCCGCCACGATGCGGGTGGTGCAGATGGAGCCGGGGCCGATGCCCACCTTCACCGCGTCGGCGCCGTGGTCCACCAGGGCGCGGGCCGCGGAGGCGGTGGCGATGTTGCCGCCGATGACGTTGACCTTGGGATAGCGCGCCTTGATCCACTCCACGCGCTTCAACACCCCCTCGGAGTGGCCGTGGGCGGTATCCACCACTAACACGTCGACGCCCGCCTCGACCAGCGCGGCCACCCGCTCCTCGGTGTCGCCGCCCACGCCGACCGCCGCGCCGACGCGCAGGCGGCCGTACTCGTCCTTGCAGGCGTCGGGAAACTCGGTGGACTTGAGGATGTCCTTCACGGTGATCAGGCCGCGCAGCTCCCAGTCGCCGTTGATCACCAGCACGCGCTCGAGGCGGTGGCGGTGCATGAGGGCCTTGGCCTCCTCGAGGCTGGCGCCCTCCTTCACCGTGACCAGCTTCTCGCGCGGCGTCATGATGTTCTTCACCGGCTGGTCGAGGTTGGTCTCGAAGCGCAGGTCGCGGTTGGTGACGATGCCCACGACCTTCCGTCCGTCGAGGACCGGCAGGCCGGAGATGCGGTGCCGCGCCGTGATGGCGAACACCTCGCGCACCGACATGGACGGGGTGACCGTATGCGGCTCCTTCACGACGCCGCTCT
>JALOTG010000108.1 GCA_025458005.1 Thiobacillaceae bacterium
CCCAAGGCCTGGAGCTGGGCGGGCGTGGCCTTGACCGCATGAAGATTGTCGCCGTTGCTGGCAAGGGCCAGGGCAGGCAAGAGTCCGATCAAGAACCATACCGATCCCCGGGCACCCAGGCCCAAGCGTTGGGTCGTCCTGAGATCAACCCATTTTGTGAGATTGCCGTCCATTTTCGCCCCCATCGTTCAGCAACAGACTTATCGCATATACCCGTTACCCCGCCCTCTGGGCCCTCCCAGAGACCGCAGCCCACAGCGACGGAATACCTGCCGGGATGGCAAGCATCATTCGTGCCTGGAATATTTGTACCGTGCATTCAAGCGCATACAATGGCCACCCTGTCCATGGCGGTGGGAACTGTAAGAAATTTCGACAACCCGCTCCTCACCAACACCGAGTCATTGAGTGAGAAAATCCCCGTCAGCATGATAGCCCCCACGGCTTCGGGCTTTCCGCCATGCCACGCCGATGCCGGGGGACCATGATGCCCCTCCGCCGGGAACCCTCGGGTCGGGGCGTTCACTAACCGGATCGACTTGCTTGCACCCGCCCATGAAAACCTGGCTCCCGCTCACCCTCGTCGTCGCCCTGGCCGCCGGCCTGTGGGCCTGGTCCCCCTGGCAGAAGGCCGACCAGGGCCCGCGCTACCGCCTCGGCAAGGTGGAGCAGGGCACCCTGTCGGCCGCCGTGTCGGCGAGCGGCACCCTGGGGGCGCTGGTGACGGTGCAGGTCGGCTCGCAGGTGTCCGGGCAGATCGCCGAGCTGCAGGCCGACTTCAACACCCCGGTGCGGCGCGGGCAGGTGATCGCGCGGCTCGACCCGGAGGCCTTCGAGACCCGCGTCGCCCAGGCCCAGGCCGACCTGCGCGCCGCCGAGAGCGCCGCCCAGGTGGCGCGCGGCAACCTGGTGGTGCGCCAGACCGAGGTGGCCAAGGCGAAGATCGCCCTGGACGACGCGGCGCGCAACCTGGCGCGCAAGCGGACGCTGGTCGCGCAGCAGTTCCTCTCGCCGGCCGAGCTGGACACCGCCCAGGCCGCGCGCGACACGGCCGCCGAGCAGGTCCGCCTGGCCGAGGCCGACGTGGCGGTGACGCGCGCCCAGGTCGGCAACGCCGAGGCGATCGTCGCCCAGCGCCAGGCCGCGTTGCGCCAGGCCCAGGTGGAGCTGGCGCACACCGTGATCCGCTCGCCGGTGGACGGCACGGTCATCCAGCGCAGCGTCGACGTCGGCCAGACGGTGGCCGCCAGCCTGCAGGCGCCGGTGCTGTTCACCATCGCCCAGGACCTGCGCCAGATGGAGGTGAACATCGCCGTGGACGAGGCCGATGTGGGCCGCGTGCGAGTCGGGCAGAAGGTGCGCTTCACGGTCGACGCCTACCCCGGCGAGCGCTTCGGCGGCGAGGTCACGCAGATCCGCAAGGCGCCGCAGACCGTCAACAACGTCGTCACCTACAGCGTCATGGCCGCCGCCGCCAACCCGGACGGCAAGCTGCTGCCGGGCATGACCGCCAACGCGCGCATCCTCACCGAGGAGCGCGACGGCGTGCTCAAGGTGCCCAACGAGGCGCTACGCTTCCGCCCGGTCAACCCGGACGGCTCGCCGGTGAAGCTGGAGGTGAGGGGGCGCGAGGAAGGCCCCGGCATCCCCGGCCGCGTCTGGGTGCTGGGCGCCGACCGCCAGCCCGCCCCCCTCGCCCTGCGCCTGGGGGTGAGCGACGGCAAGGCCACCGAGGTGCTGCGCGGCGAGCTGAAGGCGGGCACCGAGATCATCCTCGGCCTGGAGGAAGGCAGCGTGCCCAAGCCGGCGCCGACCACCCGCCCGTTCGGCGGGGGCATCTGAGTGCCGGATTTGACGGACGGCGACGCCCTGATCCAGGTCACCGACCTGGCGCGCGACTACCGGCTCGGCGAGGTGACCGTACGCGCCCTGCGCGGCGTCAGCCTCGCCATCGGGCGCGGCGAGTTCGTCGCGGTGATGGGCCCGTCCGGCTCCGGCAAGTCCACCTTCATGAACCTGCTGGGCGGCCTGGACCGGCCCAGCGCCGGGCGCTACCTGCTCGACGGCGAGGACGTCACGCGGCTCGACCCCGACCGCCTGGCCGCGCTGCGCAACCGCGCCATCGGCTTCGTCTTCCAGAGCTTCAACCTGCTGCCGCGGGTGACCGCCGAGGAGAACGTCGAGCTGCCCCTGATCTACGCCCGCGTGCCGGCCGCCGAGCGCCACCGCCGGGCGCGCGAGCAGCTCGCCCGGGTGGGGCTGGCCGAGCGCGCCCATCACCTGCCGCGCCAGCTCTCCGGCGGCCAGCAGCAGCGCGTGGCGATCGCCCGGGCGCTGGTCAACGAGCCGCCCCTGATCCTCGCCGACGAGCCCACCGGGGCGCTGGACAGCCGCACCAGCCTGGAGCTGATGGCCCTGCTGCAGGGCCTGAACGACGCCGGCATCACCATCGTGCTGGTCACCCACGAACACGACATCGCCGAATTCGCGCACCGCGTGATCACCTTCCGCGACGGGCGCATCGTCGAGGACCGTCCGGTCGAGTCGCCGGCGCGCGCCGCGAACCTGCTGGAGGCGTCATGAGAAACGTGTTCGGGCCGCGAGCGGGCCTCCGACCCGCGATGACCGGCGGGAGCGCGGCTGGCGGCGCGCATGGCCCGGGGGCCGCGCCATGGGCTGATGCGCGGACGGCTCGCCCCGCACGCCTCGCCCCTCGCGCCTCGCCCGCATGAACCTCCTCGACACCACCCGCAGCGCCCTGCGCTCCCTGCGCGCCAACAAGCTGAGGAGCGGGCTGACCACCCTGGGCATCATCATCGGCGTGGCGGCGGTGATCACCATGCTGGCGGTGGGCGAGGGCGCCAGCCGCCTGGTGGCCGAGCAGCTGAAGAGCCTGGGCAGCAACACGATGGTGATCTTCCCCGGCACGGTCACCGCCAGCGGCGTGCGCCTGGGCGCCGGCTCGCGCAACACCCTGACCGAAGCGGACGCCGCCGCCATCGCCGCCGAGGTGCCGCGCGTGCTGGCGGCCGGGCCGGGCCTGCGCGGCACCGCCCAGCTGGTGCACGGCAACCTGAACTGGTCGAGCCAGGTGTTCGGCGTCACGCCGGACTACCTCGCCGCCCGGGAGTGGCGCGTCGCCCGCGGCCGGACACTGGACGAGAACGACATCCGCGGCGGCGCCAAGGTGGCCCTGGTGGGCCAGACGGTGGCCGACATGCTGTTCGGCGGCACCGACCCCACCGGCCAGGTGATCCGCGTGAAGAACGTGCCCTTCACCATCGTCGGCCTGCTCGCCGCCAAGGGGCAGAACATGATGGGCCAGGACCAGGACGACGTGGTCCTGCTGCCGATCAGCACCGCGCGCGGGCGCATCATCGGCCAGGCCCAGGGGCGCCTGCGCACGGTGGGGCACGTCTACGTGAAGATGGCCGACGGCGCCGACATGACGGAGGCCGAGGCGGGCGTGCGCGAGCTGCTGCGCCAGCGCCACCGCCTGCAGCCGGACCAGGACGACGACTTCAACATCCGCAACCTGTCCGAGGTGGTGGAGGCCGAGCAGGCCGCCTCGGGGGCCCTGTCCGGCCTGCTCGCGGCGGTGGCCGGGGTGTCGCTGCTGGTGGGCGGCATCGGCATCATGAACATCATGCTGGTGTCGGTAACCGAGCGCACCCGGGAGATCGGCATCCGCCTGGCGGTGGGCGCCCGCCAGCGCGACATCCTGGCCCAGTTCCTCACCGAGGCGGTGATCCTGTCCCTGATCGGCGCCGTGGCCGGCATCGCCCTGGGCCTTGCCAGCGCCGAGGCCCTGGCCCACTTCGCCGGCTGGCCCATCGTCCTGCAGGCCCACGCCGTCCTGCTGGCGGTGGCCTCGGCCAGCGTGGTGGGCATCTTCTTCGGCTGGTGGCCGGCGCGCAAGGCCGCGCGCCTGTCGCCCATCGAGGCCTTGCGCTATGAGTGAGGCGGGCCTCCGCAAGCCTGCCCGACGACGACGGGTGCTATGCTGGGATTCACCGGGTTGGTGATTTTCCACAGCGGACGAAAGGACACGACATGGCCAAAACTCGAATCGCACTGATGTTCGCGGCCGGCCTGCTGCTGGCCACCTCCTTCGCCGCGGCGGCCCCGCCGCCCGAGACGGAGGAACCGCCGTGGCCGCCGGAGGCCGCCCCGTTCGCCGAGGATGACCTGCGCCTGATGTTCGACAGCCTGCGCGACGCCTTCATCGATTCCCTGCGCGGCCAGCGGGCACAGCCGTCGCCGGAGTTGCGCGACCGGATGGAGGAGCTGCGCCGCAAGCTGGAGAGCGAGGCGAACGTCATCCTGCGCGAGATGCTGGAGGGCATGCAGCGGGACCTGGACCGGGCGCTGGGCGAATTGCGGCGTCTCCAGCCGCCACCGCCCGAGCCGAAGCCGGAGCGCACCCGCCTCTGATGCCAGGCCAGCGATGCACGCAAATCTCAAGCTGAGTGGACCGGAATGACAGTGCCAGCCTGAACGGCGATAGTGGTCCATTGCCTGTCCCCAGTCCTTCCTGATAGTGTGCGGGCGGCACGCCCCTCGAGGCGGCCGCCCGCGATCAACAACAACTCAGGAGGCCCCCCTTGTTATCCCGTCACGTATCGCTTGCAGTTCTCGCCTGGACTTCACCGGCCTGGGCGGCCACGTCCTCGGTCGATGTTTACGGCAAAGTCGAGGTCTCCGCCTTGCCCGTTTCAGCCATCTTCTCCCAGGTTGGGTCAGCCAGCTTCGACGGCGCGACCCTGCCGCTTACCACGACAATCCATGCCTATGACCAAACCGAATCGCCCGGCGCCGTCGCCGCGTTCGACACCACCGGCCAGTCGGCCCGGGCCCGTACCAGCCTGGGCGGCAATCACGCCTACGCCAGTCAGTTGACTGCAGAAGAAGGCAAGGCGGTCATGGCCGGCTCCAACTGATTCGACCGGATCACCATCAGCGGCGGCAGCGGCTCCGCGACGGCGACCTTCACCCTACAGCTCAAAGGCTCCGCGACGGTGGGGGCAAGCGCTGGCATCATGGGCTACCAGCTGGGGGTCAGAGGCAGGCATCCCTACGATGCCAGCGGTTCCCTGCTGCCCAACGGCATCGGCCTGTTGCCCAGCCCCTACGTCGACCCCTTCGCCATCACCCCCGTGGCCGGCCACCGCATCGAGTTCCGGCCCTTCAGCGATCCCGCGCCGACCATGTTCCCGTGTGGCACCCACGGCACACCCGTCGGCTGGGGCGACTGCCTGGCCCATGACCAGACCCTGGGCACCGGCTTGCACACCATCGACCTGGCGCTGACTGGCGCCTTTGAATTCACCTATGACACCCCCTTCTACCTGATCGGTCAGCTGGGGGTGATGACAGGAGAGGGGTTGCAGTCTTTCATGGCCTTCGGCGATCAGCCCCCCGCCCCCGCTGGGACGGGCCCGACCACGCTGGACTTTTCCGACTCGGCGACGCTCGCCCGGATCACCCTGCCGAGCGGCGCGCTGCTGCACAGCGCGTCCGGCAGCGCCTATCCGGTCACCGCCGTGCCCGAACCCGGGCAATGGCTGCTGCTGCTCGCCGGGCTGGCGGTCATTGGCTGGAGAAGGCGCTAAGGCGTCGAGAACGCCGGCCGGGGCCGACCCCGACCGGCCAGCACGACACTCACTCGGAAACCTACTGGAAGAAGCCCTTGCTCAGGAGCTCCATGGTCAGGTGTCGGTAGTCGCGCGCGCCGGGTGAGTCGGCGGCGTAGGCGAAGATGTCCATGCCGTGGGCCGGGCTCTCGGCCAGGGCCGGGTCCTCGGCGATCTTGGTGTCGCACAGGATGCCGCCGTAGCGCTGCTTGAGGGTGGCCAGGGCGTCGCGGCACTGCGGCTTGGATTCGTCGTAACGGGTCAGCACCACGCGCCGCTCGATGCGCCGCTTGAGGGGCTGCTCCAGCACGCGCAGGGCCACGTCGAGGCGGTTGAGGCCCTGGATGGTTAGGTAGTCCGAGGTCACCGGGATGAGCACCCGGTCGGCGGCGAACAAGGCGTTCAGGGACAGCACGCCCAGGGCGGGGGCGCAGTCGAGGAGGATGGGGGCGTCGTCCCAGGCCAGGCCGCTCTCCAGTCCCTTCCTGAGCTTGCCGGCCACGCCCGGGGTGTTGCCGAGCAGAACGTCCACCTTGGACAGGTCGGGGTGGCCGGGGATCAGGCGGATGCCGGAGCCGATGCGCCGCGCCAGGCGGTCCAGGGGGATGTCGGAACGGAAGAAGCCGGAGGCGCAGGCCTCGGTCGGCACCCCCTTCACCCCCAGGGCCAGGGTCACGTGGGCCTGGGGATCCAGGTCGATGATGACGGGATTGCGCTCCAGCATGGCCAGGGAGGCGGCCACGTTCAGCGTGGTGGTGGTCTTGCCCACCCCGCCCTTCTGGTTGAACACCGCGATGACGGCCATGGCGCGAGCTTATTCCACCGTGACCGACTTGGCCAGGTTGCGCGGCTGGTCGACGTCGGTGCCCTTGAGCACGGCCACGTGGTAGGCGAGCAGCTGCAGGGGCACGCTGTAGGTGATGGGCGCGGTGCCGGGGTTGATGTCGGCCAGGGTCAGGTTCTGATAGCGGTCCAGCTCGATCCTCACCTCGCGGTCGCTGAACAGGAACAGCTCGCCGCCGCGCGCGCGCACCTCCTGCAGGTTGGACAGCACCTTGTCCAGCAACGGGTCCTTGGGCAGGGCGCAGACCACCGGCATGTCGGCGTCCACCAGGGCCAGCGGGCCGTGCTTCAGCTCGCCTGCGGGGTAGGCCTCGGCGTGGATGTAGGAGATCTCCTTCATCTTCAGCGCGCCTTCCAGGGCGATCGGGTAGAAGCTGCCGCGGCCGAGGAACAGGGCATGGTGCTTGTCGGCGAAAGCGTTGGCCATCTCGGCGATGGCGTCCGACAGCTCCAGCACCACCTCCACCTGGCGCGGCAGGGCGTGCAGTTCGTTGACCCACTGCTCCTCCTGCTCGCGGCTCATCCCGCGACGGCGCGCCAGGGCCAGGGCGACCAGGCGCAGGGCGGTGAGCTGGGTGGTGAAGGCCTTGGTGGACGCGACGCCGATCTCCGGGCCGGCGCGGGTCATCAGGGCGACGTCCGACTCCCGGGTGAGGGAACTCTCCGGCACGTTGCACACGGTCAGCGAGCCGACATAGCCCATCTGCCGGCTGCCGCGCAGGGCGGCCAGGGTGTCGGCCGTCTCGCCGGACTGGGAAATGGACAGGAACAGGGTGCCGGGCGGCACGACCACCTTGCGGTAGCGATACTCGCTGGCCACCTCGACGCTGCACGGCACGCCGACCTCCTCCAGCCAGTACTTGGCCACCATGCCGGCGTGGTAGCTGGTGCCGCAGGCGATGATGTGCACGCCCTGGGTGCGATCGAACAGGGCACGCGCCTCGTGGCCGAAGCTCTCCTCCAGCAACCGCCCCTTGTGGATGCGGCCCTCCAGGGTCTCGGCGATGACGGCGGGCTGCTCGTGGATCTCCTTGAGCATGTAGTGCCGGTAGGGGCCCTTGTCGGCGGTGGAGGCGGACAGCTGGGAGATGCGCTCGGCGCGCTCCACCTGGTCACCCCGGGCGTCGTAGACCTGGATGCCGGCGCGGCGGATGTCCGCCACGTCGCCCTCCTCCAGGAAGACGAAGCGCTGGGTGACCGGCAGCAGGGCGAACACGTCCGAGGCGATGAAGTTCTCGCCCACCCCCAGGCCGATGACCAGGGGACTGCCGGCGCGCGCCACCACCAGCCGGTCCGGATCGGCCGGGCTGGACACCGCCAGGGCGTAGGCGCCGACCAGCTGCCGGATCGCGGTCCGCACCGCCTGGAGCAGATCGTCCTCTGTCTCCATGACGTGAGCCAGCAAGTGAGCGATCACTTCGGTGTCCGTGTCCGAGGTGAAGACGTAGCCGTGGGCCTTGAGCTCCTCGCGCAGCTCGCTGTGGTTCTCGATGATGCCGTTGTGCACCACCGCCACCCGCTCGCCGCTCATGTGCGGGTGGGCGTTGCGCTCGGCGGGCATGCCGTGGGTGGCCCAGCGCGTGTGGGCGATGCCCAGCTCGCCGGTGATCGGGCTCTGGTCGAGCAGCTCCTTGAGCTTGGCCACCTTGCCCACCGCCCGGATGCGCTGCAGGTTGCCGTCGGCCTGGCGCACCGCCAGGCCGGCCGAGTCGTAGCCGCGGTATTCGAGCCGCTGCAGCCCCTCCATGAGGATGGGCACGACGTTGCGTTGGGCGACTGCACCGACAATCCCGCACATGTAAGTAACCCCTTACTTTTGCTGTTTGACGGGCCGTTTCCAGCCCGGGATGGTGACCTGCCTGGCACGGCCGAGGGTGAGTTCCCCCGGCGGGGCGTCCTTGGTCAGGGTGGTGCCGGCGCCCAGGGTGGCGCCCCGGCCGACCGTCACCGGCGCCACCAGCTGGGTGTCGGAGCCGATGAAGGCCTCGTCCTCGATCACCGTGCGGTGCTTGTTGGCGCCGTCGTAGTTGCAGGTGATGGTGCCGGCGCCGATGTTCACCTTGCGCCCCACCGTGGCGTCGCCCACGTAGGACAGGTGATTGACCTTGGAATTGAAGCCGACCTGGCTGTTCTTGATCTCGACGAAGTTGCCGATGTGCGCCTCCTCGGCCAGGTCCGTGCCGGGACGCAGGCGGGAATAGGGGCCGACGCGAGCGTTGGCGCCGATCCGGGCGCCCTCCATGTGGCAGAAGGGCAGGATCTCCACGCCGGCCGCCACGTCCACGTCCCTGAGCACGCAGTTAGCGCCCACTTTCACGTTGTCTCCCAGCTTGACACGACCCTCGAACACGCAGTTGATGTCGATGAGGACGTCGCGGCCGCATTCCAGTTCGCCGCGCACGTCGAGGCGGGCCGGATCGATGAGGGTGACGCCCTGGGTCATCAGGGTGGCGGCGAGGTTGGCCTGGTGGGTGCGCTCCAGTTCGGCCAGCTGGGCGCGGCTGTTCACCCCCAGCACCTCCCATTCCGCGGAGGGGTGGCAGGGCAGGATGCGCTCGCCCTCGGCGGCGGCCATGCCGATCACATCGGTGAGGTAGTACTCGCCCTGGGCGTTGTTGTTGGTGAGCCGCTCCAGCCAGCCCATCAGCTTGCCCGCCGGCAGGGCCAGGATGCCGGTGTTGACCTCGTCCAGCGCCAGCTCCTCGGGGCTGGCGTCCTTGTGCTCGACGATGCGCTCCACCTGGCCGCGCGCATTGCGCACGATGCGACCGTAACCGGCCGGATTGGCCAGCCGCACGGTGAGCAGGGCAACGGCCCCCTCCTGGGCGATGAGGCGCATCTCCTGCAGGGTTTCCGGGCGGATCAGCGGGACGTCGCCATACAGGATCAGGACGATGCCGTCGGCGTCCAGATGGGGGACGGCCTGCTGCACCGCGTGCCCGGTGCCGAGCTGCGGCTCCTGTTTGGCCCAGGCCAGCTCCGGCCGGCCGATGGCGGCCGGCAGGGTCTCGCCGCCGTGGCCGTAGACCACGCAGATGCGGGCGGGATCGAGGCTGTCGGCGGCGGCCAGCACGTGGCCCAGGAGGGGTCGCCCGGCGAGGGGATGCAGCACCTTGGGCAGGTCGGACTTCATCCGGGTCCCCTTGCCGGCGGCCAGGATGAC
>JALOTG010000280.1 GCA_025458005.1 Thiobacillaceae bacterium
CCCTCTGGCTCGGCATCGGCTGGGCCCTGGTGCTGCTGGTGGTCTATCTCTCCCTCACCCCCCGCCCGCCGCCCGCCGGCGTCCACATCTGGGACAAGGCCTCGCACACCATCGCCTACTTCAGCCTGATGTTCTGGTTCGCCCAGCTCCACGCCCGCCGGCTGGCCGTCGCACTGTGGGTGCTGGCCCTGGGCGCGGGGATCGAGGTCGCCCAGGGCTTCACCGGCTACCGGGAGGCGAGCGCCCTGGACATGCTGGCCAACAGCCTCGGCGTCGCCCTGGGCTGGCTGGCTGCCTGGCGGCTGCCCAACCCGCTGGCGCGGATCGAGGCACTCTGGCCATGAACCTGCACGCCGCGGCCCGCGCCGCCCTGCTGGAGACGGACAGCGAGGCCAAGCTCGCCGCCGCGGCCCGGCTGTGGGCCGACTGGCAGGCCGGTCGTCTGGAAGCCGCGCCCTGCGACGACCCCGAGCCCGTCGTCGACGCCGGCCGCCCCGCCCGGCCGGAACTGGTGCCGCCCCAGGACCTGCCGCGGCGCGAGCTGTCCCACCCCGAGGGGCACGCCGCTCTGATCCACGCCCTCGCCCACATCGAGTTCACCGCCATCAACCTGGCCATGGACGCCGTCTACCGCTTCCAGGGCCTTCCCGCCGACTTCTATGCCGACTGGCTGAGGGTCGCCGCCGAGGAGGCGCATCACTTCCGCCTGCTGCGCGACCACCTGCGCGCGCAGGGCCACGACTACGGCGACTTCCCCGCCCATGCCGGGCTGTGGGACCTGGCGCTGAAGACCGCCGACGACCCCCTGGCGCGCATGGCCTTGGTGCCGCGCCTGATGGAGGCGCGCGGCCTGGACGTCACCCCCGGCATCCAGCGCAAGCTCGCCGGCCACGGCGACCGGGCCGGGGCGGCCATCCTGGACGTCATCCTGCGCGACGAGGTCACGCACGTGGCCGCCGGCGACCGCTGGTTCCGGCATTTCTGCGCCGAGCGCGGCCTGGCCCCGGAGGCGGCCTGGCGCGAACTGGTGCGCGCCAACGACGTGCCCAGGCCGCGCGGCCCGTTCAACCTGCCGGCCCGGCTGCGGGCGGGCTTCAGCGAAGTGGAACTCGCGGGTCTGGGGGAGTGAGCCGCGGGCGCGCCCCAGGACACAATCAATGCGCCCAAGCCGCGTAACATGGGCTATACAACAATTGAACATGAACCACGCGAGGAAAGCGGTTTCGGAGGCGGAGAGTTCGGGAACAGGTCATTCCGCGATGCAATGCTGCATCCGCTGATCGTGTGAGCACGAAGCCCGGAGCCGGCCTGACGCCGACCTCGGGCAGGGAGATCATCATGACACGCAACGTCAGCAAGCTGGACCGGGCCCTGGCCAAGGTCTGCGAGCATTGTCCGGTCTGCGTGCCCGCCCGCCGGGCACAGTCGGGCGCGCTGTACAACTTCGTGAAGTTCGCCGAGACCAAATTCTGCCCGTTCTGCCGGGCCTATGGTCGGGTGCACGGCCGGCCGGCGCACGCCCCCGAGGTCTGAGCCGACCCGTGCGAGCACGGGCGCCGGGCCGTTCAGCGCCGCTTGAACCAGCCGGTGATCGCCAGCCGCTCACGGCGGGCAGGCAGCACTTCGTGCCAGAACCGGTCGGATAGGAAGGTGACCAGCGTCCCACCTGTGGGCAGGATATCGAGACAATCGGCGGGGGCGGATGCCTGTGGCCAGAAGCGTAGCTGTCCGCCGTCGGCCGGCGTCCAGTCGGCGTTGAGGTAGAGGATCACCGTCAGGACGCGCCGGTCGTCCTCCCGGAAGCGGTCGAGGTGTCGCTGGTAGAACGCCCCCGGCGGATAGGCGGCGAAGTGGGCCTCCAGTTCGAACAGGCCGAGCATCAGTTCCCGGTTGACCGCCTGGCGCAGTGATGCCATGGCGGCCAGATAGTCCTGGACTGCCGGGGCGGGGTCGTCCGCCTCCAGCCAGAGGATGCGATCCTGGCGCAGCTCCGAGATGACCCGTGACTGCCCCGCCCCCACGCCGGCGGCATGAAAGCCGCCCGATGCCTGGCGCGCCAGGCAGACGCCGCGCAGGGCCGCCACCGGAGCGTCGGGCAGGAAATCGTGGTGCACGCACCAGCCTTGGGTGGCCAGGGCGTCGATGATGGCCTCCGCATTCATGGGCGATGCCGGGCGGATGCGCCCTTGCCCGAGCGAGGCGATGCGTGCCGGTTGAAAATCCCCATCCCACCCTCTACCGTGAATAAGCAGCCGGATCAACACACACGCCCCGAGGAGTAGCCGCGATGGTCGAAGCCTGTGCGAGTCCCTACCGCGTCCCGTTCGATGGCACGTTCAAGCGCGCCAAGGCTGCCACGACACCACCCAAGAACGCCCCCGACGAGGCCGAATGCAAGCTGCGGCTGGCCGTCCGCGTCCAGGAACTGGACGACCTGCAACGCAAGCTCTACGCGGACAACCACCACGCCCTGCTGCTGATTTTCCAGGCCATGGACGCCGCCGGCAAGGACAGCACCATCCGGGCGGTGATGAGCGGGGTGAATCCGGCCGGCTGCCAGGTCTATTCCTTCAAGACCCCCTCGGAGGAGGAACTGGACCACGACTTCCTGTGGCGGACGACCCGCTGCCTGCCCGAACGGGGCCGCATCGGCATCTTCAACCGCAGCTACTACGAGGAGGTGCTGGTGGTGCGGGTGCATCCCGACTATCTCGCCCGTCAGCGCCTGCCCGAGTTGCCCGCCCAGGACAAGCTGTGGAAGCAGCGCCACGACTCGATACGCGAACACGAGGCGCACCTGGCCCGCAACGGCACCGTGGTCCTCAAGTTCTGGCTCAACGTGTCCAGGGAGGAGCAGCGCCGGCGCTTCCTCGCCCGCATCGAGGAACCGCGCAAGAACTGGAAGTTCTCCGTGGCCGACGTCAGGGAGCGCAACCACTGGAAGGAATACATGGCCGCCTACGAGGAGACCCTCAACGCCACCTCGCGGCCCTGGGCGCCCTGGTATGCCATCCCGGCGGACGACAAGCTCTACACGCGCCTGTGCGTGGCGGAAATCATCGTCGAGACCCTCAAGGCGCTGAAGCTGGACTATCCGAAGACGAGCGAGGCCGGTCAGATCGCCCTCAGGGAGATGCGCACCCTGCTGGAGTGA
>JALOTG010000281.1 GCA_025458005.1 Thiobacillaceae bacterium
CGGGCAACGACATCACGCTGAACAACGCCAACAACTTCGGCGGGGCGGTGAGCGTGGTGAGCGGCAACAACGTCACCCTGAACGACACGGGCATCCTCAGGCTGGGGGAGATCCATGCGGCCACGGCGAACTTGACCGCCGGCGGCGACATCCTCAATGCCCTTTACAACCCGGCCACACCCAATGTCATCCAGCCGGTCATGTTCGTGCCTGGCGCGGTGGCGTTGACCTCCACGGGGGGCAGCATCGGCATCGGGTTGGCGCCCACGACGGACGCGCACAGGCGCCAGGGCATCACCTTCGACACGATCCCCGCCAGCAT
This sequence comes from Thiobacillaceae bacterium, assembly GCA_025458005.1. Lineage (GTDB taxonomy): Bacteria > Pseudomonadota > Gammaproteobacteria > Burkholderiales > Thiobacillaceae > JALOTG01. The sequence continues at coordinate 323 of JALOTG010000281.1, forward strand.
CACCCTGTCCGTCCCGAACACGGGCTACGCGGTGCTCACCACCGACACGCTCCCGTTGCCCACGCCCACCCTGCTGGGTGGGGCGGCGTTCAAGGGACATTCATGGGGTTGCACCATGAACCCGAGTCAGTGCGTGGATTATTCCGACAATTCCGTGCGCTCCATCAGCGCCCAGACGACCGCTTCGATCCTGGCCGCTGCCCTGGAGGATCTGCTGGAATCCATCAACAGCACCGACAGCGTCGGCCCGGCCATCAAGCAGGGCTTCATCACCGCCATCGGCGTGGTCCCGCCGGGGATCGACGCCATCGAGGGCGAGGGGGTCAACCTGCCGGAGGGCCCTGCAGGCGCGCAATCCCTGGAGCAGATGCTGCAACCCCCGGTGGACGAGGAACTGAGGAAGCGCAAGCAGTTCTGAAACCCCGATCCGGCCCGCGCGGTTCGGCCGCTATGAGACTCAAAAGCCCACGCCTGCGTGGGCTTTTTTCCGGATGGGAAGGGATACGACCCTGCCTCGCGCCTAGCGGTGCCCGGCTCGGCCGGTCAGAGTCCCAGCTTCGCCGTCAGGCCGCGCAGCCAGCCGCTCGGCGGGGGATCGCCACCGATCAGGATGACGGAGATGTTGTCCCGTCCGCCGTTGTCATTGGCCAGCTTGATTAGCCGCTCGGCGGCCTGGGCCAGGTCCTGGCCACTGTCGCCCAGGACCGAGACGATGGTGGCCTCGTCGACCATGTCGCTGAGACCATCCGAGCAGAGCAGGTAGATGTCGTCCGGCTGCAGGGGGTAGTCGTGGATCTCCACCTCCACGTCCTCCTCGATGCCCAGGCCGCGCGTGACGAGGTTCTTGAAGCGCGATTCCCTGGCCTGTTCCTCTGAAATGGCGCCCAGTTGCAATTGCTCCTGCAGCCAGGAGTGGTCGCGGGTGATCTGCTCGAGCTCGCCGGCGCGGTAGCGGTAGAGGCGGGAGTCACCCACGTGGCCCACCGTGATCTGGCCGTCCAGCAGGGCGGCGACGACCACGGTGCTGCCCATGCCTTCGCAGTCAGGATCGCGCCGGGCCTCGGACCGGATGACGCTGTTGGCGCGCCGAACGGCGAAATCGATATCCTCGTGCAGGGCCTCGGTAGCCTCGGCCAGCGGCTGCACGCGCAGCTGCGGCAGGCAGTCGAGCAGGGCCTCGCTGACGGTCTCGATGGTCAGGGCACTGGCCATCTCGCCAGCGCTGTAGCCGCCCATGCCGTCGGCCAGGATCGCCAGCCCGGCCTCCGCGTCGGTGAACACGGCGTCCTCGTTGATGTGGCGGACCATGCCGGGATCGGTCTGGGCCACCATGACGAATTGCGGTTTTCCCTTGGCCATCGCTCGCACCCCCTCAGCGTTTTTCCATTTCCGGCACCGACATCCCCTGCGCGCGGGCCTTGGCATACCAGCGGATGGACTCGGCGTAGTCCCGCTTCACCTCGCGCACCCCGGTCAGGTACAGCTCGGCCAGCCGCAGCGAGGCGGCCCCGTGGCCGGCCATGCCGGCCAGCCGGTAGAGCTTCATCGCCTCGTCATAGTTGCCCGCGTGCTCCATGGTGATCGCCTGCCGGACCAGGGCCTCAGTGCTCTGCGCGGATGGCGCGTCGGCGATGCCGGGGCGCGGCGTGCCGGACAACGCCGCCTGGACGCTGGGCGGGCGGATCGGTGCCGGAGCGGCACTGGCCATGGGCTCCGTGGGGGCGCTGGCCGGTGGTAGGGCGGGGCGGACGTTGCCGATCGTGACGGGCTGGAGGGGGATGTGCGGGGACGTGCCGGCGACGGATGCCTGCCCCGGCGTGGCGAGGGGGGGCCTCGGCCCGCTGATCGGCGCCACGGGCCGCGCCGTGATGGGGCCAGGCGGCGGGGCTTGGGAGTCCGGCGGCGGTGGTTGAACGAGCGCGGGCTGCGGCGTGGGCGCCTCGGGCAGGGGCATGCCTGGCAAGTCCGGGGACACCGCGACTGGTGAGGGGGCGCTGGCTGACGGGCCCCTCGCCACCTGGCGGGCGGTGGGCAGGTGGCGATCCGCCAGCAGCAGGGCGACGGCGACGAGGGCGATGAGCGCGGCGGCGGCACGCCATCGGTTGCGGGATTGCCTGAGGCAGGTCAGCCCTTCATCGCTGCGCATCGTCATGTGCTGTGTCCTCCCTGCTGGTTATATCCCGAAACCGTGGGTGGTACGCGGCCCGATGGGCCGCGACCCTCTCCTCAAGGAGTCCCCCGGCGGGGGAGGGGGTGTATTCCCTCTCTCCGTTTGCGAGAGGGCAGGGTGAGGGAGCCAGGCCAAGCCTGACTTGGGTTGCAGACCCTGTCTTCTGTCCAACTGCCTTGTTCAGGTTCATTGTCCGCCGCCGCCATCCACGCTGACGCCCTGCTGGCGGGCCTTGTCATACCATTTGACGGACTTGGCGTAGTCCCGCCCGACGCCGCTGGCGCCCTTGACGTAGATCTCGCCCAGGCGCTTGGAGGCCAGTCCGTAACCGGCGTTGCCGGCTTCCTCGTAGCGGCGGACCGCCTCGCGGAAGTTGCCTTCCCGCTCCAGCGCCTGGCCCTGCTGGTACAGGGCGGCCGGGCTGACCTGGGGCCTGGCCGCCTCCTGGGCCTTGCGTCGCGCCTCCTCGGCGGCGGCGGCCTGCCGTGCCTCCTCCACCTTGCGCGCCTCCTCGGCGGCGGCGGCCCTTCTGGCCTCCTCGGCGCGCCGTGCCTCCTCCGCCTTGCGTGCTTCCTCCGCGGCGGCGGCCCGGCGGGCCTCGTCCACCTTCCGTGCTTCTTCCGCCTTGCGCGCTTCCTCGACGAGCCGCTTCC
>JALOTG010000282.1 GCA_025458005.1 Thiobacillaceae bacterium
CCCCGACCACCACGACGGCTACCTTGGATGGGACGAGTACGAACGCAACCAACGACAGATCACGCATAACGCCAACATGAAGGGCATCATGGTTCGGGGCCCGGCCCGCAACGGCGGCGCGCTCCTCGCCGGCTTGCTGCGGTGCGGGCACTGCGGACGCAAGTTGCACGTCGCCTACTCCGGCACGAAGGGGCAATGTCTGCGTTATGACTGCCGGGGCGCCCGCACCAACCACGGTACCGGCCACTGCATCTCCTTTGGCGGGTTGCGTGCCGATCAGTGCGTGGTCGATGAGGTGCTGAGTCGCTTGCGGCCCCTGGGCATGCGGGCTGCGCTGGAGGCCCTCGCGCGTCACGCACGGGTGAGTGACGAACGCATCGCCCAACGGGAACTGGCCCTCGAACAAAGTCGCTTTGAAACCGCGCGGGCCCGACGTCAGTACGATGCCGTCGATCCCGAGCATCGCTTGGTCGCCGCCGAGTTAGAGCGGCGCTGGAACGACGCCTTGCGGCGTCAGGCCGACCTCGAGCAGGAACTGACGGCGTTGCGCGAACGCCAGCCCACCCGTCTGACTGAAGCCAGCCCAGCGCGGCTGGTCCAACTGGGGGAGGATTTGCCGGCGCTCTGGCAGCACCCGGAGAGCACCCCAGCGCTGAAGAAACGGATTCTGCGCACCGTCCTGCAGGAGATCGTCGTGCGCAAAGCGGCCGACACCATCACGCGGATATTGCACTGGCGGGGCGGGGACCATACGTCGGTCGAGATGGTTGGCAATAAGACTGGCCAGCATCGCTGGGTTACCCCCAAGGACACGATCGCGCTCGTTCGCGATCTGGCTCGCTGTCAGCCGGATCCAGGGATCGCGGCCACGTTGAATCGCCTGGGCCAACGGACGGCGCACGGCCATGCCTGGACCGAAGCCCGCATCCGGACGTTCCGCCACGATCACGGGATCCCCCGGTATCAGGAGGCCGAGCGACGCGAGCGTGGCGAGATGACGCTGGAGGAAAGCGCGGCGGCCCTGGGGGTGAGCACGATGACCGTGCTGCGCCTGATCGAACGACGGCGCTTGCCGGCGCAACACGCCTGTGCTGGCGCACCGTGGATCATTCTCCGCACGGATCTCGACCGGCTTGCCGCACCGATGGTCAAGGGGATTCCGCTAACAGGAAACGACCAGCAAATTTTCCTTCATTTTTAATTGCATAGAGAGGTGTGCATCATGTCGCGTCCTCGCAGGGGCCGACGATCAGGACGGCCACCTTCTCGGCGAGGAAGCGGCCGGTGGCCAGGTCGTGGACCAGGGCCCGATTGAGGGTGGGCAGGCGGTCGAAATCGAAGCATTCCAGGGTTTTGTGACTGCGGAAGTGGGCGCGGCGCAGCCGCTGGGCCAGTTTTTTCCGCTCGCGGCGGGCCACTTCGTCCTGGATCAGCAGGCCGAGGAAGTCGGTGTAGGCCAGGTGGCGGTCGAGGGCTTCGCGGTTGCGGGCCTCGAGCGAATCGAGGATGCCGGACAGGCGCAGGTGCTTGAGCAGAGGGATGAGTTCGGGCAGAGCGGTCATCGGGGGGCCTCAATGGAACAAGGTGGGGGGGGCGGCAGAACCGGCCACCCTGGGTATAGGTACTGGGGGTCGGGGGGGCCAGCGGGGGCGCCGAGACCTGGTCGAGGCCCTTGGCGAGGATGGTCTTGACCGTACGGTAGCGGGCGCTGCCGGCGTCCAGGGCGCGAGCGCGGGCGACCTCCCGGCGGGCGGCCCCGTAGGGCTGCGCCAGACGCGGCACGCCTTGGGCGGCGCGGAGATTGACCAGCACCCGGTCGCCGAACAGGGTGTGGATCACGGCATGGCAGGCAGGACCGATGCGCTCGGCTTGGTCCAGGCACCACGGCGCATCGTGGAGGCTCCAGGCCAGGGCCTCGGGCGGCAGATGGTCGGGGACGGTCGAGCGGGCGCCGGGGCGGGTCAGGCGCGGATGGCAAGCCACCGACTCATGGTCCTGATACAGCCGGACCAGGGTATCGCTGGCCTTGAGCCACAGGGTCTGGCCGACCAGGCGGAACGGTACCGAGTACAAACACCGCTCGAACTGAACGTGGGTATCGCGATGGACCTTGACCTGGGCCCACACCGCCAGCACCGGCGGCACCGCGGGCAACGGTTGCGGCAGGGCACGCTCGGTCGCCAGAAACTGGACCGGCGGCCGCTCGCGGGTGGTGCCATGGCAGCGCGGGCCGGCTTCGTCGCGCACCCAGTCGGCCAGTTGCCGGTTGGCGTCGGCCAGGCTCCGGAACTCGCGCAACGGTAGGAAGGCGCCCTTCACGTATTTGACGCCGGCCTCCACGATCCCTTTTTTCTGGGGATCCCGAGGCGGACAAGGATCGATCCGGAACCCATACCCTTCGGCGCGGTCGGCATAGGCGCGCTGGACTTCGGGGTCGTAATAACAGGCCCGGGTGATGGCGCATTGGGGGTTGTCGATGATCACCCGGCCCACCACCCCGCCGAACGCCTCGAAGGCGCGGCGGTGGCAGGCCAGCCAGGTGGCGGTACTTTGGTCGCGCACCAGTTCGGCGTACCGATGGCGCGACCGGCACAGGGTCATCACGAAGAACCAGGTCTTGATGAGTTCCCCGGTGTGGACCTCGGCGATCGCCGGCCCGGCGCCGAAATCGACCTGGGCCGCCTCCCCCGGCTTGAAGCTCAGCCGCAACGGCACCGCCGGCGCGGCCGTGCCCGGCAACTGGCGCACGAAGCGATGGACCGAGGCATAACTCCCCGTGTGGCCGTGGCGGCGCACCAGGGCCGCGTGGATGGTCGTCCCTTGGATGCCTTGATCCCGCCAGGCGACGATCTGGTCTCGCCACGGTTCCAGCCCGGACACGCACTGGGGCGGTACGCCCGTCGGGCGGGCGAAGACCGCCGCCAGGGCGGCGTCATCGGGCAACGGGACCTCGGGCGCCAACCAGCCGCGCTCGTGAGCCATGGCGCGCATCCGGGCCAGCTTCTTGCGTCCCATCAGCCGGGACCGGGCGATGTCCCGGTCCGAATCGCCCTGGCGCATCCGCACCAGGATTTGTCGATACTGATACATCTCGAACCTCCGCTTACTCATGGCCGCCTCCGGCAAAAAAGCCGGAAGCATA
>JALOTG010000109.1 GCA_025458005.1 Thiobacillaceae bacterium
CTCAGCGCCCTGGCCAGGGCGGCGGGTCGTGGCATCTCCCTGAACGACGCGGCCTCGATGGTGAGGTACGCGGACAAGGCCATGGCAGGGGTGGAGCAGTTGCTTGGCGAGATGAGGGAGCCCCTCGGAGCCATCGTCAAGATGTACCCACCTTACCCCATCGACAATCCGCAGCGGATCGAATATCTCAACAAATACACCCAGTTGAGGCATCAGATCGATGCCTTGACCATACCCCCCGACAACCAGCGCCTGGGCAAGCTGATCGCCGATCCGGCCCGTCTGCCGGGCGCCGGCGATATGGAAATCCCCCTGTTGGGCGACAGCAAGGATGCGGTGGTCATTCCCGCCAAGCCCATGTACCCCGGCGAGGGTGGTCTGGAGCTACCCGAACTGCCGGGAGAGAGCAGCGACGAGGAAGTCGCCGTGGCGGCCCAGCGGGTCGACGATGCCCAGTATTATGTATCCGGCCAGCGCGCCAAGATGGCCGAGGAACTGGCCCAGTACATCGGTCGCATCAACGAGGATCTGGCCAATGACCAGAGCATGACCGGCCGCCAGTTGCTGGCCGACGCGCAGGGCTATACCGTCCTGCCCAACACGGGCAGATTGGACGCCCTGTAAGCGATTTGACGGTAGCTCGCGCGAGACCGATAACAAGATGCCGTTGCGTCTGGATCTGAAACCCGGGGAAAAGGTGTTCATCGGCGGGGCGGTGGTGGAGAACGGCGATGCGCGCTGCCACCTGAGCATACTGAACGATGTCCCCATCCTGCGCGAGAAGGACATCCTGACGGAAGATCGGGCGGATACTCCCTGCAAGAGGATCTATCTGGTCGTGCAGTTGATGTACATGGACGGGGCCAATCTGCCCGCCTACCAGCAGCGTTACTGGGAATTGGTGCGTCCCGTTCTGGACGCCGCCCCCAGCACCACCCCCTTGATCTCGACCATCAGCGCGCAGGTCGCGGACGGTCGCTATTACCAGGCGATGAAGGCAGCCAGGGAGCTGATCGCCTATGAACAGGAGCTGATCGAACATGCCAATCCAACCCCTTGAGGCCTACCAGGAAGTCGAGAAGTCATCGCTCTCGGGACGAGACCTGGAGGCCTCCGTGCTGACCAAGGCGACCCAGATGCTGCTCCAAGTCCAGCAGAACTGGGGGGCGCCCGACCGCGATCAGCAGCTCGAGGAGGCATTGCTGTTCAACCAGCGCCTGTGGAGCCTGTTCCAGGCCGAGGTGTCCAGCCCCGACAATCCCCTGCCGCCGGAGATCAAGACCAACATCCTGGTACTGAGCAGCCTGGTGGACAAGCGCATCTTCGACGTGATCGCCTATCCCGATCCCGCCAAGCTGAACCTCATCATCAACATCAACCGCAACATCGCCGCCGGCCTCCGTGGTGATGCGGGCTGACCCGCGAGCCTGTATCCTGCCGTTTTCCTAGCTCGGGGGGGCGCTGTGTTCGACGGCAAATCCATCCTGATCACCGGCGGGACCGGATCCTTCGGCAAGAGCTTCATCCGGACGTTGCTCAAACGCCACCGGCCGTCGCGCGTGGTGGTCTATTCGCGCGACGAGCTCAAGCAGTTCGAGATGCAGCAGCTGCTCAACGCCCCATGCATGCGCTATTTCATCGGCGACGTGCGCGACCGTGAGCGTCTCACCCAGGCCCTGCGCGGGGTCGACTACGTGGTGCATGCTGCGGCGCTGAAGCAGGTGCCCGCCGCCGAATACAACCCCACCGAATGCATTCGCACCAACATCAATGGGGCGGAGAACGTCATCCACGCCGCCCTGGAAAACGGCGTCCAGCGGGTCATCGCCCTGTCCACCGACAAGGCGGCCAGCCCCATCAACCTCTATGGCGCCACCAAGCTGGTGTCCGACAAGCTGTTCGTGGCCGCCAACAACATCGCCGGCAGCCAGCCGACGCGCTTCGCCGTGGTGCGCTACGGCAACGTGGTGGGCTCGCGCGGTTCCGTCGTGCCGTTCTTCGCCAAGCTGATCGGCGAAGGGGCCCGGGAACTGCCCATCACCGATCCGCGCATGACCCGCTTCTGGATCACCCTGGAACAAGGGGTGGATTTCGTACTGAAGAGCTTCGCCCGCATGCGGGGCGGCGAGATCTTCGTACCCAAGATCCCCTCCTCGCGCATCACCGACCTGGCCACCGCCATGACGCCGGAGCTGCCCCAGAAGACCATCGGCATCCGCCCGGGCGAGAAGCTGCACGAGGTGATGTGCCCGCAGGACGACTCGCACCTGACGCTGGACTACCCGGATCATTACGTCATCCGGCCGGCGATCCGCTTCGTGGTCGAGTCCGAATACACCCAAAACGCCCTCGGCGAGACCGGCGTGCCGGTGGAGCAGGGCTTCGAATACTCCTCCGGCAACAACCCGGTGTTCCTGTCCGTGGAACAGATCCGCGCCCTTTTGGCCGAGAGCGGCTGCTATCCCGACCGGCGCCGCCGGGACCGCAGGCGCGGCGCGACGGAATGATCCCCTACGGCCGCCAGGACGTCTCCGCGGAGGACATCGCGGAGGTCGTGGCGGTCCTGCAGTCGGATTTCCTCACCCAGGGTCCGGCCGTCGAACGCTTCGAGGCGGCGGTAGCCGAGGCCTGCGGCGCCCGCCATGCCGTCGCGGTCAACAGCGCCACCTCGGCCCTGCACCTCGCCTGCCGGGCGCTGGACCTGGGGCCGGGCGACCGGCTGTGGACCACTCCCAACACCTTCGTCGCCTCGGCCAACTGCGCCCTCTATTGCGGCGCCTCGGTCGATTTCGTGGACATCGATGCGCGCACCCTCAACCTGAGCGTCGATGTGCTCGCGGACAAGCTAGACAAGGCCGAGCGGGACGGAAGGCTGCCCAAGTTCGTGGTGCCCGTGCACTTCGCCGGCCAGCCCTGCGACATGGCGGCCATCGCCGACCTGGCCCGCCGCTACGGCTTTCGCGTCGTCGAGGACGCCTCCCACGCCATCGGCGCCCGCTACCGCGGCGAGCCGGTGGGCACCGGCCGGCATGCCGACATCACCGTCTTTTCCTTCCATCCGGTGAAGATCGTCACCACCGGGGAGGGCGGCGTGGCGGCGACGCCGGACGCGGCCCTCGCCGAGCGCATGCGCCTGCTGCGCAGCCACGGCATTACACGCGATGCGGCCAGGATGGCGTCGGCCAGCCCCGGCCCCTGGTATTACGAGCAGGTGGAGCTCGGCTACAACTACCGCATGACCGACATCCAGGCCGCCCTGGGGGCGAGCCAGATGCGGCGGCTCGACACCTTCCTGGAGCGGCGCCGGACACTCGCCGCGCGCTACGACCGCCTGCTCGCCGGGTTGCCCCTGCAACTTCCGCATCAGGAAGCATGGGCGGCGTCCGCCTGGCATCTCTACGTGGTCCAGCTCGCCGACGGCGCGCGTGTCACCCGCGACGAGTCCTTCGCCCGCCTGCGCGAGGCCGGCATCGGCGTCAACGTGCACTACATCCCGGTGCACACCCAGCCCTGGTACCGGCGCCTGGGCTTCGACTGGGGGCAGTTCCCGGTCGCCGAGGCCTATTACCGCCGCGCCCTCAGCCTGCCGCTCTATCCGGGCCTCGGCGAGGCGGAGCAGGACCAGGTGGTGGAGGCCCTGCGGCGCCTCCTGAGCTAGAAATCCGGCCGCGAAAGCTCCCCAGCCAGGCCTTCCCGAGGCAAAATCACGGCTGCGACTGGAGGAGAACCAGACAATGATCGAACTGGGCGGCAAGCGGATCGGCGAGGGCGCTCACTGCTTCATTACCTTCGAGGCCGGCCCGACTCACGACGGGCTCGCATCTGCCAAGCGGCTCGCCGCGCTGGCCAGGCAGGCGGGGGCCGACGCCATCAAGTTCCAGGTCTTCGACCCCTTCAGACTGGTGGCCGACCCGGCCCTGCCCTTCAGCTACGAGGTGCTGGCCGACCGGGTGACGGGGCGGACCGAGAAGGTCACCGAGCCCTTGCGCGACATCCTCGTCCGCCGGCGCCTGGAACGCGAGGAGTGGCGCGAGCTGAAGCGCCACTGCGACGAGCTGGGCATCCTGTTCTTCGCCACCGCCTGCTTCCACGAGGACGTCGACTTCCTACTCGAGCTGGGCTGCGCCTCGCTGAAGATCGCCTCGGCGGACGTGAACCACCTGCCCCTGATCCGCCACGCCGCGCGCAGCGGCGCGTGCATCCAGATCGACACCGGGGCCGCCACGCTGGGCGAGATCGAGACGGCGGTCGACGCCATCCGCGCCGAGGGCAACGACAGGATCGTCATCCACCAGTGCCCGTCCGGCTATCCGGCCCACCTGGAGAGCATCCACCTGCGCGTGATCCCCACCCTCAAGCGCATGTTCGGCTGCCCGGTGGCCTTCTCCGACCACACGCCGGGCTGGGAGATGGACGTCGCGGCCGTGGCCCTGGGCGCCAACCTGGTCGAGAAGACCATCACCGAGGACCGCATGACCCGCTCCGTGGAGCATGTCATGTCCCTGGAGCCGGCCGACATGGCGCGCTTCGTGCAGGTCATCCGCGAGGTGGAGACCGCCCTGGGCGAGCCGCGCCGCGTGCTCTCCGACATCGAGCGGCAGCGGCGCGACGCCATCCGGCGCAGCCTGCACGCCGCCCATGACCTGCCGGCCGGCCACGTTCTCGCCGAGGCGGACATCGACTACCGGCGGCCGGGATTCGGCATCCCGCCCGATCGCCTGGGCGAGGCGCTGGGGCGTCGGCTGCGGCGCGCGGTCGCCGCCGGGGAGCGGCTGGCCTGGGGCGACCTGGAGGCCTGAAGGCACATGAGCGGGCGCATCGCCATCGTCGATTACGGCATGGGCAATCTGCGCTCGGTGCTCAACGCCATCGAGGCGGTGGGCGGCGTGGCCGATCTGGTCGCCGAGCCGGCTGCCCTGACGCATTACGACCGGCTTATCCTGCCCGGCGTGGGGGCCTTCGGCCAGGCGATCGACAACCTGCGCCGCACTGGGCTGGACCGGGCGTTGGAGGAGCGGCGCCAGGCCGGGGCGACCCTGCTGGGCATCTGCCTGGGCATGCAGCTGATGTGCAGCGATTCCGACGAGGAGGGCCTGCACGCCGGCCTGGGCTGGTTCGCCGCCCATGTGCGGCGCTTCCCGGACACGCCGGGCCTGCCGGTGCCGCACATGGGCTGGAACGCGGTCGACTTCGCCCGCCCGGACCGCCTGCTTGCCGGCCTGGAGAGCGGCGGCGACGCCTATTTCATCCACGGCTACCGGGTGACGTGCGGCGAGCCGGCCGACGTGCTGGCCACCTGCGCCTACGGCGTGGAATTCGCCTGCATGATCCAGCGCGAAAACCTGTACGGCATCCAGTTCCACCCGGAGAAGAGCCAGAACTACGGCCTGACCCTGCTCAGGAACTTCGTGAACCTCTGACATGCTGAAGAAACGCCTGATTGCCGTCCTGATCCTGCGCGAGGGCCAGGTGGTGCAGAGCGTGCGCTTCAAGCACACCAACGTCATCCACTACGACGCGGTGCACGCCATGGAGGCCTTCAACAAGTGGGCGGTGGACGAGATCGTCATGCTCAACGTCAGCCGCTCGGCCGACAGCCGCGCCGGCTTCGCCGAGGCGGTGGAGCGCGTGTCGCAGCACTGCTTCGTGCCCCTGGCCGCTGGCGGCTGGATCGGCGACGAGGACTACGCCACCCGGCTGCTGCGCTCCGGGGCTGACAAGCTGGTGCTCAACACCGCCCTGGCCGAGCGTCCGGAGCTGGTCACGGCCCTGTCGCGGCGCTATGGCCGGCAGTGCATCGTCGCCTCGATGGACGTGAAGCGGGACGAAACGGGCGCGGCGCGCATCGCCGTCGATCGCGGCCAGCGGCTGCTCGACGAGGACCCCGTGGCCTGGGCGCGGCGCGCCGTGGCGCTGGGCGCCGGCGAGATCCTGTTCAACTCCGTCGATCATGACGGCGCCCGGCGCGGCTATGACCTGGCGACCCTGGGCGAGCTGTGCCGGGCGGTCGACGTGCCGGTGATCGCCTTCGGCGGCGTGTTCGGCTGGGACCACCTGGTGCAGGGCGTCGAGGCCGGGGCCTCCGCGGTGGCGGCCGCCAACATCTTCCACTACACCGAGCAGAGCACCCGCAAGGCCAAGTCCCACCTGGCCCGCGCCGGGGTGCCGGTGCGCCGCGAGGGCTGCGAGCTGCCGTCCGGGCGCAATCCCTGAGACCACGAGGAGACACCATGCGCTATTGCGCCCGCTGCCTGTATCCCGAGAACGCCAAGCCGACCATCATCCTGGACGAGGAGGGCGTGTGCAGCGGCTGCCGCTACCACGAGAGCCGGCAGAAGCTGGAGATCGACTGGGAGGAGCGCGAGCGCATGCTGGCGCAGATCCTCGACGAGGCGCGGCGCATGGCCCGGCAGCGCGGCAACAGCCACGACTGCATCGTGCCGGTGTCAGGCGGCAAGGACTCGCACTTCCAGGTCTGGCTGCTGAAGGAAAAGTACGGCATGAATCCGCTGCTGGTGACCTTCAACCATGCCTACAACACGCCGGCCGGCAACCGCAACCTGTACAACCTGGTGGAGAAGTCCGGCTGCGACCTGGTCCGCTACACCGCCGGGCTCGATTCGGTGCGGCGCATCTCCCGCCACATGCTGGAGACGGTGGGCGACCTGACCTGGCACTACCACGCCGGCATCCGCACCTTCCCGTTCCAGGTGGCGGTGGAGCGCAACATCCCGCTGATCGTCTGGGGCGAGCACGGCTTCGCCGAGCTGACCGGCATCGTCTCCCTGGAGGACTTCGTCGAGTTCACCCGCTGGACGCGCAAGGAGCACGACATGCGCGGCTACGAGGCGCACGACCTGATCGGCCGGGGCGGCATCACCCTGGCCGACCTCGCCCCCTACGTCTATCCCAGCGACGAAGACATCGCCCGCGTCGAGGTGCGCGGCATCTACCTGTCCAACTTCGTCTACTGGAACGCCAAGCGCCAGGCCGAGCTGATGATGGAGAAATGGGGCTTCTCTCCGATCGCCTACGAGCGCGAGCGCAGCTTCAACCTGCACGGCAAGATCGAGGACCACGCCAACGACGTCCACGATTACCTGAAGTACCTCAAGTTCGGCTATGGCCGGGCCACCGACGACGCCAGCATGGAGATCCGCCATGGCCGCATGACCCGCGAGCAGGGCCTGGCCATGGTCAGGCGCTACGACGCCAACGAGCCGTCCACCCTGGCCACCTACTGCGACTTCCTCGGCCTCACCAAGGAGGCGTTCTACCGGCTGGTGGAGCCGATGCGCGACCCCGCCATCTGGGAGAAGGCCTCGGAAGGGATTTGGAAGCCGAAGGACGCCGTCTTCCTGCACCCCATCGGCGAGGCGGAGGAAAAGGCCCGTGTCGACCCGGCCCTCGACGACCTGACCTTTTCCGAGACCAACCGGCGCATGTTCTATAACCCGGACAACCCGCCGCCCAAGACCGGCGAGGCCGCGCTGGACGAGCCCTCGCTCGGCTTCCGGGTGATGTGAGGCATGGCCCGGCCCGGACCGGTGCTCGCCCTGATCCCCGCCAAGGGGGGGTCGACGCGGCTGCGGCGCAAGAACATCCTGCCACTGGGCGGCCGGCCGCTGATCGGCTGGGCCATCGAAGCCGCCCGCGCGGCGGGGGTGGCGGACGCCATCGTGGTGTCCACCGAGGACGCGGAGATCGCCGCCGCGGCGCGCGAGCTGGGCGCCGAGGTGCCGTTCCTGCGCCCCGACCATCTCGCGCGCGACCCGGCCGGCGTGGTGGACGTCGCCCTGCATGCCCTGGCCGCGCTGCGCGAGGCTGGCCGGGAGTACGCCACCCTGATCATCCTGCTGCCCACCTGCCCGTTCCGCAGCGCCGAGGACGTGCGCGCCGCGCTCGAGCTGTTCCGGGCAGGCGACGGACGCTTCCTGATGAGCGTCTCCGCCTATCCCCACACCCCCTTCGCCGCGCTGGAACTCACCGGCGAGGGTCTGCTGAGCCCCTATTTCCCCGAGTACATCGGCCGCAAGTCGCAGGAAATGCCCAAGGCCTACCGGGCCAACGGCGCCCTGCACGTCCTGGACGTGGCCGCCTTCGAGACCGCGCGTTCCTACTATGCCCAGCCCCTGCTGGGCTACGTGATGCCGGAGGCGCGCTCGGTGGACATCGACACCGAGGCGGACCTGCGCTACGCCGAGTTCCTGCTCGCCCAGGGCGGCGCATGAGGGCACTCGTCCGGGCCGATGCCTCGACCTCCATCGGGCTCGGCCATGTCGCGCGCTGCCTGGCGCTGGCTGACGTGCTGCGCGAGCGCGGCTGGACGGTCGCGTTCGCCTGCCGATCACAGCCCGGCGATGCCGGTAGCCTCGTCCGGGCGCGCGGCTACCCGCTCATCAGCCTGCCCGCCGAGGTCGCCTCCGAGCTCGAGGACGCGGAGGCCTGCCTGGCGCTGACTGCCGGCACGCCAGACTGGGATTGGCTGGTGCAGGACCACTATGGCCTGGGGCGGGACTGGCAGACCCGGCTGCGCGGCCGTGCGCGGCGCATCCTGGTCATCGACGACCTGGCCGACCGGCCGCACGACTGCGACCTGTTGCTCGACCAGAATCTGGGCGAGGCACGCGCCGAACGCCATGCCCGGCTGGCGCCCGACGCGCATCGCCTGATCGGGCCGCGCTACGCCCTGCTGCGCCCGGAGTTCGCCGCCTGCCGTGCCGGGCTCGCGCCGCGCGACGGCGGCGTGCGGGAGATCCTGGTCTCCTTCGGCGGCGGCGACGCGCCGAACGCAACGGGACGGACCCTCGACGCCCTGGCCGGGCTGGACCGGCCGGACATCGCCGTGCGGGTCGTCGCCGGCGGCGGCAATCCCCACGCGGCGGCCCTCGCCGAGCGCGCCCGGAACCTCCCGAACACCCATTTCCACGCCGCCACGGACCGCATGGCCAAGCTGATGGGGCGCGCCGACCTGGGCATCGGCGCCCCCGGCAGCTCGACCTGGGAGCGCTGCTCAGTCGGGCTGCCCGCCCTGCTGCTGTCCTTCGCCGCTAACCAGGAGGCGATCGGCGCGGCCGCCCACACGGCCGGCGCCGCACGTTACCTGGGCCGGATCGAGGACCACGACGCGGCGGCCATTTGCGCCGCCCTGCAATCCCTGCTACAAGCTCCCGCTGAGCTCGCGGCCATGTCGCGCCGCGCCTGGGCCCTGGTGGACGGGCTCGGCGCGGCGCGGGTGGCGGAGGAGATGATCGGACTGTCATGAGGCTATCGATACTGTGCTCGTCGCGCGGCCATCCCGTCTGGCCCTGGCTGGAAGGCTGGCGGGAGCGCCATTCAGCCGGGCATGCCGTGGAGCTGGTGGAGACAAGCGCCGAGTTGAGCGGCGGCGACCTGCTGTTCCTCGTCTCCTGCGCCGAGCTGGTCGGGCCGGCGATCCGCCAGGCCTATCGCGCCACCCTGGTTCTCCATGCCTCGGACCTGCCAGAGGGGCGGGGCTGGTCACCGCTGGTCTGGCAGGTCCTGGAGGGGCGCCGGCGCATCGCCGTCACCCTGCTGGAGGCGTCCGAGCCGGTGGACAGCGGGC
>JALOTG010000110.1 GCA_025458005.1 Thiobacillaceae bacterium
GCTGATCGGGATCTCGTGATGCGCGGGGACGTGGCCCATGCCGCGCAGGGAGTTGAGCAGGGTCTGCGCCCAGACCAGGTTGGCGTCGTAGCGGATGAGCAGACTGCCGGTCACCGTATTGACCTCGCTGGCGAGCACGCCGTGCACGTTGTCGATGTAGGTCTTGGTCTGGGCGGCGTGATGCTCGTTGCGCTTGAGCGTGGGAGACTTCACCCGCAGTCGCCCCGGCACGTGATGAATGTAATGGCTCATCGTCTTCCTCCCTCGGGCAGGCACGAATCCACACGGCATTAGAACAATCGATTGTTAAGGTTATGTGAACCCTTCGATGAGCCGGCCGGGCCGTCCACGGCGTTTCCGCTTGCCCGTGCGCGGGGCGCCGACCGGCCCCCGGGGAGGATCAGAGGACGATGGCCGATACGGTCAGGAAATAGGTCAGCAGGCTGAGCACGTCCTGGAAGATGGTGGCCAGCGGGCCGCTGCCGAGGGCGGGGTCCTTGCCCAGCCTGGCAAGCATCCAGGGGAAGAGCAGTCCGACCGAGGTCGCGGCGGTCCCCGCCGCGGTGAGCGAGATCACGACGGCGAGGGCGAGGCGCAGGTCATCGAACACGACCCAGACGACGGGGAAGCTGAGCGCGCCCAGTATGGCGCCGATCAGGAAGCCGGTGCGAAGTTCGCCGGCAAGCAGCCTGCCGATGCCCGCATGGCTCAGCGACAGCCCGCGTACCGTGATCGCCTCGGTCTGGGTGCCGATGGCATCGGCCAGGTAGACGATGCCTGGCACGAAGAAGGCGACGGCGATGTAGGATTGCAGCATGTGTTCGAAGCCGGCGACCACTCCGGTTGCCAGCATGCTTCCCGCCAACCCCACCAGCAGCCAGGGTAGCCGGTCGAGCACGCGCCGGATGGGCGCCGCCTCCATGGGGCTGAGGAAATGCGAGTTCTCCCGCCGGATGCCGGCGATGCGGTGCAGGTCGTCGACGTGTTCCTGACGCAGGACGCGATAGAGGGCCTGGGGCGGAACGACCCCGAGCAGGCGCCCCTCCTCGTCCACCACCGGGACGGCGTTGACGCCGTGCACCAGGGCGAGGGTGGCGACCTTTTCCTGATGGGTGTCGACCCGGACCATGGGCATGTGATTGCGCGCCATGCGAATGAGGAGCTCGTCCCCGCGCGCCGCGAAAAGCCTCGACAGGGGAACCAGGCCCTGCAGCCGCCCCTCCCCGTCCACGATGTAGACCGCGCCGCAGTATTCATGGCGTCGTCCCATCAGGCTCTGGAGGGTCTGGGCCGCCGTGTCGGCCGGGCCCGCCGTCGGGACATGCCTGACAAGGAGCGCGCCCGCCCCTTCTCCGGGGCGCGGCTTGCGGGCATAGCCCTGCTCGGTCATGAAACACGCCTCCTCCCCGGCCGGACCATGCCCGGCCGGGCATGGTGATCAATGCCTCGTGGGGGCGCACCGGCAGCACATGCCCGTGCGCCTCCCTGGCGGGGTCAGGCCGGGGGCGTCTCGGACGCGGCCGGCTTGGGCAGGGCCGCCCCGGCGATGTCCTTGACCCCGCCGACCACGCCCACCAGCATGTCGCGCACCATGCCCACCGCGCTCTTGCCGATGCCGCCAGCCGCCTCCACGGCGCCGTTGGCCGCCGCGACGGCGAGCTGGGTCGCATCGCCGCCGGTCTCGCGGGCAGCTTCCACGACCCCGTCCACCGTGCGCTTGGCGACCATGGCCACGTCGCCGCCCACCTCGGCGGCACCCTTGACGGCCGCCCGGGCAGTTTCCGTGGCGGCGCCGATCATGTCGCCACCCACATCGGACACGCCCATCAGCACACCCTTGGCCACGCTCTTGCTGGCCAGGACCAGTCCGGCACCCACCTCCTCGGTGGCGGAGATGGCGCCCTTGACCACGTCGCGCACCGTGCTCACGGCCTCGCCGGACACGGCGCCGGTGGCCTTGATGGTGTTGGAAACGGTGTTGCGCACCACCCGCACGATCTCCGCCTCGATCTCGTCCACGCCCTTGAGGCTGGTCACGATGCCGCTCTTGACGGTCGTGCCCGCCGCGCCGACCTGGGCCAGATAGCCTGTCGTGGGGTTGCTTTGTCCGCTTTGTTCGAGGTCTGTCATGATGGGGTCTCCTTTCCCATGCTGGTTGACTCAATGACCGGAATCGCCGGTCCCGACCCGGTGGGTCTCGGATGACGGCCTCCGGCTTCCGCTCTTCTCGATTCCGCGCCGGCCGCCGCCGCGCTTGGGCGTGGCGGCCACCTCCGTGCTTGCGGGATGGAGGTCGCCAGGGTCCGTGGCCGGGTCCACCCGGCCGAGAGGCGGCATCCTGGAGGCGCTGTAGGCATACCAGAGCAGGCTTGCCGCCGGCACCATGACGTTCCCCTCGATGGCCTGCTGGATGGCCAACGCGGCGAGGCCGAGGACGAGCAGCCCGTTCGCGTCCAGTGAATTCCCGCTCACCCGCCGCAGCGCCTGGCTGAAACCGTCCAGTCCCGCCGCCATTTCCGCCTGTACGTCGGGTGGGCCGCTGTCGTGCGGGGCTGTCTCGAACAGGCCCTGGCTGGCGGCAAACCGCAG
Source organism: Thiobacillaceae bacterium (assembly GCA_025458005.1). GTDB lineage: Bacteria > Pseudomonadota > Gammaproteobacteria > Burkholderiales > Thiobacillaceae > JALOTG01. Next base: position 2,590 of record JALOTG010000110.1, read on the forward strand.
GATGGTCGCCTCATCCGCGTGGTGCAGGATGAGCAGGCTCCCGGTCAGCGGGTTGTGCGATACGCCGACAATGCCCGGGCAGACACCCAGCGCGCTGCACAATCGGGACAGGGATGCCGCGTCCCGCCTGTGCTGTTCGAACCTGATCCGCAAACGCCCGGGTGACCGATGAACGACACGCGCATCAGCCAGCATCGCCCGTGGGCCGGGGCGCCTCGCCGACGGCCTCGGCGGCAGTGGTTTCGGCTGTTGTCGTGGCGGCGGCGCCCGCGGCGGCGACGGTGGCGCCGGTGCCTTCCAGCTCCACCTTGGCTTCGGCCATCAGGTCCTCGAACACCTCGCCCAGCTCAGCGGCCGTTTCGCGGCCCTTCTCGTAGAGCAGCATGCTCGTCTTGATCAGGGATTTGGCCAGTGGCTTGCCCACGCTTGCCAGGATGGGAGTGATCACCGGCGCCAGGATGGCGATGCCCACCCCGACAGCCAATCCGGTAACGATATTGCCCTTGAACAGATCATCCACGCCTGCCATATATGACTCCTCAGAAAAGGAATCCCTCCATGGCGGCAGTTGCCGCCATGGAGACTTGATTCAGCTTATGCAATCCGCCGCGGGTTGGCGTTTCAGTTCAGTGAAGGATTTATGACATCACGATGATCCTGGTCCACCCAGCCAGCGGATCACCCAGTCCGCATCAAGACCTGGGAGGTGTTCGCGCAGGACGCTCCTGAGTCGCTGACCGCCGTCTTCGGCGATGATGAGCCGGGCATCGTAGGTGATCAGCACGCTGCCGGTGGTTGTGTTGTAACTCAGACCAGTGAGGCCCGGCACGTCGCGGAAAGCGCTACGGATGCGCTCAGCCAGGCGCGGGTTGCCCTTGATGGCGGCCACTCGCAGACGAACCCGCCCCGGCACGAAGTGGGAAACCTGGATATCTGCGCCGATATTCATGGCATGAGAGGTTGTTCACGCAGACCAGCGCCGCACGGTCTCGTAGACGGACCGGCGGCCCGCCAATCCCATCTGGACAGGCATCATCGACTTTAGGGGTTAGCGGAGAACAATTGGCGGAGACGAAGGGATTCGAACCCTTGATGCAGGTTTTGCCCGCATGCTCCCTTAGCAGGGGAGTGCCTTCGACCTCTCGGCCACGTCTCCGAACTACCTGGCGCCGCCGGCCCGAAATACATGTATGGGGCCAGCCACAAGACGCGCAAGCTTACCCGCGCGGGCACGCAAAATCAATGAAATTGGCGTGACGGCGGGTTCAGGCGGACTCGGGCGACTTGTCCAGCTCGAAGGCCTGGTGCAGGGCGCGCACCGCCAGCTCCATGTACTTGTCGTCCAGCACCACCGAGATCTTGATCTCCGAGGTGGAGATCATCTGGATGTTGATGTTCTCCTCGGCCAGGGCCTTGAACATCTTGCTGGCGATGCCGGCATGGCTGCGCATGCCGACGCCGACGATGGATACCTTGGCGATCTTGTCGTCGCCCAGCACCTCGCGGGCGCCGATGGCGGTCTTGACCATGTTGAGCACGTCGAGGGCCTTCTTCAGCTCGTTGCGGTTCACGGTGAAGGAGAAATCGGTGGTGCCGTCCACGCCGACGTTCTGCACGATCATGTCCACGTCGATGTTGGCCTCGGCGACCGGGCCCAGGATGTGGGCGGCGATGCCTGGCTTGTCGGGCACGCCGACGATGGTGAGCTTGGCCTCGTCGCGGTTGAAGGCGATGCCGGAGATGACGGGTTGTTCCATGCTGTCTTCCTCGAAAGTGATGAGCGTGCCCTCGCCTTCGTCCTCGAAGCTGGACAGCACGCGCAGTTTGACCTTGTACTTGCCGGCGAACTCGACCGAGCGGATCTGCAGCACCTTGGAGCCCAGGCTGGCCATCTCCAGCATCTCCTCGAAGGTGATGGTCTTCAGCCGCCGCGCCTCGGGCACGATGCGCGGGTCGGTGGTGTAGACGCCGTCCACGTCGGTGTAGATCTGGCACTCGTCGGCCTTCAGCGCCGCGGCCAGGGCGACGCCGGTGGTGTCGGAGCCGCCGCGGCCCAGGGTGGTGATGTTGCCGGCCGCGTCCACGCCCTGGAAGCCCGCCACCACCACCACGTGGCCGCTGTCCAGGTCGCGGCGCAGGTTCTCTTCGTCGATGGACAGGATGCGCGCCTTGGTGTGGGCGTCGTCGGTGAGGATCCTGACCTGGCCGCCGGTGTAGCTCCTCGCCCTCAGGCCGAGGTCCTTCAGGGCCATGGCCAGCAGGGCGATGGTGACCTGCTCGCCGGTGGATACCAGCACGTCCAGTTCGCGGGGGTCGGGGACCTTCTGGATGTCCTTGGCCAGGGCGATGAGGCGGTTGGTCTCGCCGGACATGGCCGATACCACCACCACCACCTGGTGACCCAGGGCCTTGAACTTGGCGACCCGCTCCGCCACGTTGCGGATGCGCTCGATGGAGCCCACCGAGGTGCCGCCGTATTTCTGCACGATGAGTGCCATGATTTCCCGAGATGCGCGATAAAACATGGCATTTTAATGAATGGGGTCGGCCGCTGCCAGCCCGGCGAGGATTGAAACTTTCGCCAACCGCCCTTAGTCTTAGAGCCGTTCTAATTTACCGATAAAGGACGAGAAAGCCATGCAAACCCCCTACAACGTGTCGACCCTCGGCACCACCGTCGCCACGCCGGCCCAGGCCAACAAGGTCCTGCGCAACACCTACCTGCTGCTGGCCATGACCCTGCTGTTCAGCGCCGTCACCGCCGGCGTGTCCATGGCCATGGCGGTGCCCTACGGCGCCAGTCTGATCAGCAGCCTGATCGCCCTGGCCCTGCTCTGGTTCGTGGTGCCCCGTACCGCCCATTCCGCCGCCGGCATCGGCGTGGTGTTCGCGGTGACCGGCCTGCTCGGCTTCGGCCTGGGGCCGGTGCTGAACCACTACCTCTCGCTGGCCAACGGCTCTCAGGTCGTCATGCTGGCCCTCGGCATCACCGGCGCGGCCTTCACCGGCCTGTCCGGCTATGCCCTGGTGTCGCGCAAGGACTTCAGCTTCATGCGCAGCTTCCTGGTGGTGGGCGTGCTGGTGGCCTTCATCGCCGGCATCGTCTCGCTGGTGGCGGCCCTGGTTGGCTATCCCATGCCGGCCCTGGCCCTGACCGTCTCGGCCATGTTCGCCTTCCTGATGTGCGGCATGATCCTCTGGCAGACCAGCGAGATCGTGAATGGCGGCGAGACCAACTACGTGCTGGCCACCGTCGGCCTGTACGTGTCCATCTATAACCTGTTCACCAGCCTGCTGCACCTGCTGGGCGCCTTCATGGGCGAGCGCGAGTAAGCGTTTCCGACAGTACGAAAAAGGCGGCGCAAGCCGCCTTTTTCATTTCCCGACTTGGCTATTTTTCCCGCTCGAACAGGGCGATCGATTCGACGTGGGCGGTATGCGGGAACATGTTGGCCACGCCGGCGACCTTGAGCCGGTAGCCCTTGGTGTGCACCAGCACGGCCGCGTCGCGGGCCAGGGTGGAGGGGCTGCAGGAGACGTAGACGATGCGCCGCGGCCCGCCCGCCTCGGGCAGGGCCTTGACCAGCTCGATGGCCCCGTCGCGGGGCGGGTCCACCAGCCACTTGTCGAATTCCCCCAGGGCGGCGAGCACGCCGGGGGCCATCTGGAACAGGTCCATGTACTGGAAGCGGCAGCGTTCCGCCAGACCGTTGCGCCGGGCGTTCTCCATGCCGCGCTGGACCAGCGGGAAGGAACCCTCGATGCCCAGCACCTCGGCCCCGCGCCGGGCGATGGGCAGGGTGAAGTTGCCCAGGCCGCAGAAGAAATCGGCGATGCGCTCGCCCAGCCGGGGGTTGAGCAGGCGCACCGCGCGCCGGATCAGCATGCGGTTGACGTCCTGGTTGACCTGGGTGAACTCGGTCGGCCGGAAGGGCATGACGAGGTCGAACTCCGGCAGGCGATAGTCCAGCTCCGGGGCGTCCGGGGGGTGGAAGGGCTGGGCGGTCTCCGGCCCCTTGGGCTGCAGCCAGATCTGCACGCCGTGGATCTCGGCGAAGGCGCGCACCCGCGCCTCGTCCTCCGGGCTCAGCGGCTCCAGGACGCGCAGCACCAGCACGGTCGCCCGGTCGCCCACCGCCACCTCGATCTGGGGCAGGCGGTCGCGGATGGAGAGCCCTTCCACCAGCCGGCGCAGCTCCGGCAATAGGCCGCCTACCTGGCGCGGCAGCACCTCGCAGCCGAGCATGTCGGCGACATAGCTGGAGCGGCGCTCGTGGAAGCCCACCAGCACGCCGCCCTTCTTGGGGACGTTCCTGACCGACAGGCGCGCCTTGCGCCGGTAGCCCCAGGTCGGGCCGTGGATGGGGGAGAGCATGACCTCGGGGCGGACCTTGCCGATGTGCTCGAAGCAGTCCTCCAGGACGCGCTGCTTGGCGGCCACCTGGGCGGCCTCGTGCAGATGCTGGTGGGTGCAGCCGCCGCACACGCCGAACCAGGCGCAGCGCGGCGCGACGCGGAAGGGGCTGGGCCTGACGATGCGCGTGGCCTGGGCCTGCTCGTAGCTGGGCTTCCTGCGGTAGGCGGTCGCCTCGACGAGCTCGCCGGTGAGCGCCCCGTCGACGAACACGGCCTTGCCGTCGCGATGCGCGACGCCGCGCCCCTCGTGGTCGAGGGATTCGATCAGCAGGGGGTCGCTCATGCCGCCCCCCGCGCACGTGTGGGCTTGTGATACAGGGTCTTCCCCGTCGGGGGCCGGCGGCATTCGTGGCCGGTCGCACCTCCCGCCTGCGGCGGCAGGCACTGCTCCCTACTCATGCTCATGCCGCCCAGGCCGCCAGGAACTCCCGCCAGTGCGCGGCGGTGTTCTCGCCCAGGGTCGCGCGCACCAGGGCGATCTCCGCCTCGCATTGCTCCCGGGTGAGGGTCCCGCGCATGAGCTGAAAGCGCAGGTGGACGAGGTGGGTGTTGACCACGTCGGTTTCGCAGTAGTCCCGGATGGCGTCGATCTGCCCGGCCTGGTAGGCCTCCCACACCTTGGACCCGTCCATGCCCAGCTTGCCGGGGAAGCCGAGCAGCTTGGCCAGTTCGTCCAGGGCCACGTAGCCGCGCGGCTGGTAGAGGGCCAGCAGGTCCATCAGGTCGAGGTGCCGGGTATGGTAGCGGCTGATGTAGTTGTTCCACTTGAAGTCGCGGTCGTCCTCGCCCAGGTCCCAATAGCGCGGCGCCGCGACGCCGTGCAGCATGGCCCGATAGTGCAGCACCGGCAGGTCGAAGCCGCCCCCGTTCCAGGAGACGAGCTGCGGCGTGTAGCGCTCGATGCCGTCGAAGAAGCGCTGGATGATCTGGGCCTCGTCGGCGTCCGGCTCGGACAGCGAAAAGACGCGAAAGCGGTCGCCCTCCCGCAGGGCGCAGGAAATGGTCACCACCCGGTGCAGGTGCAGGGGCAGGAAGTCCGATCCGCCGGTCTGCTGGCGCCGGTAGAGTAGGGCCATCTCGGCCACGTCGTGGTCGCTGGCCTCCGGGCCGGCGTTGTAGAGGCGGCGCAACCCGGCCACATCCGGGATGGTTTCGATGTCGAAGACGAGTACGGGAGTCATGGGGTAAGTGGGATAATTTCGTAGGATTCTAACTTCTTTCCCCGCGACAGACCGATGCACACCCGCTGGCAGCTAGTGGACAACGAGGCCTTGCAGCTGGCCGAGGCCCTGGAGCGGGTGCGCCGGGCGGAAGCCGAGGCCATCGCCGAACGGGGCGTGTTCCACTTCGTCCTGGCCGGCGGCGGCACGCCGCGGCGGCTCTACCAGGCCCTGGCCGGCGAGGCGCACGACTGGTCGCGCTGGCAGGTCTGGTTCGGCGACGAGCGCTGCCTGCCGCCCACCGACCCCGAGCGCAACAGCCGCATGGCGTCCGAGGCCTGGCTGGGGCGGGTGAACCTGCCTGGTACGAACGTGCACCCCATCCCGGCGGAACTGGGCGCGCGGGAGGCCGCCGAAGACTATGGCCGGGCGCTGGCGGGTGTCGGCGCCTTCGACCTGGTGCTGCTCGGCCTGGGCGAGGATGGCCACACTGCCAGCCTGTTCCCCGGCCACGACTGGGGCGAGACAGCGGATGCGCCCGACACCCTTGCCGTGTCCGATGCCCCCAAGCCGCCCCCCGAGCGGGTCAGCCTCTCGGCGCGGCGGCTGTCGAGGGCGCGCCGGGTGCTGTTCCTGGTCACCGGCGCGGGCAAGCGGGCGGCGGTGGCGGCCTGGCGGCGAGGCGAAGCAATCCCGGCGGCGGCCATCCGGCCGGATGCCGGCGTGGATATCTTGTTGGACGCTGCGGCGTCGGGAGACCTATCTTGAGACTGATCCCTACCCTGATCGCGGCCGCCCTGGCCGCCACCCCCGCCTGGGCGGTGGACGAGAAGCCGAGCGGCGAACAGGAGCAGACCGCTCTGGCGGTGACCATCTACAACAACGACCTGGCCCTGGTGAAGGACACCCGCCGGGTGCGGCTGGCCAACGGCGAGAACCTGCTCGGCTGGCGCGACGTGTCCGCGCGCATGCAGCCGGAGACGGCCCTGCTGCGCGGCCTGGACGGCAAGCGGCTGACCCTGCTGGAGCAGAACTTCGACTTCGACCTGCTCACCCCGCAAAAGCTGCTGGAGAAGTCGGTCGGCGAGCCGGTGCGGGTGATCCGCCCCGCCCACCCGGTGACCGGGGTGGAACCCGTCGAGTACGCCACGGTGCTGGCGGCCAATGACGGCGTGGTACTGAAGTACGGCGATCGGGTGGAGACCGGCATTCCGGGGCGCCTGGCCTTCGGCGCGGTGCCGGCCAACCTGCGCGACCGACCGACCCTGAGCATGCTGTTCCGCTCCGAGGGCGCGGGCGACCGGGCGCTGGAGTTGTCCTACCTGACCGGGGGGCTGTCCTGGAAGGCGGACTACGTCGCCGAGCTGACCGGCAAGGAGGACAGCCTGGACCTCAACGGCTGGGTGACCCTC
>JALOTG010000111.1 GCA_025458005.1 Thiobacillaceae bacterium
TGCGACCAGGCGACCGCGCCCGGCGCCGACACCGTCTGCGCCCTGCGTCCCCAGCAACGGGAGACCCTGGCCGGCGCCCCGGTCGACACCCTGTTCTATTTCTACCTGCGCGGCCGGCTCACCCGCATCAGCATCACCCTTCCGGAAAGGCATTTCGCCCAGGTGGTCGATGCCTTCAAGGCGCGCTATGGGGAAGGCGAAGTGCGCGCCGAATCGGTTCGCACCTACCAGGGCGTGGCGCATCAGGACCGCATCCACACCTGGCGGCGGGGCGAAACCAGCCTGCAGGCGCAGCGCTATGCCGGCCGGCTGGACAAGTCCCTGGTCCGCTACAGCGACGAGGCGGCCCTGCGTGGCCCGTCGCGATCGCCGGCCGTCGATCCGAAGCAGGACCTCTGAAAACCCTGCCGGCCGGCTCGCCGGTCAATAGATCAGGGTGGCGCGCGGGTTGATGATCTCCAGCACCTCGAAGGCCTGGTACAGGGAAGTCTGCCTCAGGTCGGGCAGCACCGCCGTGTCCAGGCCCAGCGACTCCCAGGCCTCGGCGTCGAAACCCGGCGTGTAGTCGGCCAGGCTGGCGTGCGCCTTGATGTCCGGCGTCAGGCCGTCGGCCACGTCCCGGGCCACGTGCACGATGGCCACTTCCCGCGTGTAGACGGTCGCCCGGCCGGGTTCCAGGTGATGGGCGACGGCGGCATGCAGGACTTCCGGCAGGCGCCAGGCGCGCAGCAGCGCCGCGCCCAGGTCGGCGTAGGTGAAGCCGAACACGCGCCGCTCCTCGGCCACCAGGGCCTGCCTGTCCAGACCGCTGGCCCGCAGCACCTCGCGGTACTGTTGCGGGCGACGGGCGTAGAAAACCAGTCTGCCCACCGCATGCAGCAGCCCGGCGATGAACAGATGCTCGCTGTCGCGCATCCGGCACAGGCGCCCGAGGTTGCGGGCGACAACGCCGCAGGTGGTGCTGTTGTCCCAGAAATCGCGCATGTCGACGAATTCCGCGGGGATGTCCTTGAACACGCTGACCACCGAGGTCGACAGCACCAGGTCGCGCAGGGTGCGCTGGCCGATCATGGTGATGGCCAGGGAGACCGTCTCCACCTTGGAGGGCAGGCCGTAGTAGGCGCTGTTGGCGAGGCGCAGCAGGCGGGAGGTCAGCCCGGCGTCGAGCTGGATCACTTCCGACAGGTCCTGGATGGTCGTGTTCGGCGCGTCGAGCAGTTCGTTCACCCGCACCGCCACCTCCGGCAGGGAGAACAGGCTGCTCACTTCCTGGACCAGGTCATCGGGGGTCATCGTCTTCACCTCGCGCGGGAACGGGACAAGCATACCCCGGATCCGGCCGCCGCCGCATCCGCAGCGCGCGGCCGCTAGGGCAGCTCGAAATGCGCCACCACCGGCGCGTGGTCGGACTCGGGGAACTGGGTGTCGGTGCGGAAGGCGCCCGACTCGTCCGGCAGCAGCTCGTTGTGCACCTCGGCGCCGCGGTAGTGCTGGATCAGGGCGCGCGAGACCAGGATGTGGTCCAGCATCGCCCCTCGGCCCAGGTGCAGCAGGCTGTAGCGCGCCGATTCCGGGATGGACAGCTCGCAGGGCAGCAGCACGCGCGCCCCCAGCTCGGCGTTGCCGGTGTCCTCCACGCGCCCGCGCAGTGCGGCCAGGGGCACGTCGTCCAGCTCGGCGTTGAAGTCGCCGCACACGGCGATCAGGGCCTCCGGTCCGTGCGCGTCGAACAGCTCGTCGACCAGCACGCGCGCCTCCAGGGCCTGGCCGACCCGCTTGATCGACGACAGGAAATAACCTTCCGCCCAGCCCGCCACGCTCTTCCAGGCGTAGTCCTGCTGCTGGCCGGGAATGGGGCTGGGCAGGCGGGACTTGAGATGGAGGTTGATGACATGCAGGATCCGGCCCTGTCCCAGATCGAGGCGGACGAGAAACAGCGGGCGCTCCCAGGCCACCGTCTTCGCCTCGCTCTCCGACGGCCTGGCCGTCTGGCGCCGGTACAGGGGCGGGGCGACGCGGCTGTTGAACAGTTGCTCGCTGGCCAGGACCGGGAAGCGGCTCGCCACCACCAGGTTGCGCTCGTCGTAGGCCTCGTTGCGGCTGGTGCGGGTATGGGCGAGGAAATAATCGGCGTAAGGCGTCCCATGCAGCAGGGCCTGCAGGGCCAGCAGGCCGCGCGGCTGGCCCGTCCGCTCCTGGCCGTTGACCTCCTGCAGGCACAGCACGTCGGCGCGCAGGCGCAGCAGCTGGGGACGCAGCACCGCGATGCGGGTGGCGAGATCCGGCTTGCCGTTGGGCCGGTCGTCCAGGTTCTCCAGGTTGAAGGTGGCGATGCGCAGGCTGGTCGACATGGTGGCGGCTCCTCGGCGTTGTTGTCGGTTGCTCCACCGCGCATTGCGCGACCCACGACGCATGCAACGGCAGAGTCGGTCGGAGGCCCGCTTGCGGGCCGAACCGTTCTTCAGACCATTCTAGACGCCGGATTCAGCGATGGCGCGCCGGATCGCCGCCAACTCCGCACGCGTATCGGCCCATTCGCCGTATTCATGGCTAGTGCGCGCATACCAATAGCGGCTGTTGTAGCAGTCGCCCTCGATCTTGTGCAAGACCGCGTCGATCCAGCAGCCCGTGGGGTCCGCCTCGTCGCGCTGCACGATGGCGTGGGCGCGGTGCCAGTCGCCGGACAGGGCAGCGTGGAGGGCGGAGAGGAGGTCGTCAGCCCGCATGCTCAGGCAGGCCGTTTCAGCACCGCCCTGAGATACCGCCCGGTATGGCTCGCCTTGTTCCTCGCCACCTGCTCCGGGGTGCCCTCGGCGATGATCCGGCCGCCGCCCTCGCCGCCCTCGGGGCCGAGGTCGATGACCCAGTCGGCGGTCTTGATGACGTCCAGGTTGTGCTCGATGACCACCACCGTGTTGCCGTGCTCGACCAGGCGGTGCAGCACGTCGAGCAGCTGGGCGATGTCGTGGAAGTGCAGCCCCGTGGTCGGCTCGTCGAGGATGTACAGGGTGCGGCCGGTGTCGCGCTTGGACAGCTCCAGGGCCAGCTTCACCCGCTGCGCCTCGCCGCCGGAGAGGGTGGTGGCGGACTGGCCGAGGCGGATGTAGCTCAAGCCGACGTCGATCAGGGTCTGCAGCTTGCGCGCCACGACGGGGACCGCCGCGAAGAAGTCCCGCGCCTCCTCCACGGTCATGTCGAGGACCTGATGGATGTTGCGTCCCTTGTACTCCACCTCCAGGGTCTCGCGGTTGTAACGCTTGCCGTGGCAGACGTCGCAGGGCACGTAGATGTCGGGCAGGAAGTGCATCTCCACCTTGATCAGGCCGTCGCCCTGGCAGGCCTCGCAGCGGCCGCCCTTGACGTTGAACGAGAAGCGGCCGACCTCGTAGCCGCGCTCGCGGGCGGTGGGGGTGCCGGCGAACAGCTCGCGGATCGGCGTGAAAAGGCCGGTGTAGGTGGCCGGGTTGGAGCGCGGCGTGCGGCCGATCGGGCTCTGGTCGACGTTGATCACCTTGTCGAACAGCTCGGTGCCGTCGATGGCGTCGAACGGCGCCGGTTCCAGGGCGGCGCCGTTCAACTGGTTGGCGAGCGTGGCGTAGAGGGTGTCGTTCACCAGGGTGGACTTGCCCGAGCCGGACACGCCGGTGACGCAGACGAACACCCCGGTGGGCAGCGTCAGGGTGACGTCCTTCAGGTTGTTGCCGCGCGCGCCGGCGAGGGTGAGGCGGCGGTCCTTGCGGCCGCGCCGCCGTTCTGCCGGCAGGGGGATGGACCGGCGGCCGGTCAGGTAGTCTCCGGTCAGCGAACGCTCGCAGGCCAGGATGTCCGTCAGGGAGCCCTCGGCGACGATCTCGCCGCCGTGCTCGCCGGCGCCGGGGCCCATGTCCACCACGTGGTCGGCGGTGCGGATGGCGTCCTCGTCGTGCTCGACGACGATCACCGTGTTGCCCAGGTCCCGGAGGCGCTTCAGCGTCCCCAGCAGGCGGTCGTTGTCGCGCTGGTGCAGGCCGATGGAGGGCTCGTCCAGCACGTACATCACGCCGGTCAGCCCCGAGCCGATCTGGCTGGCGAGCCGGATGCGCTGCGCCTCGCCGCCCGACAGGGTGTCGGCGGAGCGGTCCAGCGACAGGTAGTCCAGGCCGACGTTGTTGAGGAAGGACAGGCGCGCGGCGATCTCCTTGACGATCTTCTCCGCTACCTGCGCGCGCTGTCCGGTCAGGGCAAGGTCCTGGAAGAAGGCCAGGGCCTGGCGGATGGGCAGGCGGGAGAGTTCGTGCAGGGTCCGCCCGGCGATGGTGACGTGGCGGGCCTCCAGGCGCAGGCGGGCGCCGCCGCATTCCGGGCAGGGACAGGTGGCGATGAGCTTGCCCAGTTCCTCGCGCAGCAACTGCGATTCGCTCTCCCGGTAGCGCCGCTCCAGGGAGGGGATGACGCCGTCGAAGGCGTGCTTGCGGATGACCCGCCGACCGGCCTCGCCCAGGTAGTGGAAGGGGATCTGCTCGCCGCCGCTGCCGTGCAGCACCCGTTCCCGGACGCCCTCGGGCAGGTCCTCCCAGGCGGCGTCGATGTCGAAGCCGTAGTGCAGGGCGAGCGACTCCAGCATGCGGTAGAAGAAGGCGTTGCGCCGGTCCCAGCCCTTGATGGCGCCGGCCGCCAGGGACAGATGCGGGAAGGCCACCACCCGCCTGGGGTCGAAGAAGGTGATCGTCCCCAGGCCGTCGCACTTGGGGCAGGCGCCCATCGGATTGTTGAAGGAGAAGATGCGCGGCTCCAGCTCGGGCAGGGCGTAGTCGCACACCGGGCAGGCGAACCGGGCGGAGAACAGGGTCTCGCGGCCGGCCGGGTTTGAGTCATCGCCCATCTCCACGGCGAGGGCCTTGCCGTCGGAGTGCCTGAGCGCCGTCTCGAAGGACTCCGCCAGGCGCTGCTTCACCTCGGCGCGGACCTTGAGCCGGTCCACCACCGCCTCGACGGTGTGCTTGCGGTTCCTGTCCAGGCGCGGCACGGCGTCGATGTCGTGCACCTCGCCGTCGATGCGCAGGCGCACGAAGCCCTGGGCGCGCAGCTCGTCGATCAGGTTGAGCTGCTCGCCCTTGCGGCCCACCACCAGGGGCGCCAGGATCATCAGCCGCGTGTCCTCGGGCAGCGCCAGCACCTGGTCCACCATCTGCGAAACGGTTTGCGCCGCCAGTTCGATGCCGTGGTGCGGACAGCGCGGCGTGCCGGCGCGGGCGAACAGCAGGCGCAGGTAGTCGTGGATCTCGGTGACCGTGCCGACGGTGGAGCGGGGGTTGTGGCTGGTCGCCTTCTGCTCGATGGAAATGGCCGGCGACAGCCCCTCGATCAGGTCCACGTCCGGCTTCTCCATCAGCTGCAGGAACTGCCGGGCATAGGCCGACAGCGGACAGGCCGGTGATGACGATCAGCCGGTGCTGGGGCAGGTCCAGGCTGACGTTCTTCAGGTTGTGGGTGCGGGCGCCGCGGACGCGGATCATGGCTACATGGGGCGGGAGCGAAACGGCTAATATTACGCACTTTCGCCAACGCGCCTCAAACATGTCCGCCCCAGCCAACCCCATGACCCGCACCGAGCGCCGCGCCGCCATCTCCCTGGCGGGCATCTTCGGCCTGCGCATGCTGGGCATGTTCCTGATCCTGCCGGTGTTCGCCCTGCACGCCACCACCCTGCCGGGCGGCGACGACCACACCCTGGTGGGACTGGCCCTGGGCATGTACGGCCTCACCCAGGCCATGCTGATGATCCCCTTCGGCATGGCCTCCGACCGCTGGGGACGCAAGCCGGTGATCGTCACCGGCCTGGTGATCTTCGCCGCCGGCAGCTTCCTGGCCGCCTGGGCGCCGAGCATCGAACTGGTCATCCTGGGCCGCGCCCTGCAGGGGGCGGGGGCCATCTCGGCGGCGGTCACCGCGCTGCTCGCCGACCTCACCCGCGAGGAGAAGCGCACCCACGCCATGGCCATGATCGGCAGCACCATCGGCCTGGCCTTCGCCTTCTCCTTGACGATGGGGCCGGTCTTCTACCGCTGGATCGGCGTGCCGGGCATCTTCGCCCTGACCGGCGTGCTCGCCCTGCTGGCCATCCTGGTGCTGAAGTTCTACACCCCGGATCCCGGGCCGACGGCCTTCCACTCCGACGCCGAGGCCAATCCGGCCAGGCTCGGCGACGTGCTCAGGCACCTGGAGCTGTTGCGCCTGAACTGGGGCATCTTCTCCCTGCACGCCGCGCAGATGGCCATGTTCGTGGTGGTCCCCTTCGCCCTGGTGCAGTCCGGCGGCCTGGACGCCGAGCACCACTGGCAGGTCTACCTGCCGGTGCTGTTGCTGTCCTTCGTCTTCCTGGTGCCGGCCATCATCCACGGCGAGAAGCACGGGCGCATGAAGCAGGTCTTCGTCGGCGCGGTGGCCCTGATGCTGGCCGCGCAGATCTTCCTGGCCCTGGCCATGACCCACTTCTGGGGGGTGGTCGTCGCCCTGCTGGTCTATTTCGTCGCCTTCAACATCCTGGAGGCCAGCCTGCCCTCGCTGGTCTCCAAGATCGCCCCGCCGGAGGCCAAGGGCACGGCCATGGGGGTCTATAACACCTCCCAGGCGTTTGGGTTATTCTTCGGAGGTGTCGTGGGCGGCTGGCTCGCCCAGCACCTGGGGTTCGACGTGGTATTCCTGTTCTGCGCCCTGCTCATGGGCGTCTGGCTGTGGCTGGCGCTCACCATGACGCCGCCGCCGCGGGTGAAGACCCAGATGCTGCACATTGGTCCCATGGACGCCGCGGAGGCGCGGCGTCTGGCCACGCGGCTGACCATCTTCACGGGGGTGGAGGCGGTCAGCGTGCTGCCCGAGGAAGGCACGGTGATGCTCAAGGTCAGCCAGACCGGCTGGGACGAGGAAGGCGTCAGACATCTACTCTATGGGGGAACGGAATAAATGGCTTCGGTGAACAAGGTGATCCTGATCGGCAACCTGGGGGCCGATCCCGAGGTGCGCTACATGCCCAGCGGCGAGGCAGTGGCCAACCTGCGCGTGGCCACCACGGACAAGTACAAGGACAAGAACGGCGAGATGCAGGAGGTCACCGAGTGGCACCGCGTCTCGTTCTTCGGCCGGACCGCGGAGGTGTGCGGCGAATATTTGAAGAAGGGCAGCCCGGTCTACATCGAGGGCTCCATCCGCACCCGCAAATGGCAGGACCAGAGCGGCCAGGACCGCTACAGCACGGAGATCCGCGGCGACCGCATGCAGATGCTGGGCGGCCGCGGCGGCGGCACCGCCGACTACGGCGAGCCCAGGGAGGAGTCGCGCCGTGCGACCGCGGGCGGCCAGGCTGCCGCGAAGCCGGCCGGCGGCATCGACGACCTCGACGACGACATCCCCTTCTGAGCGGGCATCGTTCGATGGCTGGCCTGTTGGCGCGTCTGTTTCGACACGGCGCCGACGCGCGGATGGACAGCGACGAGCTGCTGGCGGCCATCGAGCGGGCGGTCTACAAGGTGGAGCCCCGCCTCAAGCAGGCCGGGGGCTATCCGCACCGCTACCGGAAGGGCGTGCTCCACGCCCTGCGCTATGCCCACGAACTGGCCGGCTCGGTGCCGGGTCCGGTGGACATGGGGCCGGATTACTACTATCACGACCCCTTCGTGCGCATCCTGTTTCCCACCCCCGAGGACATGCAGCGCGCCCTCTGCCTGAGCCACGCCATGCATGAATACGCGCGTCGGCCAGAGGGCATGACGGAGGAGGTCTATGCCCTGATGGGCATGCGCCGGCGGGAGAAGACCGCCCTGGGCATGGAGGCGGAGGGCGAGGTGATCCGCCGCGAGGTGGTCCAGCGCGTGCTGACCTTCTCCGACCACACCATCAGCGGCCCCGCCCCGACCGAGGCGGAGGCCCGGGAACTGCTGGTCTGGAACCTGTTCGACAGCCTGGTGGAGCGGGTGGCCGAGCGGGTGCGCGCGCGCCGCGAGACGAGGCTGCGCCTGGAGAGGGAGCGCGACTACCTGACCGCCCACCTGCGCGGGCCCGACGATGGCAAGCGCCAGGCCGCCCAACAGGCGTTGCCCGGCCTGCTGGCGGATCTGGGCCGGGCCTCGGAGGCCCTCGATCTGCGCCACCTGCTGGAGGATTTCGAGGCGGTGCTGCTCAGTCCGGAGGCGCATCTGCGGCTGCGGGAGGAGCGGTTGACCCTGGACGGCATGGGGGTGATCCACAACGGGGAGCCGGCCCACGACCGGCACGAGGTCAGTTTCATGGACCTGTTCGGGCGGGACCGACGGCGCTGGACGGTGGTCCTGGTGCGCTGCCATCCCCAGCCGCACGGGCCCTCCATGGCCGATCGCCTGCAGGAGGCGGGGCGTTGGCTGGAAATCTAGCGCCACGCCATCCGGGAGGGGCGCCACGATGAACGCCGAGGCGTTCGACTTCGTCGGCCGCGACACCCTGTTCAGCGCCCTGGTCGGCGCCGTGCGCCGCTTCGGCCGCCATACGCCTGGGCAGTGGGAGGACGCCAAGCCGTCCAGCCATTCCTACGGCGACCTGCTCAAGATGACCCTCGCCCTCGGCCGCATGACCGCCCGCCTCAGCGAGCCGGGAGAGCACGTCGGCGTGCTGATGCCCAACCTGGTGGCGACCATCGCCCTGGCCATCGGCCTGTCCGCCTGGCGCCGCGTGCCCTGCATGCTCAACTACACCGCTGGCGTGGAGGGCATGCAGAACGCCTGCCACACGGCGCGCATCCGCACCGTGCTGACCTCGCGGGCGTTCCTGAGCAAGGCCGACCTGGTCGGGCAGGCGGAGGCCCTGCGCGGCGTCCGGTTGGTGTACCTGGAGGACCTGCGCGAGTCGTTCGGCCGCCTCGACAAGCTCTGGCTGATGGCCTTCGCCCTGTGGTGGCCCCTGCGGGCGGTGCCCAGCGGTGATCCGGAGGCGCCGGCGGTGGTGCTGTTCACCTCCGGCTCGGAGGGCAAGCCCAAGGGCGTGGTCCTGTCGCACCGGGCGCTGCTGGCCAACGTGGCCCAGGTGCTGGAGGTCTATCGTTTCGGCCCCGAGGACCGCATCTTCAACTGCCTGCCGGTGTTCCACTCCTTCGGCCTGACCGCCGGGACGCTGCTGCCCATGGTGTGCGGCGCGCGCCTGATGCTCTACACCACGCCGCTGCACTACAAGGCGATCCCCGGCCTGATCCGCGACAAGGCCTGCACGGTGCTTTTCTCCACCAGCACCTTCCTCAACCACTATGCCCGCCACGCCCAGGCCGACGACCTGTCGAGCCTGAAGACGGTGGTGGCGGGCGCCGAGAAGCTGGCCGAGCCGGTGCGCCACACCTGGCGCGAGCGCTTCGGCATCGAGGTGCTGGAGGGCTATGGCGCCACCGAGGCGGCGCCGGTCCTGTCGGTCAACCACCCCGACGACAATCGCCCCGGCAGCGTCGGCCGCCTGCTGCCAGGCCTCGACTTCCGCATCTTGCCGGTGGCGGGCATCGAGCGCGGGGGGGAACTGCACGTGCGCGGCCCCAACCTGATGTCCGGCTACTATCGCCACGAGGCGCCCGGGCAGCTGGAGCCGCCACGCTCCAGCCTGGGCGAGGGCTGGCACAACACCGGCGACGTGGTGGAGATGGACGCCGACGGCCACCTGCGCATCCAGGGGCGCCTGAAGCGCTTCGCCAAGGTGGCCGGCGAGATGGTCTCCCTGGAGACGGCCGAGGCCATCGCCCGCATCGCCTCCCACGAGGGTCTGCATGCCGCCATGACCGAGCCCGATGCCAGCCGCGGCGAGCGCATCGTGCTCTACACCACGGACCCGACCCTGACCCGCGAACGTCTGCTGGAAGTGGCCCGTTCGAGGGGCCAAGCCGAGATCGCGGTGCCCAGGGCGATCCATGTCCTGGACGATTTTCCCCTCCTGGGTTCGGGCAAGGTGGATTACATGGCGCTGCGACGCGCCCGCGGGGAAGGCGAGTCGGCTTGAATTCTGCATCGGCGCCCCTAAATATCGGAATCGGTTGATATAATTCGAACCGGTCAAGCTTTCCTGGAGGTCATCATGCCCATCTATGCCTACAAGTGCCATGCCTGCGGTCTCGAACAGGACGTCCTGCAGAAGGTGAGCGACACCCCCTTGTCCACCTGCCCCGTCTGCGGCGAGGAACAGTTCGCCAAGCAGCTCACGGCGGCGGGCTTCCAGCTCAAGGGTTCCGGCTGGTACGCCACCGACTTCAAGGGCGGCGCCTCGGCGCCCAAGAAGGAAGAAGCCGCCGCGCCGGCCTGCGGCGCCGGTGGTTGCCCGGCCTGCTCGGCCTGACGCGGGGCCGATCCCGACATCGGGCAAACGCGCTCGCGTTTGCCCGATTTGTTTATTGAGACCGCCATGGCCCCCTTGCGACGCTACTTCATCACCGGCCTGCTGATCTGGGTGCCCCTGGGCATCACCATCTGGGTGCTGGACGCCCTGCTCGGGGCCATGGACCAGACCCTGCTGCTGTTGCCGGAGGCCTGGCGGCCGGAGGCCTGGCTGGGCATGCGCGTCCCCGGCCTGGGGGTGCTGCTCACCGCCCTGGTGATCTTTCTCACCGGTCTGACCACCGCCAATCTGCTCGGCCAGAAGTTGCTGGCCATCTGGGAGGCCATGCTCGCCCGCATCCCGGTGGTGAAGTCCATCTACGGCAGCGTCAAGCAGGTCTCCGACACCCTGCTGTCCGGGACCGGGCACGCCTTCCGCAAGGTCCTGCTGGTGCGCTACCCGCATCCCCAGGCCTGGTCGCTCGCGTTCCAGACCAACATCCCGGACGAGGTGCGGACGAGTCTGGCGGATGACTACGTGGCGGTGTTCATCCCCACCGCCCCCAGCCCGGTGAACGGCTTCTACTTCTATGTGAAGCGCGCGGAGACCGTCGAGCTGGACGTCTCGGTGGACATGGCCCTCAAGTACATCGTCTCCATGGGCGTGGTCGCCCCCACTCCGAAAGCCGTGGCGAACCACTACGGCGGCGATTGACAGCATTCAAACCAAGGATCGAACCAGCATGCGTACCCACTACTGCGGCGCCGTGACCGCCGCCGACATCGACACCGTCATCACCCTGTGCGGCTGGGCCCACCGCCGGCGCGACCATGGCGGGGTGATCTTCATCGACCTCAGGGACCGGGACGGCACCGTGCAGGTGGTCATCGACCCGGACACGCCGGAGGCCTTCCGCGTCGCCGAGGAGGTGCGCAACGAGTTCGTGCTGAAGGTGGTCGGCCGCGTGCGTCGCCGCCCGGCAGGCACCGAGAACCCCAACCTGCCCACCGGCGAGGTGGAGGTGCTGACCCAGGCGCTGGAGGTGCTCAACCCCTCCGCCACGCCGCCCTTCCTGCTCGATGACGAGAACCTCTCCGAGAACGTGCGCCTGACCTACCGCTACCTCGACCTGCGCCGGCCGGTGATGCAGGGCCACATGCGCCTCAGGTACCGGGTCGCGAAGCTGATGCGCGACTATCTGGACGCGCATGGCTTCATGGAGATCGAGACGCCCATGCTGACCCGCTCCACCCCGGAGGGCGCGCGCGACTACCTGGTGCCCTCCCGCGTGCACGACGGCATGTTCTACGCCCTGCCGCAGTCGCCCCAGCTGTTCAAGCAGCTGCTGATGGTGTCCGGCTTCGACCGCTACTTCCAGATCGTCAAGTGCTTCCGCGACGAGGACCTCAGGGCCGACCGCCAGCCGGAATTCACCCAGGTCGACATCGAGACCTCCTTCCTTGACGAGGAGGGCATCATGGGCCTGGTCGAGGGCATGATCCGCCAGGTGTTCAAGGCGGCCATCGACGTCGACCTGCCCGATCCCTTCCCGCGCATGAGCTTCGCCGAGGCGATGGACCGCTACGGCTCGGACAAGCCCGACCTGCGCGTGTCGCTGGTGCTCACCGAGCTGACCGACATCATGAAGGACGTGGATTTCAAGGTGTTCAGCGGCCCGGCCAACGCGGCCAACGGCCGGGTGGCGGCCCTGTTGGTGCCGGGCGGCGGCGAGCTGTCGCGCGGCGAGATCGACGCCTGCACCGAGTTCGTCAAGATCTACGGCGCCAAGGGCCTGGCCTGGATCAAGGTCAACGAGCTGGCCAAGGGACGCGAGGGGCTGCAGTCGCCCATCGTCAAGAACCTGCACGACGCGGCGATCGCCGCCATCCTTGGGCGCACCGGGGCGAAGGACGGCGACCTGATCTTCTTCGGCGCCGACCGCGCCAAGGTGGTCAACGACGCCCTCGGCGCGCTGCGCGCCAAGGTCGGCCACGAAAAGGGTCACACCGTGAACGCGTGGCGGCCGCTGTGGGTGGTGGACTTCCCGATGTTCGAGTACAACGAGGACGAGAATCGCTGGGACGCCCTGCACCACCCCTTCACCGCCCCCAAGCCGGGCCACGAGGAGCTGCTGACGAGCGACCCGGGCCGTGCCCTGTCGCGCGCCTACGACATGGTCCTGAACGGCTGGGAGGTCGGTGGCGGCTCGGTGCGCATCCACCGCGAGGCGATGCAGGAGAAGGTGTTCGGGGCGCTCAACATCGGCCCCGAGGAGCAGCGCAACAAGTTCGGCTTCCTGCTCGACGCCCTGCAGTACGGCGCGCCGCCGCACGGCGGCCTGGCCTTCGGCCTCGACCGGCTGGTGGCGCTGATGGCCGGCGCGGAGTCGATCCGCGACGTGATCGCCTTCCCGAAGACGCAGCGCGCCAACGACCTGATGACCCAGGCACCCAACCAGGTCGACGAGCGCCAGCTGCGCGAGCTGCACATCCGCCTGCGCAATCCGCCCGCCGCGCAGGGCTGACTGGTCGCCGCCGGCCAGCTCAAGTGCGGGGCCGGCGTGCCGATACCCAACTGGACGCATTACCGGGAGCCAGCATGGCCGAGGACACGAGCAGCACGGGCAGCGCGCCATCGACCGCCGCGCGCCCGGACCTGGACTGGAGCCAGGTGCGGGAGACCATCCTGATGATGAACCTGGCCATCGCCCAGATGGAGATGGCCATGCGCGATTCCGGCGACTCCGTGACGGTGCTCACCGACAGCTTCACCGGCATCCACGCCGGCCTGATGGGCTTGGTGGAGACCGCCGGCGGCCTGCCCGAGTCGCCCATCAAGGCATCCATCGCGACGATGGGGGAGCAGGTCTCGGCCCAGATGCGGCAGGCCATCGTCGCCTTCCAGTTCTATGACCGCCTGTCCCAGCGCCTGACCCATGTCTCGCACAGCCTGGAGGAGCTCGCCGGGATCGTCGGCGACCCCGCCCGGCTCTACAACCCCCAGGCCTGGCACGCCCTGCAGCAGCGGATCCGCTCCCGCTACACCATGGAGGACGAGAAACTGATGTTCGACGCGCTGCTCGCCAGCGGCGACGTGCGCCGGGCCCTCGCCCAGTACGTGGAGAAGAAGCAGCAGGCCGCCAGCGGCGGCGACATCGAGCTGTTCTGAGCCGCCGGCCGCCGCGCACATGGCCCACAAGCTCCCCGTCTCCGTCCTGGTGGTCATTCATACGCCGGATCGCCAGGTCCTGCTGCTGGAGCGGGCCGACCATCCCGGCTGGTGGCAGTCGGTCACCGGCAGCCAGGACCCCGGCGAGACCCTGCTGGAGACAGCCGTGCGCGAGGTGCGCGAGGAGACCGGCCTGGACGCCCGCCGCCACGAATTGCGCGACTGGGGCTACCGCAACGTCTACGAGATCTACGACTGCTACCGGCACCGCTACGCGCCGGGCACCACCCACAACACCGAGCATGTGTTCGGCCTGCGCCTGCCCGAGGCACTGCCCGTCACCCTGGCGCCCGGCGAGCACCTCGCCTGGCGCTGGCTGCCCTGGCGCGAGGCGGCCGAGCAATGCTTCTCGCCGAGCAACGCCGAGGCGATCCGGCGTCTCGGTGGGCAGGCCGGCGCGACGGATTCCTGAGCCGGCGGCAACGCCTGTGGCAGAATAGGCCGATCTCCAGGTTTGGATCGCCCCCCTCTCATCCCGACCCCGATGCTACGGCGCCACTTCCTTGCCCAACTCGCCGCCCTGGCGGCCCTGGCCTCGATTGCCTGGGCCGTTCCGGCCGCGCCGCGGCTGCGGGCGGTGGCGAACGTCAACCGCAGCATCGCCTTCGGCACCATCACCATCCGCGCCCACGTGGACGTGCCGGTGGCCCCCCAGGCGGCCTGGGGCGTGCTCACCGACTACGACCGCCTGGCGGAATTCGTCCCCGACATGCACCAGTCGCGGCTGATCAGCCGGCCAGGCGATCCCCCGCGCGTCCTGCAGCGCGGCGAGAAGTCCTGGCTGTTGCTGGACACCCCCTTCGAGGTGATCCTGCAGATGGAGGAGACGCCCGCCTCGCGCATCCGCTTCCGCCAGCTCTCCGGCACCTTCAAGGACATGCAGGGTGAGTGGCGTCTGCAGCACTACAAGGACTGGATGCGCATCGCCTACTTCGCGCGCATGGAACCGGGCCTGCTGTCCCCCCGCGTGCCGGGCGACGCCTGGCTCATCGAGGCGGACATTCAGCGCATGCTGGAGGCCATCGGGCAGGAAATGCTGCGGCGCCAGGCCGCCCAGTCGCGGCCATGATCGTCGCCCTGCGGCTGCTGCGGGTCGTGCTCCTGGCTGGACTGTTGTGCGCGGCCGCCCTGGTCCGGGCCGACGCCCGCGTGCAGGTGGCGGCGGATGGCGCGATGATCCGGGTCCACGCCGAGATCGACACCCGCGTCGACCGGGACCTGGCCTGGCGGGTGCTCACCGACTACAACCGCTGGTCGGAG
>JALOTG010000283.1 GCA_025458005.1 Thiobacillaceae bacterium
GTCGATGAGCGTCGATCCGCGCACCCTGGGCTGGCTGGCACGGGCGCTCACGCACGAAATGAGCGCCGTCCAGCAGTACCTGGCGCAGAGCGTGCTCGCGCGATTGTGGGGCGACGGGGAGTTGGCCGCGCACCTGCGGCACGAGGCGATCGAAGAGCTGGAGCACGCCGAGCGCCTGATGGAGCGTTTGATCCGGATGGGTGTCGCGCCGTCGGCGGGTAATCTGCCGCCGGCGCGTCTCGGCCGCAGCGTGGAGGACCTGCTCGCGAGCGACCGCCAGCTGGAGGTCGACGCGGTGCGCCTCTACGACCAGGCCGTGGCCCACGCCCGCCGGATGCGCGACGGGGAGAGCGCGGCCTTGCTGGAGGACATCCTGCGCGAGGAGCTGGCGCACGTGCAGGCGCTGGACGGCCTGCTGTCGGGGCAGCCGAAGGATGGCTGAGCTGCCCGAGGCCTGGGAGGCGCGAGCCCGGCCGCCGGCCCTGTTCCGGCGCTTCGAGTTCGAGCGCTACAGCGCGACCCGCGCCTTCCTGGACGCCCTCGCGGCGTTGGCGGAGGACGCCGGCGTGCATCCCCAGAACATCAACTTTGGCACGACCTACGTCAACGTCACGCTGGAGGCCGCCGAGGGGAGTGAGCCAGGCGAGGCCGAGCTGACGCTCGCCGCGCGCATCAACGCCCTGTACCGGCCCGCACGGGAGTGACATGGCAACGCATGTCACGGCGGTCATCAACCAGAAGGGCGGCGCCGGCAAGACCACCCTGGCGATGAACCTGGCCGCCGGCCTGGCGCGCCGGGCGGAGACCGTGGTCATCGATCTCGACCCCCAGGGATCGTCCCGGCAGTGGTCTAGCCTGGGCAGCGCGCCGTTCCCGGCCACCGTGAAGCAGATCGCCGGCAAGTGGGACGCCCGCAGCCTGCACCAGAGCTTCCGGGCCTACCGGCACCTGGTGCTGGACTGCCCGCCCTCGATCGACAGCCACGCCTCGCTGCAGGCGCTGCGGGCCTGCGACGTGGCGCTGATCCCGGTGCTGCCCTCCCCCATCGACCTGTGGGCAAGCCTGCGCCTGCCCCAGGAGATCGAGGAGGCCCGCAAGACCAACAAGGACCTCAAGGCCTATCTGGTGCTGAATCAGCTGGAGCCGAAGAGCGCGTTGTCCGCTGCTATGCACGAGGCCCTGGCCGAGTTCGGCGTGCCGGTGCTCAGCGCGGCGATCCGCCGTCGCGCCGCCTACCGCAGCGCGGCGCTGGAGGGCGTGTCCGTCTATCAGATGGGCAGCCGGGGGGCACAGGCGGCCGCCGAGATAGAAGCCGTCATCAACGAGGTGATCCCGTCGTGACCAACGTGAAAGACAAGCTGTCCGCCAGCGTGCGCATGGCCAAGGCCGCGCAGCAGTCTGCCGATCCGCCCGCGTCCGACGCGCCGGCCGCGCCCGCGACCGCCCCCCCGGAGGCCACGCGGAGGTCCGCCGCCCGGGCCGCCGGAACCGGCGCCGCGGCGGCGAAGCCTGCCGCCGGCGAGGCGCCGGCCGCGTCCCGGCCGAAGGCCGCCCCGAAGCCGGCGGCTGCCCCGGCGACGGGCAGCGCCAGCGGCTCCGGCGAGATCCCCGAGAGCGGCAGCACCCTCTTCCCCGCCCGGGTCTGGCCGGACTGACCCGAGACCACAGGTGACACGCCATGCGTAACGACCCCTTCATGCGCACCTACAGCCCGCGGCAGGAGGCCCTGGCCCGCGCCGCCGCCCAGCAACGCGAGCGCGAGGCGGCCGCCACCCGGCCGGCTTCGACCGCCACCCCGTCCGAGCTGATGGCGCCCTACATGGTCAAGCGCGAGCCCTACTACCGCCCGGTGGCGGACGAGGTCGAGCTTTACCAGGCCGCCTACTCGGTGCGCATGCCGATGATGCTGAAGGGCCCCACCGGCTGCGGCAAGACGCGCTTCGTCGAGTACATGGCGTGGAAGCTCGGCAAGCCGCTGATCACGGTGGCCTGCAACGAGGACATGACCGCCTCCGACCTGGTCGGCCGCTTCCTGCTGGACGCCAGCGGCACGCGCTGGCAGGACGGGCCGCTCGCCGTCGCCGCCCGCCACGGCGCCATCTGCTACCTGGACGAGGTCGTCGAGGCGCGCCAGGACACGACGGTGGTGATCCACCCGCTGACCGACGCCCGGCGCGTGCTGCCGCTGGAGAAGAAGGGCGAGCTGATCGAGGCCCACCCGGACTTCCAGATCGTGATCTCCTACAACCCCGGCTACCAGTCGCTGATGAAGGACCTGAAGCAGTCCACCAAGCAGCGCTTCGGGGCGCTCGACTTCAACTACCCCCAGCACGACATCGAGGCCGAGATCGTCGCCCACGAGTCGGGCGTCAGCCTGGAGGTGGCGAAGAACCTGGTCCACATCGGCGAGCGCGCCCGCAACCTCAAGGGGCACGGCCTCGACGAGGGCCTGTCGACCCGCATGCTGATCTACGCCGGCTCGCTGATCGCCAAAGGGGTGCCGCCGCTCGCCGCCTGCCGGGTGGCGCTGGTGCGGCCGATCACCGACGACCCCGACATGCGCGACGCCCTGGACTCGGCGGTGACGACCTACTTCTGACCGGCGGCGCCGGGGTCTGACGCGCCCTTCAGGGTCAGACCCCTATCCCGGACCTGCAGGATGGCCATTCATCTAGAAGAGTACCAGGAGCTCCTCGATGACCTGCCGCACGACGCGCAGGAGGTCCTGCGCGCCTCCTGGCACGAGGCCGGTCGGGTCTTCTCCGGGCGCGGGCTGGACAACTACCTGAAGGGCGCGGTGGCCCTGCACAGCCTCGGGCGCGGCGAGGAGCTGGTCGTCACCTACGTCCAGGAGATGCCCGAGGTCGCCCGCGCCATCGGCGAGGACGTGCTGCCCGACGTGGTCAATTTCCTCCTCGGGATGGCCTCCAAGACCTCCGGCCAGGTGCTGACGCTGATCGCCGGCACCGCCCCGCTCGCCGCCGAGCGCTTGGGCGACGAGAACCTGTTCCGCAACTATCTGAACGTCCTCTCCATCCTGCTGGCCCAGGCCCCGCGCGGGCTGCGGCCGATGCTGGAGAACCTGGACCGGCTCCTCACCCA
>JALOTG010000112.1 GCA_025458005.1 Thiobacillaceae bacterium
GGGACTGAGGGAGGCCTTCAACGAATTTTTCGAGCTGATCCACGCCGACACCGAGGAGTTGCGCCATCAGGTCTATCAATTGCGCTATCAGGTGTACGTTCTGGAGACCGGCTTCGAGTCCGCTGACCGCTGCATCTGCCAGGACTTCCCGGGCAATGGCCGCATCTGCATGGAGAAGGATGAGTTCGACGCGCGTTCCGACCACTACCTGGTGCGTCACCGGCGCACCGGCGTCTACGCCGCAACCACTCGGCTGATCCTGCCCGATCGCCGCTCGCCGCAAGCGATCTACCCCATAGAGAGTCATTGCAGCCTGGACAAGCCGGTGCTCGACACCGATCTGCGCGTCCGCCTTGGCGAGATCTCGCGCTTCGCGGTATCCAAGGTGTTCAAGCGGCGTATCGGAGAAGCCGGCACCCTGGCGGGTGTCGCCGACGACGTGGAGATTTATTTCGAGGAGGACGAGCGGCGCGTCCTCAACCACATCTCCCTCGGGCTGATGGCGGCCATCCTGGGCATGGCCCACGAACACGGCGTCAGCCACTGCTATGCCGTCATGGAGCCCGCCCTGCTGCGCCTGCTTTCCCGCTTCGGCGTGCTCTACGAACGTATTGGCCCGGACGTGAATTACCACGGCCTGCGCGTCCCCTGCCTGATTCCCCTGGCGGATGCCACCGCCAACATTCATGTGGTCGCCCCGCCGGTATGGGAATTGATCACCAATGGTGGGGAATGGCTCGGTATCCTGCCCGAGGCGGGCTCCGAACATGCCTGATCAGCCTCTGCCCGCCCACCTCCGGCGTATTCTGGAGCTCGCGCGCTGGGCGCCCAGCGGCGACAACACCCAGCCCTGGCGTTTTGAGGTGCTGGGCGAGGAACACCTGCTCATCCACGCGTTCGACACGCGTGACCACGTGGTCTACGACCTGGATGGGCACGCCAGCCAGCTGGCGGTCGGAGCGTTGCTGGAAACCATTGCCATCGCCGCCACCGGCGAAGGGAGAGAGGCCCACATCGCGCGGCGGCCGGAGTCCTCCGACGAACAGCCGCTCATCGACGTGCGTTTCACGTCCCGCCCCGGCCTCGTGCCGGACCCTCTGATCCCCTTCTTGGAACAACGCGTGGTGCAGCGGCGACCCATGTCCACCCGTGCGCTGACTCCCGCGCACAAGGCGGCCCTGGACGCCGCGCTGCCGCCCGGCTACCGGGTGGACTGGTTCGAAGGGCTGGCCATGCGCTGGCGTCTGGCGCGTTTCATGTTCGACAACGCAAAAATCCGCTTGACCATCCCCGAGGCCTACGCCGTGCACCGCGCGGTGATCGAGTGGGGCAAGCGGTATAGCGAAGACCGCATCCCCGACCAGGCGGTGGGGGTCGATCCGCTCACGGCCCGTTTCATGCGCTGGGTCATGGGGAGTTGGGCGCGTGTCGAATTTTTTAACACCTATTTTCTCGGCGATCTGCCTCCGCGTATCCAGCTCGACCTGTTGCCGGGGCTGGCCTGTGCCGCGCATTTTGCCCTGCTGGGGCCGGAACCTCCGCGTCACATCGATGACTACCTGGGTGCCGGCCGAGCCATGCAGCGTTTCTGGCTTACCGCCACCAGCCTCGGACTGTACGTCCAGCCGGAAATGACCCCCGTTATTTTCACGCGTTATCACAGGCAGGGCCGTGTGTTCAGCGCCTCGGCCGCCGCCCTCGGCAGGGCCGGCGACCTTGACGAGCGTCTGGCCGGGCTGTTGCGGGGGAATGATCGGCAGGCCCTGTTCTTCATGGGCCGAATTGGCATGGGTCCCCCGCCCCGGGCGCGCTCCCTGCGCAAATCCGTCGACGCGCTGATGCACAGGGCCTGAGGTCACCACGACCCGCCGACCGACTTCATGACCGTGCCCAGACGCAAGGTTCTGTTCTTTGCCGAAGGCGCCACTCTGGCCCACGTCGGCCGTCCACTGGTGCTGGCCGGGGCCCTCGATCCCGCTGCCTACGAGGTCACCTTTGCCCGCCCCCCGGGTTATGGCTGGATCACTTCCGGAGCGCCGTTCGGAGTAGTGGATCTGGCCTGCCAGGAAGGTTCGGTGTTCGCCCGACGGCTGCAAGCGGGGCGTCCCCTGTATGACTATGCGACGCTCCGGCAATACGTGGAACAGGATCTGGCGCTGATCGACTCGGTGCGGCCGGATGCCATCGTCGGTGATTTTCGCCTGTCCCTCGGCGTCAGCGCGCGCTTGCGCGGGGTGCCCTATGTCACCGTCTGCGACGCCTACTGGAGCCCGGAGCGTCCCCTGCAACCGCCCTTGCCGGTGCTGGGCATGACCCGATATCTACCCATCGCGGTCGCCAGCGCCGGTTTTCGCCTGCTGGCACCGCTGGCGCTGCGCCTGCACGCGCGCCCCATGGAACGCTTGCGCACCCATTTCGGCCTGGCATCCCTGGGCTACGATCTGCGGCGTTGTTACACCGACGCCGACCTGCGGCTGTTCGCCAATTTTTCCGAGCTGTATCCGGAAATCCAACCCGGCCCGGCCGCGGACTTTCTCGGGCCCGTGGCCTGGTCTCCGGAGAAGGGCGGATGGGAGGAGGCCGACCTCGCGGACGACCCGCCGATCTACGTCACCATGGGCAGTTCAGGCGACGTGGGCGTCCTGGCGCGGCTCATCCCCGTGCTGGAAAGCACCGGCCGGCCGGTGCTCCTCGCCACGGCGGGCCGGCCGGTGCCCGCCGCCGCCCGGACCGGTCGTGTCCGCCTGTTCGACTTTCTGCCGGGAGAGCGGGTGTGCCGCAGCGCCTGTCTGGTGGTGTGCAACGGCGGCAGCCCTTCCACCAACCAGGCCCTGGCCGCGGGCGTGCCCGTCCTCGGCATCGCCCGCAACATGGACCAGTTCCTCAACATGCGCGCCATCGAGGCTTACGGGGCGGGCCTCAGCCTGCGCGCGGATCGCGCCGGAAGCGAGGCGCTGAGGCGGGCTGTCGACAGGTTGCTGCATGAGCCGGGTTACAGGGCACGCGCACGGCGACTGGCGGCCTCCGCCGCCGGGCGGAACCCCGGCGCGTGGCTTGGCGCGAAACTCGCGGGTCTGATCGAACGCGGATGAGGGTAAGAAGTGTCGGATTTTTTTACGCTGGACCGGCCCGCTGACCGACTGGCGCCGAAAAACACCGATAACTCATTGATTGCTAATGCAACGCAAAAGTTGGCACGGTTCTGGCTTATATCTCGGCACGTAAACCGAAGTCAGTCGGTAAGCGAGTTAAATTCAAAACCTCTTTTTTGGAGATGAATCATGAAAAAGCAAACGCTAGCAGTCGCGATGGCCGCGCTGATGACGAGCTTCGGTGCGCAGGCGGAACTGGTCATCGATCTGTTCCAGGGCAATCAGGGTCTCGATGGCGATGGTCTGGTGATCAATGAGTACAGGGATGCTTTAGCCGATGCCACCGATACCGGCATCATCCTGAATAACCCGGCCAAGGGCGGTACCTATTCCAGCGGTGCTGGTGACATCCTGGGTGGCGAGCGGGAAGTCTGGCTGAGCAAGATTTCCGGAGCCGGCACCGTGCAAGCCTACACAAATAGCAATGGCTTCAACCTTTCCAACGACCCCAGCACCCAGGGCCGTGCGCAAATCCAGTGGGACGGCACTGTCAACTCCACGACCGCGATCGATTACACCGGTCTAGGCGGTATCGACCTGACCATGGGTGGCGTATTGGATGCCTTTGAAGTCGTGACCTTCTATTCTGATGGTGGCTTCTTCTTCGAGATCGGTGCTTATACCGATGCAGCCAACTGGACCAGGATCACTTTGCAGGGCCAGCAGCACTTGGTCCCGTTTACCAACTACATCGACTTTGGCGCTTTCCTGTTGCCGGACAACACAGCGGGTTGTTCTGAAGCGGATCTCCTCGGTGGGTTCTGCTATCCCGATGGACAGGGCGGTAAGGTGCGGGTCCAGCAATTTGGCGATGGCGTCGATCTGACCGACCTGGGTGCCCTGGTGGTGGACATCAACCGCTTCGGCAACGCCAGCTTCCCCTCGGTGGACATCACCGTACGGAGCATCAAGGCCGTGCCGGAACCCGGCATGCTGAGCCTGCTCGGTATCGGTCTGATCGGTCTGGCCGCCGTCGCCCGCCGCGGTCGCAAGCAAGCCTGAGCGCCAATCCGGCCAAAGGGCCGGTGCGCAAAGCAGAAGGCCCCGTCCAGAACGGGGCCTTTTTTATTGCCGGCACGCCCGGTAAGCTGCATGCTCCGCGTGAATCCGGGCCGTCATGAAAGCGCATCCCCTCGACTATCTGTTCTCCACGCTGGCACTGGGGCTGCTGCTGGCTCTTGCCCTGGGAGCAACCGCAGTGTTTTCCTCGGTATTCGCGCGCCCCTTCCTCGGGGCCTACCACGTGCTCGCGGATGCGCTGCTGTTCCTGCTCGCCTTCGGCCTGCTTTGCGCCCTCGGCGCCCGCCTGCTGTTGCGCGCCTATCCCCTGGGCGAGGGCCTGATCGCCATGGACGATCCGCGCTTCACCGCCTGGAAGCTCTATACGGTGCTGTACGAATTCGGCTGCGGTGCCCTCAAACCCTTCACCGTCATGTTTTTCCGTCCGCTGCTGCAAGTTCTGTTCGGCGCGCGCATCGGCCGGGATGTCGCCTTGGGCGGCAAGCTGGTGGATCCCCACCTCATCCGTCTGGAGGAGGGGGCGATCATCGGCGAAGGCTCGGTGGTGACCGCCCACGCCATCAACAGCGGATCCATCCTGCTGGCGCCGGTGCTGATCCGCAAGGGCGCCACCATCGGCGTGGGCGCGGTGGTGTACCCCGGCGTCACGGTGGGCGAGCATGCCGTGGTCGCGGCCAACGCCGTGGTGCGTAGCGGCACGAGCATCGCCGCCGGTGAATTCTGGGGCGGGGTGCCGGCCCGCTGCCTGCGCCGGCCCGGCGAGGCCCCACCCGGACAGGAGGGCGCGCCGGAAGCGTGAACGAAACCGGCCGCGGTGATCAGGGTTCCTTCAGGAAGCGCCTGGCACTCTCGATTTCCGGGAAATCCGGGTTTTCCCCGAGCAGCTTCTCGATTTCTTTTCTGGCCCGTGCCCGATCGCCGGATTTGGCCAGGGCCACCGCATGGTGATAACGGATGCCCGGGGACTTGGGCGCCTTCGCCAGGGCGCCGCCGATCAGCTCCAGCGCGCGTTGGGTCTCGCCCCGCTGCAGCAGGATCCAGCCCAGGGTGTCCTGTACGGCAATGCTGTTCTTATCGAGGGCGTAGGCCTTTTCCGCCATGGCCAGGGCATTCGCGGTGTCCTGGGTGAATAGATAGGCGTTGGCCAGATTGTTGTGTGCTAGCACGCTGTTGGGCAGCAGCTTGAGCAGGGCCTGGTAGTGCGCGATGGCGGCGGGGTATCGGCGGTTTCTCAACTGCTGCTCGGCGGCGTAGGCCAGGATGACCTCGTCCCTGGGGTGACTCTGCATCCACCTGGAGAGGCGTTGTTCCGCCGCCGCGGCGTTGCCGGCCAGCAGCAGGGCCTTGTGCAACTCGATCAGGGTGGCGCTGCCGGCCCCACGGGTGAGCGCCTTGTCGAACGCCTGCGCCGCGGCCGCATACTGTTTTTGCAGCATCAGGATGCGGCCCTCGCGCTCGGGCCCCAGCGGCGACGTGGGCATCGCGCTCTGCAGGGCGCGGGTACGCGCGAGGGCGGCGGCGTGCTTGTTCTCGGCCAGATCGAGCCGGATCAGTCCGTCCAGCGCATCGGCATGGTCGGGCTGGATAGCGAGCGCGCGTTCATAGGCGGTCCGCGCTTTGGCGGGGGCGCCCGCCCGCGCTTGCGCCAGGCCCAGTCGGTAATGGGCGGCGGCCGACGCGGGCGCGAGTTCGGCGACCCGGGTGAACGTGGACAAGGCGCTGGTGGTGTCACCGGATGCCAATTGGGCATTGCCCAGGAGGTTGAGTGCCGCGGGATTGCGCGGGTGGGCGTTGGCCAGTTCCCGCGCCACGGCCAGGGCCTTGCGGGCGTCCTGGTTCTGGATGTGGTACTCGACGAGGGCCTGGCGCGGCGGAATGGCCTGGCCGTCCGCCTTGGCGGCGCGTTCGAGCCAGCTCACGTAAGCCTGCCGGTTCTTTTCCACGGCGGCCATGCGGGCCAGGTCCATCATCGCCCTTACGTTGCCGGGATCCTTCGCCAGGATGGCTTCGAAGCGTTTACGGGCGGCATCGGGTTTGTTTTCCAGCAGGTCGAGCTTGGCCAGATTGGCGGCGGCGGGATGGAAGTCCGGCTGCACGGCCAAGGCGCGTTCCAGGGCTTTCCTGGCCGCGGCATGATCCTTCTTGCCCAGGTAAGCGGCCGCGCGCAGGTTGTGGGTGACCGGATTGTCCGGCAGCTTCTTTTCAAGCACTTCGATGGCTCGCAGGGCCTGGTCGTAGCGTTGCTGCCGCAGCAGCGTCAGGATCAGCGGCATGTCGGCGCCGGGCTGATCGCTCATCTCCGCCGAACGTTCCAGTTCCTTCACGGCCTGATCGACGCGTCCCAGGGCGATGTTGCCTTGCGCCTGGAGTTGCCGGATGCTGCTGTCTGCCGGCTTGATCTGCGCGGCCCTGTCCAGATGCTCCATGGCTTTCGCGTATTGCCGGGACAGCAGGTAGGCTTCTCCGGCCAGGGCATGCAGCGCGGCCTCTTCCGGAGCAGCCTTGAGCAGAGGGAGAACCTGCTCCAGCGCGGCTTTGGGTTCGCCCCTGCGCAACTGGCTGGCGGCGACCAACCGCGCGGCATGGACGTTGTCGCGATGCTGGGCCAGGACCAGGGAAGCACTCTTCAGGCTTTGCTCGTAATTGCCGAGTTCGTAATTGATGGCGGCATGCAGCAGGAGCGAGGGCATGTGGTCGGATTTGCCGCGCAACACCTGCTGCAAGGCCTCCTGCGCCGCTTTCATGTTGCCCTTGGCGTATTCGAGCCGTGCACGCGAGTAGCTGACCAGGATCGGATTGCCGCCATTCCTTTCCGCCGCCGCGATGGCGCTCTCGGCGGACTTGAGGTCGGCGGACTGCAGGGTCAGCTCGGCGATCGACAGATGGGTCAGGGTATCTCCCGGCTTCAGTTCGGTAATGCGCTGGTAGGTTTTGATCGCTTCGGGCTTGTTGCCTTTGGCCAGCAGGAGATTCGCCCGCATGTACAACGAATCAACGTCGTTCGGGTCTTGCCGCAATGCCGCGCCAATCCACTCCTCGGCTGCTCCGGCGTTGCCTTGCATGAAGGCCAGACGTGCCCTGGCGAGCAGGAGAGGAGGGAAGGGCTCGGCGGAACCCGAATTGGCGATGACGCGCTCGGCTTCCTCGATCACGCTATTGGCAACAGCGGGATTCTTCAGGGACAGGTAGGCATTGGCTCGCTCGGCCAGCAGGGATGCCAAGGACTTGGAGCCCAGGCCGACTGAGGGCGGTTTCAGTTCGACGACCTCCTGGTGTTTGCCTTGGCGGTTCAGGGTGTGGGCCAGCCAGGGCAGGATCTGCTCAGCCGATGCGCCCAGTTCCAAAGCCTTTTTCAGGTGTTTCTCGCTTTCGCTCCACTGTTCCTGGGCCTGCAGGGAACGGCCGATCAACAGCCTTGCCTCCATGTTTTCGGGGGCTTCCTCCAGGACGTTCTTGAGTTCTATGGTAGCGGTCTTGTAGTCCGCAGCCTGATAGGCCGCTTTGGCGTCTTCCAGCCGGCTCTCCGGGCTCTTGCCGCAGCCCGCCAGGGTCAGCAGGGCGAGCATGGCAAGGGTGGAAAGGGAAAAAGATCGATGCGCTCTCATGAATTTATCCCTGGTGAGTTGCGTCGTTATATGCCGGAACATGCCGTGGAGCCGGGCTTGGCCATCATCGCGCGGTTCCCTTCAGCCGTGCCAAAAGATCGCGCGCCTGGGATTCGTGGCTGAACTGCGCGCGGCTGGCCAACAAGCGATCAAGTTCGACGATCGCTGCCTCGCGGTCTCCGGTTTTTTCAAGGGCGACCGCCAGATGCCAGCGTATGTCCGGGTTGTCGGGGTTACGGTTCAGCGCATCGCGCAAGTAGGGCAGGCCGCGTTTTGCCTGCCCCGCTTGCGTCAACTGCCAGCCATAGGTGTCCAGTACGGCGGCGTTTTGCGGTGCCAGCTTGAGGGCCTGTTCGGCAATGCCGAGCGCATCCGGAGCTTTCAGTTCTCCCAGCGCCCATGCCAGATTGTTGTAGGCGACCAAGTCTTGGGGGTTGGCGCGGATGAGTACGCGGTAATTCTCGGAAGCTTCCCTCAGGCGGTTGATCTGCAGTTGGCCCCTGGCCAATTCATGTCGGGCCGCCAGGTCTTTCGGATGGTCGCGGAGCCACTGTTCGAGGAGTTTTTCTCCTTCCTGCGGCTGGCCTGCGGAGATATAGGCTTGATAGGCGCGTCCGAGCAACTGCCCACGGCCGGAAAGCTGGGCGGATTTGGCATAGAGCTTTGCGGCTTCGGTATGTTTCTTGTCATGGGAAAGTATGTCTGCTTCCAGCAGGTAACCAGAGACCGCCTTCGGAGCGCTGGCCTGAACGGACCGGGCGATCTTGATGGCTTCCGTGGAACGGCCCAGGCGAGTGAGGATCATGGCCTTGTTCAGGCTCGCGTCAGGAAAATCCGCGCGTAGCGCCAGGGCCTTGTCCAGGGACTGGAGCGCCGCTTTGTTGTCGTTGCCACGCATCTGTGCCTGTGCCAGCCGAAAATAGGCCATCGGGTTGTTGGGATTGCTCTCCGCCCAGCGGCTGAATGTACCTGCGGCATTGGCATGGTCATTCAGTAGCAGTTGAGACAAGCCGACCCACTCCTGGAATTCCTGTCGTCCGGTGGAGTTCAGGCCCTCGCGCGCGGCGGACAGGGCTTTGCCGCCATCCTGCTTTTGCAGCCAGTAGCGGGCCAGCAGGAGATGGACCTGAACATTTTTATTGTCGGCCTGTTTGGCTTTCTCCAGGTTCGCAAGATATCCGGCCTCATCCTTTTCACGCGCGTCCAAGGCGGCCAGAGCCAGCCAGGCACGGCTTTCCTTGGGGGCATGCTTGAGCAGTTGTTCGAAACGGGAACGCGCCGCCTTGGTGTCCTTGTCCGTCATGTCCAGCAGAGCCAGATTCGACGCCGCCGGAAAAAAGTCGGGCTTGACTTGCAGGGCCTTGGAGAAATGCGTCCGTGCCTGAACTCTGTCATTCCGGGCGATATGGATGGTGCCGCGCAGGTTATGGATCAAAGGATCGTTGGGCCGCTCCTTTTCCAGTTGATCCACAACCGCGAGAGCTTCGGCAAAGCGCTTCGCCCTGAGGTGCGAGAGGACGAGCAGTACGTCGGGCCGCGCGGAAGCGGTATCCAGTTCGGCTGCCTTGGACAATGCCTCGATGGCGCCGGCCTCGTCGCCGCTGCCCATGCGACTGGCCG
>JALOTG010000284.1 GCA_025458005.1 Thiobacillaceae bacterium
GCCCTGGCGTTAATCCTTCGCCCCCTGGTGGCGGAGTGCGTGGACCCGGGCTTCCTGCGCTCTGTGAGTCGGACCAGCGCCCCGGTGCATTTCGCCTTCTTAGTGCTGGTGGTGCTGAACCTGGTGGCCGGCTTCCAGGCCCTGGGGACCCTGCTGGCGGTGGGGATGGCCATCCTGCCCGCGGCGGCGGCCCGGTTCTGGGCGCGGGGGATCGGCGCCCTGCTCGCGGTGGCGGTGGCCGTCGCCTTCTTAGGCTCCATGGCCGGGCTGCTCGGTTCTTACCACCTGGGCCTCGCCGCCGGACCGGCCATCGTCCTGTCCATCGGGGCCCTGTACCTGATCTCGCTCCTGGCCGGACCCCGGGGGCTCGTCACCTCCCGGCTGCTGGCCCG
This sequence comes from Thiobacillaceae bacterium, assembly GCA_025458005.1. GTDB lineage: Bacteria > Pseudomonadota > Gammaproteobacteria > Burkholderiales > Thiobacillaceae > JALOTG01. The sequence continues at coordinate 393 of JALOTG010000284.1, forward strand.
CAGACACCTGAGCGGCTGATCCCAGCGACGCCACCCGACCCCCCAAGACCCCAACCGGGACCGACCTCATGACCGACCGCCCTGATCGCTGCTACCGCTTCACCGCCGCCCTGGTCCTGATCCCCGCCTGGGCCGCCATTCAGGTCGCATCCGGGTGGGCCTGGACCCTCTGGCTCGCCGGACTGATCGGGGTCTTGGCCTATCTCAGCACCTTCGTACTCGCCCTGGGGCTCGATCAGCCGTTCGGTCCGCTGCTGGCCGCGGTATGCCTGGCGCTTGGCGGCCTGATCGGCGCGCTCCGCCGGGCGGGCTCCGGCCCGGGCGCCGACGCATGATGTCGTTCTGTTACTCCACCTGATCTCAACCACCGCCGGAGACTGTCATGACCTTGTTCCACTGCAACCGTTCGCGCAATGCGCCACGGCTGGTCGTCGCCCTGGTTGCCGCCGCGGCTGGGCTGGCCACCAACCACGCGGCCTGTGCCGACCTCGCCACGATGCAAGCCGAGCACGCGACCTGGGCCCAGAACCACGCCCGCTGGAGCGCGGAAAATGCCGACGCCGAGACCGGGCACCTTGCCGCCGAAGCGGCGGCCTACAAGCTGTTATGGCTGATCAGCCAGCACCGCGGTGAGATCGCCGCAGAGGCCACCGAAATGGGCGCGCACGGCGCGGCGATCACCGCCCATGAGCAGGCGCTCGCGGGCGGCGCCGACACGGTCGCGCTCGACGCGCAACACGCGCAGATGGCGGCCAAGCATGCCGCACAGGCCGCCACCCATGCCCGCGACGCCGAGCTGCACGGCAAGATTGCGGCCATTGTCCGCCAGATCGAGGCACTGCCGCCGACCGCACCAGGCCACCCGAGCGCCAGCGGGCCGACACCCTCTCCTGCCGGGTCCCCGTCGGTCGGCCAGTGAGGGCACCTGCACCCGACCCGCGGCGGACCGTCTTCTGGCATCGGAAGGGCGGCACCGGCAAGACCACCTTGGCCATTGCCTATGCGCTCCGCCTGGCCATGGACGGCCAGCGCGTCCTGCTGCTCGATACCGATCCCCAAGGCACCGCCACCGCCTGGGGTGAGCGCTTTGCCGCGCGCTGGGGCCTGGTCGTGCGCGGCGCGTCCGGCGCCACGATTTGGCGCAGCCTCGCCGGTCGCATGCCAGGCTTCGACCACCTGGTGCTTGACTGTCCTCCAACCATCACGAGCGCGACCATGGACACACTGATCGGCGCCGATCGCCTGATCATCCCGGTGCGTCCCGCCCTGCCGGACCTTTGGGCACTGGAGGACGTGGCGCAGATCCTCGCCGATCTGCGCGTCGGCGCTGCGGTACCCCGCACCCGTGTCGTTTTCAATCAGCATCGCGGCGAGGACCTGAGACCGCTCATCGCCGCCGTTGTCGGGCTCGGCCTTCAGGTCCTGCCCACACCCATTGCGGCCGAACAGGCCTGGACGGCCCTGTTTTCCGGCGGTGTGCCACCGATCGCCATTGCCGACTTGTTCGACGAGGCGAGCTGATGGGGATGCCCCGTACCGCCACCCCGATGAGGTCAGCCCCACCAGCTACGCAAGCTGGCGCTGTTGCATCGAGGTCAAGTGCAGCCTCCCGCTGACCCGGGGTTTTGCACAGGGGCGTATCCGCGTTCTCGCATGGGGGCGCGGAGGAGACGCGGCGCTTCGCGCAGACCTATGGCCAGGGGCACCTGGAGCGGGTCCTGGGCTGGTTCCGGCAGGCCGCGGCGGAGCTTGAGACCGGCGCCGGAGTGGCGACCGGGGCGCGGCGCGATGACCGCTCTTGAGCCCTTTCCATTGTCAGACCCCGGGTTGCTTTCCGGGAAGGGTATCTACCATGCAACAGATTGAAATCGAGACGACTGCGCCGGACCCTGGCGCAGCAAACACCGGTCCGCCCGCCGACGAAACCTACATGGGCCCGCGGCAATTGGCGTACTTCAAGCGCCAGCTTCTGGATTGGCGGGCCTCGCTGTTGGACGAGGCACAACAGACGCTGGAACAACTGCGCGACGAGAGCCACCGCGAGGTCGGCGACGAGATCGACCGGGCCAGCCGCGAGGCGAGCCAGACCCTGGACCTGCGCACCCGCGACCGCTACCGCAAGCTGCTTGGCAAGATCGACACGGCGCTGGCCCGCATCGAAGCCGGCAGCTACGGCTGGTGCGAGGAGACCGGCGAGCCCATCGGCCTGGCCCGCCTGCAGGCCCGTCCGGTGGCAACCCTCTGTGTGGAGGTACAGGAGCGGCGCGAGATCCGCGAGCGCCAGGCGAACGCCGGACGCTGAGATTCAGACATTCCAACCAGGGCTGATGCCATTCACCATGACCGAATCACGCATCCCAGTGACGCTGCTGACCGGCTTTCTCGGCAGCGGCAAAACCACTGTCCTGAATCATCTGGTGCGCCAGCCCGCGCTCGCGCGCACCCTGGTGATCATCAACGAGTTCGGCGAGGTGGGGCTGGATCACCTGCTGGTGAGCCGGGTCGCCGACGACACCGTAGTCGAGATGTCCAGCGGCTGTCTGTGCTGCACCGTGCGCGGCGACCTGATTGCCACGCTGAAGGACGCGACCTGGCGTTTCGCGCGCGGCGGCGAGCGCCAGTTCGACCGGGTGGTCATCGAGACCACCGGGCTGGCCGATCCCGCGCCAATCATTCACTATCGGCTCGATGGCGTCGTGACGACGCTGGACATGACCTGCGGCGGGCGGACCCTGGATGACCAGTGGGAGGCCATGAAGCAGGCGGCCGTCGCCGATTGCCTGCTGCTCACCAAAGCGGATTTGGCGGACGCCGCGACCATCGGCACATTGGAGCGGCGCCTGCTCGCGATCAATCCGGCGGCGCGGCGCATCCAGATTCTAAATGGTGTTGTCGAGCCCGCCGCCGTGCTCGGGCTCGGGCTGTTCAACCCGGCGGAGAAGAACGTGGACCTGGCCCGCTGGCTGAATGCGGAGGCCTATCCGGGCGCCGTTGGAAAGGGCCCGCTGCCGCCGGCTGCCCGGCATGACCATTTGGACGACGACGGGCGCGACCATTCGCGTGGCGATGGACATGACCACGGGCATGACGGTTCCCATGACCCTGGCAACGGACCGGACCTGGGGCACCGAGCTGGAGACCATGCGCACCCGGACCACCCACACGACCATGACCCGAACCGCCACGACGAACGGATTCGGACCTTTTGCCTGGTGATCGATGCGCCGCTGGACGACAGCATGCTGGACGCCTGGCTCGATCTGCTGCTGTCACTG
>JALOTG010000285.1 GCA_025458005.1 Thiobacillaceae bacterium
CGACGGCCTGGATCCTGGCCCAGGCCGTCACCTTTCTGCCCGAGGTGCCCCTGGCCGCCGCGCCGTCCGCCCGCGACCTGGAGCGGGGCCGCCGCGTCTACCGCCAGCTGGTGCCCGAAGGGGTGAACGCGGGGGGGCGCCGCGAGCTGACCCTCACGGCGCGGGATCTGGAGCTGGGCCTCGGCTACCTGCTCGGCCGGACGCTGCCGGTCGGGGTGCGGGCCGTGCTGGGCGCCGGCGACGTCAGCCTGCGACTGTCGCTGGCGCTTCCCGCCCCCCTGTCCAGACGCTATCTCAATGCCGGTCTGGGCTTTACGCCGACAGGGCAAGGCGTGACCCTTGCACGGGTCGAACTCGGCGACGTGCGCGTCCCCCTCTGGATCGCCCGGCCGCTCGGCCGGGCCCTGCTGGAACGGACCGCCTACGCGGCCCATCTGGCCGCGGCCGAGGGCCTGCTCAAGTCCGTCGATGTCGAGGCGGGGCGGCTGCGCCTCGTCCTGGACTGGAGCGACCCCAATGCCCAGGCCGCCCTGGCGGCCGCCCGGCTGCAGCTGGCCGGCGTGCGTCCCGATCAGATGGCCGCCTATCGCGACCGGCTGGCGGAACTGGCGGTCACCCGCCCCCGGCCCGGCTTTCCGACCCTGCTCGGCGAACTTCTGGTGCTGGCCCGGGAACGATCCGCGCAGGAGGACCCGGTGGCGGAGAACCGCGCCCTGCTCATCGTCCTGGCCGAGGCGCTGAACGGGGTGCGGCTGGGCCTGCCGGGACGGGGCCAGCCCAGGCTGTGGGGTCTCACGCTTGCCGGGCGGGGCGATTTCGTCCAGCACTTCACCCTGTCCGCCGCCCTGGCCGCCATCGCCGGCGAGGACCTGGCGGACCGGGCCGGCCTGTTCAAGGAGGTGCGCGACACCCAGGGCGGCAGCGGCTTCAGCTTCAACGACCTGGCCATCGACCGGGCCGGCGCCCGCTTCGGCCGCCTGGCCACCGCCTCGCCCGAGTCGGCCCGGCGCGTGCAGCGGAAGCTGGCCGGCACGGCCGACGAGGCGCTGTTCATCCCGCCGATCCGCGACCTGCCCGAGTTCATCCCTCCCGGCGTCTTCGCGCGCCAGTATGGCGGCGTCGGCGGCGTGGGCTATCGGCGCCTGCTGGCCGAGATCGAGCGGCGCATCGCGGCGCTGCCGCTGTATCGGGACGAAGGCGGTGATTGAAGTCCGCGGCGTGGCCCCTGCCTGGATCGGCCGAGTGAATTTTGCAGGGCCCGTTGTCGCCGCAACGCGCCCAGGCTCATCGGGCTAGCCGTGCCGTCGCTGTGCCCGCCACAGCATAGGCAGCCCTGCCGCGAATAGCCAGACCGGGGCGGGTACGGGCACCGGCGCTGCCAGCTCCCCCCACACCACGCCCGTATCCGGGCTCATCGCCGTGAACGCGGCCGCGGGGTTGCCGTGCATGTCGGTGACCTTGCTGATCCCCAGCCACTCCAGCGTGTTGCCGAACTGGATGCTGCCGATGGCGCTGCCGTACTGAGTGAGGGTGGTGTAAATGCTGCCGTCGAGGCTCATGAGAACGGAGATGTCCACGTCCGCCTCCCAGGGAATGCTGAGCGAGATCGGGGCGGAGATCAGTTGGGTGCCGGGATCGAGGTGGTCGACGAAGACCAGTCCGGCCTCGTCGCCGCTGCCGCCGCCGCCTGTTCCGGAGCCGCTGGCGGCGACCGTATACTTGAGCAGGGCGGAGTTGAAGTTGTCGTGGAAATCGTCGCTGCCGGTCATCGAAATGGAACCTGACAGGAGCAGATCGATCTCCATCATGCCCTGGTCGAAGGGGCGATTGAAGAAGTCGCGCGCGCTGTTGATCCGGAACCGGTCCGTCAGCGTGATCGCGCCCTTGATCTCGGTGCCGAACACGGTCGGGAAGGCGCTGTAGGTCAGCGACGCATTCGTGGTCGCGTTGATGCCCACCCTGCGTGGGCCGCCCACCACCATCACGCTGCCGGTGGCGGAGCCAGAACGGGCGTTGAGGCCGGCGCGATTGACGGTCCACTCGCAGCGGGAGATCGATCCGCCCGGCTCCGAATGCTTGGTGACGCCGTCATCGATGCATCGGGCCTCCGTCGAGTAGCTCATCGCCGCATGGGCGGGGGCGGACACGGCGAACAGGGCGAACAGGGCGAGAAGACCGGACAGGGCGAGAAGACCGGACAGGGCCGGATGTGTGGGGTCGAGCGGAGTGATCCTGAGCTGCATGGTGTGTCTCCTTCCTCGTCAAGAATGCGTGAGCGTGAAGTGCAACTCGATGACATTGCGGACCGGGACTCGCGAGGTCTCGATCGAAATGGCTCCGTGGGGTCAGCGGTACCTCGCGATCCCGGTCCGGACATGCGCCATTGTTTGTTTCCGCGCCGGCGCGGTATTCATGTTAGGTCAGCGGCGGCGCTCGACGAAATAATATTAATTAATACAATCAAAATGTTACGGTTAAGCTCTTCGATGTCCGGCGAGTCATCCACGTCATGCCGATCGCAAACGGCCGCCGGCTCGAGGGCGACGGCGCTCAGCCCCGGCGGCGCGTCAGCCGCCAGCCGAGCAGGCCAAGGCCGGCCAGCAGCATGGCCCAGGTCTCGGGCTCGGGGATGGGGGCGAGCGTCAGGGTGAGGCTGCCGCCGGCGTAGGTGGGCAGGGCGGTCCAGCCGTTGACCAGGATGCTGTCGAATTCGCCCGTGATGACGCCATGATCGCTGGTGACGAGGACGAAGCTGTCGCCGGCCTGGGGGATGTAGTTGACGTCGAGCCGGAGTAGCCCCGCGAGGGCGACATTCCCGCTGACGGCGAGCCAATCGTAGCCGACACCCTGCTGGTTGCCGTCGATTTCCATCCGCAGTTCGCCGCCCGCGCCGAGCGCCAGATCGCCGTCGATGCTCAGCTTGCCCGGCGAGGCGCCGACGATGATGGTGCCGCCGGTGTTGTGGACGTCGCCCACCACCGTGCCGGTGCCGCGCAGCACGCCGGCCATCAGCTGCAGATCCGAGACGGTGAGGGTGCCGAACAGCTCGGTTTG
>JALOTG010000010.1 GCA_025458005.1 Thiobacillaceae bacterium
GCCGACGACGGTCACCACCCAGGCGACGATCAAGGCCAGCCACCGTCGCCGCCAGACCCCCCTCAGGTAGCCCAGCAACTGCTCCAGAGTCTCTTGCATTTACACGCCTGTAGGTTGCGCCGGCCAGGGCATGGTGGCCGGCATGGATTCAGAACCAGCTCTCGGGGATGATCAGGACGTCGCCGGGCTGCATCTCCACATTGGCGGAGATGTCGCCCGCCTTGACCAGGTCCTCCAGGCGCACGCCAAACTGCTGGGCCTTGCCGTCGGTGACGCGCAGGACGGTGGCCTTGTTGCCGGCGGCGAAGTCGGTGATGCCGCCGACCGTGATCATCACGTCGATTAACGACATGTTCTCGCGATAGTTGAGGGTCTGCGGCTTGGCCGCCTCGCCGACGACGGTCACCACCCAGGCGACGATCAAGGCCAGCCACCGTCGCCGCCAGACCCCCCTCAGGTAGCCCAGCAACTGCTCCAGAGTCTCTTGCATCGGATGGGGAAGGAGCCGCTCACCTCCGGATTGCCCCAGACGAAGACGTTGACCGAGTCGCCGGGACCGAGCAGATAGTTCCACTCCGCGACCGCGGCGGACTTGGCCGGCGCCGGCGGATAGTCTGGCTGGTTGGCGCAGCCCGCGACAATGGCGAGCAACGCAGGGAACAGCAGGCGTTTCATGGCTAACCCCTTCATCGTGTCGTTACGAGTCCGGGCGGATTATGCCATAGAGCCCGGTCCGCATTGATTAACGGCAGGCCCGGAAAAAACTGCAGGCCGCGGGTGATAAACTGCGACCGTCTCCGAGGGAACGCCATGCCCATCCACACCCTGCAGGAGCTCGCCCAGGCCGTGCGCGAATTCGGACGGGAGCGCGACTGGCAGCTCTACCATAACCCCAAGAACCTCACCGCCGCGCTGATCGTCGAGGCGGCCGAGCTGCTGGAGCCCTTCCAGTGGCTCACCCCGGAGCAGAGCCTGGATCTGCCGCCGGCCAAGCGCGAGGCGGTGCGCCAGGAGATGGCCGACGTGCTGATCTACCTGGTGAGCCTGGCCAACCTGCTGGAGGTCGACCTGATCGAGGCGGCCCGCGACAAGCTGGCCATCAACGCGCGCAAGTACCCGGTGGAGAAGGCCCGCGGTACTTGCGCCAAGTACGACGAACTGGACGCGGGCGAGCCGACATGAGCCACTACAAGCACCATCTGTTTTTCTGCCTGAACGTGCGCGAGGACGGCGGCGCCTGCTGCGCGGACCACGACGCCGAGGCGATGTTCGAACACGCCAAGAAGCGGGCCAAGCAATTGGGCCTGCACGGCAAGGGCGGCGACTGCCGGGTGAACCGCGCCGGCTGTTTCGACCGTTGCGCCGAGGGCCCCGTCTGCGTGGTCTACCCGGACGCGGTCTGGTACACCTACGTGGACCGGGCCGACATCGACGAGATCGTCGAGTCCCACCTGCGCGACGGCCAGGTGGTCGAGCGACTGAAGCTGGATTGAAGCACCAGCGTCTGCGCATCAAGCGCCCCGAGGGCGGCGTCGTGGAGGCCCTCGTCGAGGTTCCCGACGCGGAGCGCGCCGGCCTCGCCCTGATCGCCCACCCCCACCCCCTGCACGGCGGCACCCTGGACAACAAGGTGGTCTACACCCTGTCCCGCGCCGCCCTGGCCAATGGCTACGTGGCGGTGCGGCCCAACTTCCGCGGCGTCGGCGCCAGCGACGGGGAATTCGACCATGGCCAAGGCGAGACCGACGACCTGCTCGCCGTCGCGGCGGCGGTCGGCGCCCACTACCCGGGGGTCGCCTGGTCCCTGCTCGGCTTCTCCTTCGGCGCCTACGTGCAGCAGCGCGTGGCCCGACGTCTGCCGGCCGAGCGGCTGATCATGGTCGGCCCGGCGGTAACCATGTACCCGTTCGAGCCGTCCCCCATCCGCGCCGACATCGTGCACGGCGAGCTGGACGAACTGGTGCCGCTCGCTGCCGTCGAGGACTACGCGCGCCGGCACGCCATCCGCCTGCACGTGATCGCCGGCGCGGACCACTTCTTCCACGGCCGGCTGGTGGAACTCCGGCGCCTGGTGACCGACCTGTGTCGCCGCTGAGACTCGCCGGGCTGACCAAGCGCTACGGCGACGCCGCCGTGGTCGACCGCCTCGACCTGGAGATCGCGCCGGGTCGCTGCCATGGCCTGCTCGGCCCCAACGGCGCCGGCAAGACCACCACCCTGCGCCTGGCCCTGGGTCTGGTCGAGGCGGATGCCGGCGAGATCCGCCTGCTCGGCCACGCCATTCCCGCCGAGGCCTCCGCGGCCCGCCGGCGGGTGGGCGTGGTGCCGCAGACCGACAGCCTGGACCCGGACTTCAGCGTGCGCGAGAACCTGCTCGCCTATGGCCGCTTCTTCGGCTTGCGCCGCGCCGAGATCGAGGCGCGCTTGCCCGGGCTGCTGGAGTTCGCCGGCCTGGCGGGCAAGGCCGACGCCCGCGTGCCGGCCCTGTCCGGCGGCATGAAGCGGCGCCTGACCCTGGCCCGCGCGCTGATCAACGACCCGGAATTCGTCGTCCTGGACGAACCGACCACCGGCCTCGACCCGCAGGCCCGCCACCTGGTCTGGCAGGGCCTGCGCCGGCTGATCGCGCGCGGCAAGACCCTGTTGCTCACCACCCACTTCATGGACGAGGCGGAGCGGCTGTGCGACGTGATCAGCATCATCGACCGCGGCCGCATCATCGCCGAGGGGTCGCCGCGCGCGCTCATCGCCGGACACATCGAGCCGCACGTGGTGGAGGTCTACGGCGAGGGCGCGGCCGACTGGCAGGGCTGCGCCGATCGGCTGTGCCGGCGCTGCGAGCAGGCCGGCGAGACCCTGTTCTGCTACGCCGATGATCCCCAGGCGGTGGTGCGCAAGCTGGAGGGCCGCCCGGGCCTGCGCTACCTGCACCGGCCCGCCAACCTGGAGGACGTCTTCCTGAAACTCACCGGACGGGACCTGAGGGATTAGTGAGGGGTGAGGAGAAAAGAGTGAGGAAAACCAATCAAGCCGGGCACGCGGGTGACTCCTCACCCCTTACGCCTCACCCCTCACTGAAGTGGCTACCTGTCTGGCGACGCAACTTCGACGTCTGGCGCAAGCTCGCCGCCCCTTCCATCCTCGGCAACCTGGCCGACCCCCTGCTCTACATGCTGGGCCTCGGCTACGGCCTCGGCCAGTTCCTCGGCGAGGTCGACGGCGTGCCCTATCTCACCTTCCTGGCTGCCGGCACGCTGGCCTACAGCGTCATGAACAGCGCCACCTTCGAGACCCTCTACTCGGCCTTCTCGCGCATGCACGTGCAGAAGACCTGGGACGCCATCCTCAACACCCCCCTGACCCTGGACGATATCCTGCTCGGCGAACTGATCTGGGCCGCCTCCAAGAGCCTGCTCTCCGGCCTGGCCATCCTGGCCGTGATCTGGGCCCTGGGCCTGTATACCGACTTCTGGCTGACGCCCTGGCTGCTGCCGGTGATCGTCCTCACCGGGCTGTGCTTCGCGGGCCTGGGCCTGATGGTCAACGCCGTGGCGCCCAACTACGACTTCTTCCTGTACTACTTCACGCTGGTCATCACGCCCATGGTGCTGCTCTCCGGCGTGTTCTACCCCACCGACGCCCTGCCCGCCTGGCTGGCGGCGGCCGCCCAGTGGCTACCACTGACGCACGCCATCGCCCTGGCCCGGCCCCTGGTGCTGGGGCACTGGCCGGACGCGCCGCTGCTCAATGTCCTCGTCCTGCTCGCCTACGCCGCGGCGGGCTACCTGGCGGCACTGAGGCTGACCCGGCGGCGCCTGCTGCGCTAGGCGACCAGCAGCAGGTCGCAGCGCAGCGCGGCGCGCAAGGCGTCGATGCGCGCCGCGCTGCCCTCCGCGTAGGCGGCCGGCAGCAGCAGGGCCGCGACGCGCAGCCGGTTGGCCGCCGCGGACAGCGCACCCGGCTCGCTGTCCGCGAGGCGCTGCACCGAGGCGTCGCCGCGCCCGCCGATCGCCCAGCGCGCCTGCTCCAGGTGTTCCCGATAGCTGTCCGCGTCCGCCGCCGCGATCAGCACCACACAGGCGCGACCTTCGGCGTGGGCGAGGCGCAGGGCCACCGCCAGGGTGGCGGCGGCCGCCATGCTGCCGTCGAACAGCACCGCGACCGGGCGGGGGGACGCCGCCGGCGGGGCGGCCCGCCGGCCGACCAGCACCACGTCGAGGTTCCCGGCCCGCGAGAGGACCGCGGCCAGGGGCTTGCCCTGCACGACCTGGAAGGAACAGCGCAGCGTGCGCACCTGCGCGGCGCGCTGCATGGCCTCCTCGAAGCGCCGCGCGACGGCGCGCAGGGACTGCTCCAGGCGGGCGCTCTGCATGTCGCGCAGCTGGGCGCTCTGGCGGCCCATCTCGCGCATGCTGGGCAGCCGGCTGGCGCGCAGCAGGTCGACGTCCTCGACGAACAGGGCGGCCAGCTCCGCCTCCAGCGAGACGGCCAGGTCGGCCGCCGCCTCGATCCAGCCCAGTTCCTCGCCGGCGCCGCTCAGGGCGACCAGGATGCGGCGGATGCCGGTGTCCTGCCGTGTCATTTCTTCTTCGGCGCGCGCCGGCCGCGGGGCTTCTCCTGCAAGCCGCTGAAGGCCTGGCGCAGGCTGGAATACTGGATCAGGCGGGCCGCCACCAGGTAGTTGACCGACCCCTCGGGCACCACGCCGTTGTCGTCCGGCGCGCCGGCCGGGGTGCCGGTGAGCAGCTCGACGGCCTCGTCGACGTCCCGCGTCGCCCAGACGTGGAAGCGCCCCTCGGCGCAGGCGGTCACCACGTCGGCGCGCAGCATCAGGTGCTTGACGTTGGCCTCCGGGATGACCACGCCCTGCTCGCCGGTCAGCCCACGCGCCGCGCAGATGTCGAAGAAGCCCTCGATCTTCTCGTTCACCCCGCCGATGGCCTGCATGTGGCCGTGCTGATCGACCGAGCCGGTGATCGCCCGCCCCTGCAGGATGGGCAGGCCGCCCAGGGCGGAGAGCAGCACGCACAGCTCGGCCATGGAGGCGGAGTCGCCCTCCACCTCGCCGTAGGTCTGCTCGAAGGTCAGCGTGGCGGCCAGCGACAGGGGCAGCTGGCTGGCGTAGCGGGTGGCCAGGAAGGCGCTCAGGATGAGCACGCCCTTGGAGTGGATGGCGCCGCCCAGATCGACCTCGCGCTGGATGTCCACCACCTCGCCCTCGCCGAGGCGAACGTTGGCGGTGATGCGGGTGGGGTGGGCGAAGCGGCTGTCGCCCAGGTCGATGACCGACAGGCCGTTGGCCTGGCCGACGCGCCCGCCGCTGGTCTCGATGCGCAGCGTCTCGCGCAGGATGGCGTCGCGCAGGCGGCCGCGCAGCCGGCCGGTGCGCCGCTCGCGCGCTTCGATGGCGGCCTGCACCTCCTGTGCCGCCACCCTGGCGGCATCGGCCTGCCGGGCGAGGAAATCGGCCTCGCGCATCAGGTCGAGCAGGCCCTGCATGTGGGTGGACAAGCGCTCGGCGTCATCCGCCTCGCGCGCGGCCTGCTCGATGAGCCGGGCGCAGGCGCCCTGGTCGAACGGCAGCAGCCGCTCCTTGCGCGCCAGGGTGGCGATCAGCCTGGCATAGAGCAGCGGGGTATCGCCGGCGCGCGGCAGGTCGTCCTCGAAATCCGCCACCACCTTGAACAGCTCGCGGAAGTCCGGGTCGTACTCGCACAGCAGGTAGTAGAGCAGCCGCTCGCCGACCAGCACCACCTTCACCTCCAGGGGGATGGGCTCGGGGTCGAGCGAGATGGTGCTGGTGAGCGACAGCATCTGCGCCAGGGAGTCGGTGCGGATGCGCCGCGAGCGCAGCGCCCGCTTGAGTCCCTCCCAGGCGTAGGGCTGCATGAGCAGCTTGCGCGCGTCCAGCACCAGGTAGCCGCCGGTGGCCTGGTGCAGGGCGCCGGGCTTGATCAGGCTGAAGTCGGTGACCAGGGCGCCGAGGTGCTCCATGTGCTCGACCCGGCCGACCAGCACGGCATGGCTGGGATGGTCGGGGCTGACCACCGGCGCCCCTTCGGACTCGCCATGGTCGACCAGCAGGTTGACCTGGTAGCGGCGGAAGGAGGGCGATACCGCCATCGGCAGGCCGAGGATCTGCGGCATGCCCTCCTGGGGCTTGCGGAAGTCGTCGGCGTTGTCGATCAGGTCCTGCTCGACGGCCTGCAGATAGTCCAGCACGGCCGGGATGTCGCGGTAGGTGTCGCGCAGGTCGGCGATCTGGTGGCCGACCGCCAGGCGCGAGAACTCGTGGTTGAGCTCGCGCACCCGTTCGCGCTTCTCGCGCAGCCACTGCGGCGCCTGCCGGATCAGCTTGTGCAGCCGCTCGTGCAGGCCCTCGATGACCTTGCGGATGCGCGCCCTCTCGTCCTCGGGCAGCTTCTCGAAATCGTCAGGGCCGAGCACCTCGCCGTCGCGCTCGGGGGCGAGGCCGAAGCCGCTAGGCGTGCGCAGCAGGGCGATGCCCTCGCGCTGGGCCTCCTCGCCGAAGGCCTTGAAGGCGGCGGTCTCGCGCTCGCCGAACTCGTGCTCGATCTCCTCCAGGCGGTTGCGGTACTCGTCGCTCTCGAAGGTCGCCGGGATGGCCGCCAGCAGGTCCTCGATCAGGCGCTGCATGTCCGCCTTGAGGGTCTTGCCACGCCCGGCGGGCAGGCTGATCGCGCGCGGCCGGTGCGGCTGGGCGAAGTTGTTGACGTAGACCCAGTCCGGCGGCACCGCGCCGCGCGCGGCCGCCTGACGCAGGAGGTCCATGACCAGGGTGCGCTTGCCGGTGCCGGCCGGCCCCATGACGAACAGGTTGTAGCCCTCGCTGCGGATCGCCAGGCCGAAGTCGAGGGCCTCGGCGGCGCGTTCCTGGCCGAGCATGCCGACCAGATCGGCCAGTTCCTCGGTGCTGACGAACGGCGTGCCGGGAAAGTCGCAGACGGTGTAGAGCCGGTCAGGAGTGAGGGCGTCGACCATGGTTGTGCGTGCTTTCTGGGGCGCCCGCCGCCCCGTCAGTGGTGGTTGCGCTTGTAGTCCAGATGCCCGTCGATGAGGGTGTAGCGCACCTGGCCCTGCAGTTCCATGCCCAGGTAGGGGCTGTTCTTGCCCAGGGAGAGCAGGGTCTTCGGGCTCACCGTCCAGGGGGCGTCGGGGTCGAAGATGCAGACATCCGCCGGTCCCCCGACCGCCAGCACGCCGGCCTCCACGCCGAGGATGCCGGCCGGCCGGCGGGTGATCAGGTCGAGCGCCCGGATCAGGGGCACGCCCGACTCGCGCGCCCACTTCAGCGTCAGCGGCAGCAGCAGCTCGACGCCGGTGGCGCCGGGTTCCGCCTCCTGGAAGGGCAGTTCCTTGGCGTCGTCGTTCACCGGCGCGTGGTCGGAACAGACCGCGTCCACCAACCCCTCGGCGAGGGCATGGCGGATCGCCTCGCGGTCGCGGATGCTGCGCAGGGGCGGCACCAGGTGGCAATTGGCGTTGAAGTCGGCGACGTCCATCTCGGACAGGTGGGCATGGTGCACGCCGACGTCGCAGGTGATGCGCAGCCCGTCATGCTTGGCGCGCCGCACCATGTCCAGGCCGGCACGACTCGACAGGCGCGCGAAATGCACGCGCGCGCCGGTCTCGCGGACCAGCAGCAGGATGGTCTGCAGGGCTACTGTCTCGGCCGGCACCGGGATCGCCGGCAGGCCCAGGCGGGCCGCCACGACACCGTCGTGGGCCACCCCGTCGTGCGCCAGGTGCGGATCCTGGGGACGCAGCCAGACCGGCAGGTCGAAGGTCACGGCATACTCCAGGGCGCGCAGAAGCACCTTGGTGTCGACCAGCGGCGCGTCCGCCTGGCTGAAGGCCACGCAGCCCGCCTCCTGCAGCTCTGCCATCTCGGTGAGCCGCTCGCCCCTCAACTTCCAGGTCAGCGCGCCGACCGGGTAGACGCGCGGGCCCGGTGTGTTGCGGGTGCGGAACTTGAGCATCTCCACCAGGCCCGGCTCGTCCAGGGGCGGATCGGTGTCGGGCGGGCAGGCCAGCGAGGTCACCCCGCCGGCCGCCGCCGCGCGCATCTCGGTCTCCAGGGTGGCCATGTATTCGAAGCCCGGCTCGCGCAGCCGCACCGACAGGTCGACCAGCCCGGGGCAGACGACCAGCCCCGCGGCGTCGAGGTCGAGGTTGGCGTGGAAGTCCGCCGGCGCCGCGCCCATGGCGATGATGCGGCCGGCGGCGACGTGGATGTCACGGACCGCGTCCAGCCCGCTGGCCGGATCGACGACGCGTCCGTTCCGGATCCGTATCTTCATCTCAGCCTCCCGCCAACAGGCTCATCACCGCCATGCGCACGGCGATGCCGTAGGTGACCTGGTTGAGGATCACCGAATGCTTGCCGTCGGCCACGTCGGAATCGATCTCGACGCCGCGGTTCATCGGCCCGGGATGCATGACGATGGCGTCCGGCCTGGCGTGCCGCAGCTTGTCCGGGGTGAGCCCCCAGTACTTGAAGTACTCCTGCGGCGAAGGCAGCAGGGCACCCTGCATGCGCTCGTTCTGCAGCCTGAGCATGATCACCACGTCGCAGTCCTTGATGCCGGTGTCCATGCGGTAGTGCACGTGCACGCCCAGGTGGTCCACGTCGCGCGGCAGCAGGGTGCGCGGCGCGACGATTCTCACCTCGGGGCAGCCCAGGGTGGTCAGGGCGTGGATCTGCGAGCGCGCCACGCGCGAGTGCAGCAGGTCGCCGACGATGGCCACCCTCAGGTTGTGAAAGGCGCCCTTGTGCTGGCGGATGGTGAACATGTCCAGCAGCCCCTGGGTGGGATGCGCGCAGCGGCCGTCGCCGGCGTTGACCACGTGGATGTGCGGCTCGACGTGGCGGGCGATGAGGTGGGCGGCGCCGCTGGAGGCGTGGCGCACCACGAACATGTCCGCCTGCATGGCCGACAGGTTGGCCACCGTGTCGAGCAGGGTCTCGCCCTTGCTCTGGGCGGAGGTGGCGATGTTCAGGTTGACCACGTCGGCGCTCAAACGCTTGGCGGCGATCTCGAAGGTGGTGCGGGTGCGCGTGGAGGGCTCGAAGAACAGGTTGAAGATGGCCTTGCCGCGCAGCAGGGGCACCTTCTTCACCTCCCGCTCGGCCACCGAGATGAAGGACTCGGCGGTGTCCAGGATCTGGGTCAGGATGCGCGCCGGCAGGCCGTCCAGGGTCAGCAGGTGACGCAGGCTGCCGTCGGCGTTGAGCTGCAGGTTGCCGTTCATGCGCCCGCCCCCTTCATGATGAAGGACAGCATGCCGGCAGCGTCGCGCTGCAGGGAGATGTGCTCGTCGGGCCCCAGGTCGAGGGCCTGGCCGACGAAGTCGGCGCACACCGGCAGCTCGCGCCCGCCCCGGTCGACCAGGACCGCCAGGCGGATGGAGGCCGGGCGTCCGTAGTCGAACAGCAGGTTCATGGCGGCGCGCACCGTGCGCCCGGTGTAGAGCACGTCGTCGATGAGCAGGACGTGCCGGTCCTCCACCTCGAACGGGATGCGCGAGGGCTTCACCTCGGGGTGCAGGCCGATGCGCGAGAAATCGTCGCGGTAGAAGGAGATGTCCAGCACGCCGCGCGGCAGCTCGACCTCCAGCCGCTCGGCCAGGGCGTCCATCACCCAGACCCCGCCGGTGTGGATGCCCACCAGGGCGCAGTCGGGCCGCAGCAGGGGCCGCATGGCGGCGGCCATGCGGTCGATCAGGGCGTTGGGGTCGGTCAGGTGCATGGCGGTCTCATGGCTGCTCGAAGTAGTCCTGCAGGATGCGCTGGGCGGCCACGCGGTCCAGCGCCTGCTTGCGGCGCGCGCCGTGCACGCCGGCCTCGCCGAGCCGCGACTCCGCCTCCGCGGAGGTCAGCCGTTCGTCCACCAGGCGCACCGGCAGGCCGTGGCGGCCGTGCAGCTGGTGGGCGAAGCGCCGGCAGCGACGGGTGAGCTCGTGTTCCTCGCCGTCGAGGGACAGCGGCAGGCCCACCACCAGCTCCGCCGGCCGCCATTCGGCCAGCAGGCCGGCGACACGGGCGAAGCGGCGCTCGTTGGCCTCCTCGGCGATGGTCTCCAGGGGATGCGCGGTGCGGGTCTCCCACTCGCCCACCGCGACGCCGATGCGTTTCAGGCCGAAGTCGAAGGCGAGCACGGTGCCCCTTTTCAGGCCTGCTTCAGGCGTGGCCGGCCTCTTCTGACAGCATCGCCAGGTCGATGCCGAGCAGGTGCATGGCGGCCGGCAGGCGCTGCTCGGGCGGCAGGTCGAAGATCACGTCCGGGCTGGCGGCGACGGTGAGCCAGGCGTTCTGCTTGATCTCGTCCTCCAGCTGGCCGGGGCCCCAGCCGGCGTAGCCCAGGGTGACCAGGATCTGCTCCGGGCCCTGGCGGCGGGCGGCGGCTTCCAGGATGTCCTTGGAGGTGGTGAGCCCGACGCGGTCGTTCACCGCCAGGGTGGAGTTCCACTCCCCGACCGGCCGGTGCAGCACGAAGCCGCGCTCCATCTGCACCGGCCCGCCGTAATAGACCGGCAGGTTGCACAGCTGCTCGTCCTCCAGGCGCAGGCCGATCTGCTCGAAGAGCTTCTCCATGGACAGCTCGATGGGCCGGTTGACCACCACGCCGAGGGCGCCCTGATCGCCGTGGTCGCAGATGTAGGTGAGCGTCCCGGAGAAGTTGGGATCCACCATGTTGGGCATGGCGATCAGGAAGTGATCGGTGAAGTTGGCGTTGTCCATGATCTCGGCGCTCGGGTTTGGGGCGATTGTAAACCCCGCCCTCCGCGACGCAAAATCGCCCTTCCCCTCTGCCCCGAGACCGCCTTGAGCGCCGAACACACCCTGGTCTGGTTCCGCCGCGACCTGCGCCTGACCGACCACGCCGCCCTGCATCACGCCCTCGCCGCCGGCGGCCGGGCGCACTGCGCCTTCGTGTTCGACACCGACATCCTCGACGCCCTCGCCGACCCGGCGGACCGGCGCGTGGAGTTCATCTGGGAGAGCGTGGCCGCCCTGAAGGCCGATATGGAAGGCCATGGCGGCACCCTGCACGTCCTGCGCGGCCCGGCGCGCGACCTGATCCCCGAGCTGGCCGCCCGGCTGGGCTGCGCCGAGGTGCACGCCGCGCGCGACCACGAGCCCTTCGCCCGCGAGCGGGACGCCGCCGTGGCCGCCGCCCTGGAGCGGGCCGGCCGCCGGCTCGTGCTGCACAAGGACCAGGTGATCTTCGACACCGACGAGGTGATGAACGCCGCCGGTCAGCCGTTCCGCGTCTTCACTCCCTACCGGCGGGCCTGGCTGGCGCGGCTGGAGTCGATCGGCCTGGCGGACTACCCGACCGCGCCCACCCTGGGTCGGCTGGCGGCGAGTGCCCCGGCGCCCCTGCCCAGCCTGGAGGCGCTGGGCTTCCGGCGCACGAATCTCGCGGATCTCGGCGTACGGCCCGGCGAGGCCGGCGCCCGCGCGCTGATCGAGGACTTCCTCGCGCGCATCGACCATTACCGCGAGCGGCGCGACTATCCCGGCTTGAAGGGGCCGTCCTACCTCTCGGTGCACCTGCGCTTCGGCACCGTCTCCATCCGCGAGCTGGCGCGCGAGGCCTGGACGCGCGGCGGCGAGGGGGCGGCGACCTGGCTGTCCGAGCTGATCTGGCGGGAGTTCTACCAGATGCTGCTGTGGCACTACCCGCATACCGTGGAACACGCCTTCCAGGGGCGCTTCGACGTCCTGCCCTGGCCCAACCCGCCCGGCCACCTGGAGGCCTGGCGCGCGGCGCGCACCGGCTACCCCATCGTCGACGCGGCGATGCGCCAGCTGGAGCGCACCGGCTACATGCACAACCGGCTGCGCATGGTCGCCGCCAGCTTCCTCTCCAAGGACCTGCACGTGGACTGGCGCCTCGGGGAGCGTCATTTCGCGGCCAAGCTGATCGACTATGACCAGGCCGCCAACGTCGGCGGCTGGCAGTGGTCGGCCAGCGTGGGCACCGACGCCCAGCCCTGGTTCCGCGTCTTCAATCCGGTCACCCAGTCGCAGAAGTTCGATCCCGACGGCCGCTTCATCCGCCGCTACCTGCCCGAGCTGGCGGCCGTCCCGGACAAATACCTGCACGCCCCCTGGCGCATGCCGGAGCCGGTCCAGGCGGCATGCGGCGTGCGGATCGGGCGCGACTACCCGCCGCCCATCGTCGACCACGCCCACGCCCGCGAGGTCACCCTGGCCCTGTTCCGCGACGCGCCGCCCGGCCCCGCGGCCTGAGCGCGCCCCTTGCTCGCCCCCCGCCGGCGGGCGAGACTTCGCCACTCACGCCCGAGCCGCCATGCCCTCAGTCCGCCTCGCCCCCCACCCCGACACCCGCGCCGCCTGGATCGACAGCCTGCAGGTGGAGGTCGCCGCCACGCCGGAGCATGGCTTCTTCCTGACCTACAGCCTGGCGGGCGACCTCGCCCGCCTGCGCCTGCCGCCGCCCGCCGCGCCGGACCGGGCGGACGGCCTCTGGCGGCACACCTGCTTCGAGGCCTTCGTCATGGGCGAGGACGCCCCGGCCTACCGGGAATGCAACTTCTCCCCCTCGGGGACCTGGCAGGCCTATGCCTTCCGCGCCCGGCGCCAGGGCGGCGAGGCTGCCACCGCCACGGACCCCGGCATCGCCTGCCGCGCGGCGGATGACCGGCTGACCCTGACGGCCACCCTGTCCGCCGCCGACCTGCCGCCGGGAAAGCGGCTGCGCCTCGCCCTGAGCGCGGTTGTGGAGGACAGCGGGGGCGCCCTGACCTACTGGGCCCTGCGCCATCCGCCCGGCCGCCCGGACTTCCACCACCCCGACGCCTTCGCCCTGGAACTGGACCGCCCATGAAAACCGGCCTCGACCGCCTGCTTGAAGACCCCGACCTGCGCGCCCCCCTGCGGGGCCAACGGGTGGCCCTGCTCGCCCACCCGGCCTCGGTGACCGCCGATCTCACCCACGCCCTGGACGCCCTCGCGGCCCTGCCCGACGTGCGCCTGACCGCCGCCTTCGGCCCCCAACACGGCCTGCGCGGCGACAAGCAGGACAACATGGTGGAGTCGCCCGACTTCCTCGACCCGGCCCTGGGCATCCCCGTCTTCAGCCTCTACGGCGAGGTGCGCCGGCCCACCGACGCCATGCTGGACACCTTCGACGTCCTGCTGGTGGACCTGCAGGACCTGGGCTGCCGCATCTACACCTTCATCACCACCCTGCGCTATGTGCTGGAGGCGGCCGCGAGGGCCGGAAAAAGCGTCTGGGTGCTGGATCGGCCCAACCCGGCCGGCCGGCCGGTGGAAGGGCTGACCCTGCGTGCTGGCTGGGAGAGCTTTGTCGGCGCCGGGCCGCTGCCGATGCGCCACGGCCTCACCCTGGGCGAGCTGGGCCGCTGGTTCATGCGCGCATTCGACATCGACCTGGACTATCGGGTAATCGAGATGGGCGGCTGGCAGCCGGAGGCGGCGCCGGGATACGGCTGGCCGCTGGGCGAGCGGACCTGGGTGAACCCCAGCCCCAACGCCCCCAACCTGTGGATGGCGCGCAGCTACGCCGGCACGGTGATGCTGGAGGGCACCACCCTGTCCGAGGGACGCGGCACCACCCGCCCGCTGGAGCTGTTCGGCGCCCCCGACCTGGATGCCCGCGCCCTCGTCGCCGAGATGCGCCGCCTCGCCCCCGACTGGCTGCGCGGCTGCCGCCTGCGCGAGTGCTGGTTCGAGCCCACCTTCCACAAGCACGCCGGCCGGCTCTGCGCCGGCGCGCAGATCCACGTCGAGGACGCCGCCTACGACCACGCCGCCTTCCGCCCCTGGCGCCTCATGGCCCTGGCCTTCAAGGCCCTGCGGCGCCTGCGGCCCGACTATTCGATCTGGCGCGACTTTCCTTACGAATACGAGCACGACCGCCTGGCCATCGACCTGATCAACGGTTCCGAACTGCTGCGCAAGTGGGTGGACGACGCGGCGGCCGAGCCCGGCGACCTGGAGGCCCTGGCGGCGGCGGACGAGGCGGCGTGGCGGGAGGCGCGGGAGGCGGCACTGATCTACTGGTAAGCGGCCGGCCATCCGGTCGGACGCCGGGGACGGCGCGGTGCCGGCATGTCGCCCGTCACACGGGTATCAGCCGCCCCTCAAACCCCCTTTTTTCTGTGCCTGTTTCCTGAGCACGAGCAAAGCAGGTCGGTGGCTGCCGGGTACCCCCGGCCAACAGTCCTTGATCCTCTCCACCTGCGACGAGGCGCACGCCGGTCCTAGGACAAAAGCTTGGCCATGAGCCTGGCACGGGTCATCGCCGGGACCGCCTTGATGCCCCCCACGCACCAGTATCGCTGCCCCGCCGGGTTGGTCCACTGCCCCATTCCCTCGCACACGTTGAACATGAGCAGGGAATGGAACGTGCCGGCGGTGGTCATCAAGGCGAAGATCTTGTCCGCTGCGACCAGGCCGCCGCCGAGACGATTCTGGATGAGCGTGATCTCCGCAGGCTGCCAGGCGGCGGCGGGCTCGAACCCCGTCGCGTCCGCCGGGAGGGCTTCGGCGAACTTTCTCTTGACCAGCCGGCTGGTCTCGGCGTCGCCGGTGATCGTGCCGACGTGGAAGGCGCTCAGCGCCCCGCCATGGGTTCCGCGCACGATCAGACAACCGCTCATGTAGCCGGTCAGGATGTCGCTTCCGCCTATGGGCAGTTGGGCGACGCGGCCGGGGGTATAGTCGAGCCAGGCATGGGCAACGTTTGCCCCTTTCGCGATCCCCAGAACGCCAGCCGCGTTGGCGAGGAGCAGGGTCGGGTCGACGACCGCCCGGTGACCGTCCAGGCCGTCATAGGCCAGGTTCGCTGCCGCTCTGATGCTGGCGACGATGGCTCCATCCCTGACGCAGGGGCCGTCGAGCGGCTTGTTCCACAGATATCGGACGCCGGCCTTGAAATATCTCTCGATCACGATCCGTCTCCGGTTCATTGAACTGACTTCGCACTATAGCCATTCCTTCAGGACTTGCCAGGCATGAATCAGGGCCGCATCCGGCATGGCGGTGATCGCTCGTGGACAGGCCAGAAACAGGCCCGTCGCCACCGCGCGATTCCAGGTCAGGCACCGTCTACCCCCGCCCCGGCCGGTCCCGCGACGGGATGCGCCAAATCCACAGCCACAGCGCCGCCCCGGCCAGGCCCATGGCCAGCTGCGCCTGCCAGTCGCGGACGAAGAAGACGATGGACACGCTGAAGCTCACCGCGATCAGCACCAGCGCCAGGCGCTTCGCCCGCCAGGGCATGCTGCGGTGCTCGCGCCATTCCAGGATGACCGGGCCAAGCAGGGAGTGGTTGAGCAGCCAGTTGTAGACCCGGCTGGAGGAGCGGGCGAACAGGGCGGCGGCCAGGAGCAGGAAGGGGGTGGTGGGCAGCACCGGCAGGAACAGGCCGGCCACGCCGAGCAGCACGCAGACGGCACCCAGCCCGGCCAGGACAAGGCGCACCACGAGCGAGTCGTGCTTGCGCACCTCGTCGCCGTAGTCACGCCTGTCCGATGCGTCCTCTGGCGCCGCCATGGGTCTCCTCGCCGCGCGGGAAGGAAGGGGCTCAGCTTCCCTTCAAGCCCTCGCGTACCGTCGGATACCTCAGGCGGAAGCGCAGTTCCGACTTGATGCGCCGGTTGGACAGGCGCCGCGATTCGGCGAGGAA
The DNA here is from genome assembly GCA_025458005.1 of Thiobacillaceae bacterium. Taxonomy (GTDB): domain Bacteria; phylum Pseudomonadota; class Gammaproteobacteria; order Burkholderiales; family Thiobacillaceae; genus JALOTG01. The sequence continues at coordinate 15,705 of JALOTG010000010.1, forward strand.
GGAGCGCATGGCCGGGGTGACCGCCGCCATCACTTCATCCCTGGCCAGGCGGGGCGGTCGGGGCAGGCCGAGGTGGTCGGCCACCACGTCGAACCAGTCGCCCATCTTCAGGCCGCTGTCGTCCGAGGCATTGTAGAGCCGGTTGGAGCGGCCCCGGAACAGCGCGGCGACGGCCAGCCGGGCGAGGTCCTCGGCGTGGATGTGGTTGGTGTGGATGTCCTCCTCGGGCAGCAGGGCGGGCAGACCCTTGCGCACCCGCTCCTCGGGCATGCGGTCGCGCGCGTAGATGCCCGGCGCGCGCAGGATGGCCAGGCGGCGTCCGGCGTGGCCGGCCCAGCGGCGCAGCCGGTGTTCGGCGTCGGCGCGCCGCTTGGCGCGGGCGTTGTTGGGCCGGGCCGGGCGGGTCTCCTCCACCCGCGCGCCGGCGCAGTCGCCGTAGACGCCGCTGGTGCTGATGTAGACCAGGGGGGTAGCCCAGGCGCGCAAGTCCTTGTATCCCTGGCGATACGCATATCCCTTTAGGCCATGGCGGGGGTTTGCGCGTGCTAGACTGCGCGCCCCGCTCAGCGCGGCGACGAGTCGGCGGGTGCGTGGGTCGTGGACGCCCTCGGCGGGGGGCGGCGCGAAGTGCAGCACGGCATCGGCCAGCCCGGCCAGGCGGCGCAGGCTGGCGCGGCCGTCCAGGTCGCCCGACACCGGGGTCACCCCGGCGGCGCGCAGTTCGGCGGCCCGCTCCGGCCGCCGGTTGAGGCCCAGCAAGCGGGCCCGGCCGCGCAGCAGGCGCGCGGCGCGCAGGCCCACGTCGCCGCAGCCGATGATCAGGATACGCAACATGATCTTTTCGTGAGGATTAGTCGGATGTCTTACCAGGTCACCATCCAGCCCAGCGGCCATCAGTTTAACGTGGAAAGCGGACAGACCATCCTGGAGGCTGCGCTGGACGCCGGCTTCGCCCTGCCCTACGGCTGCCGCAACGGCGCCTGCGGGGCCTGCAAGGGCAAGCTGCTGGCCGGCGAGGTGGACTACGGCGAGCACCAGGCAGGCACCCTGACCGCCGAGGACAAGAAGAAGGGCCTCGCCCTGTTCTGCTGCGCCGTGCCGCGGACCGACCTCGCCGTCGAGGTCAAGGAGGTCAGCGCCGCCAAGGACATCCCGGTGAAGACCCTGCCCTGCCGCGTCGAGCGCCTGGAACGGCTGGGCCACGACGTGATGGGCATCTGGCTCAAGCTGCCGTCCAGCGAGCGGCTGCAGTTCCTGCCCGGCCAGTACATCGACTTCCTGTTGAAGGACGGCAAGCGGCGCAGCTTCTCCCTGGCCAACGCGCCCGAGGAGGACAGCCTGCTCGAGCTGCACGTGCGCCACGTGCCGGGGGGGCAGTTCACCGAGCACGTGTTCAACGCCATGAAGGCGAAGGACATCATGCGCATCAACGGCCCCCTGGGCAGCTTCTTCCTGCGCGAGTCCGACAAGCCGGCCATCTTCGTCGCCACGGGGACCGGCTTCGCGCCGATCAAGAGCATCCTCGCCCATGCCTTCCACCACCAGGTGGACCGGCAGATGGTGCTTTACTGGGGGGCGCGCACCCTGCAGGACCTCTACCTGGCCGAGCTGCCCGGGCAGTGGCAGTCGGCCCGGGCCAACTTCAGTTTCGTCCCGGTGCTGTCGCGCCCGGCGCCGGAAGACCGCTGGCCGGGTCGCACCGGCCACGTGCAGGCGGCCGTGCTGGCCGATTTCGCCGACCTCTCGGGCTGCCAGGTCTACGCCTGCGGCTCGCCGGCCATGGTGGACGCGGCGCGCAAGGACTTCCTGGCGCATGGACTGCCGGAGGACGAGTTCTACTCCGACGCCTTCAACTTCCAGTAGCGGCGCGGCGCCACCCTTACTGGCTCACCGAGGCGGGCTCCGTTTCCGGCGGGGCGGCACGCTCCGCCAGCAGACGCTCGATGGCCTGGCGGGCGGCGACGAGCTCGCCGGTCTCGCTGCCGGCGTCCTGGATGAGGCGGGTGGCGCCGGGGTGGTCGCCCAGTTCGGCGGCGGCTCGCGCGGCGACCAGGGCGGCCAGCGCGCTGGGCTCCCGGCCATGGGCCTTCTCGGCAAGCTTGCGCGCGTGGGCGGGCTGACCGGAGATCAGGGCGGCCACCGCCCGGGTCAGTTCGTCGCCGGCCTTGTCCCGGCGGCGCCGCGAGCGCCAGGAACGCACGTCGGCGGGCAGGCGCAGGGTGGTGTTGAGCAGCCGCAGGAAGACATAGAGGGCGACAAAGGCGGCGATCAGGACGCCCAGGGCCATGGCGACGGACATCTCCACCCGCCAGGGCGGGTAGACCAGCAACACGTAGCCCGCCTCCAGGCGGCTCAGCACGGCGATGGCGATGGCCAGGCCAGCCAGCAGCAGCAGCCAGAAGGCGGCGCGCATCATCGTGGCGGCCCCTCGGCGACCAGGCGCATGCCGCGCAACACCTTGAGGCTCTCGGTGAGTTCCGCCTCCTGCTGGGCGACCGGCAGGACGGCGAGTTCGTCGAGGCTGGCCTGCATGCTGCGCGTCAGGGCGTCCTGGCGATTGAAATAGCGGGTCACCCAGGCCTTGGCCGCCCGGAGATCGCCGCGGAAGGTAGCCTCGTCGCGATTGAGCATGGCCAGCCGGGCGGACAGCAGGCGCAGCTTCAGGTTCTCGCGCAGGAACCAGGCCTGCTCCGGCTCCAGCAGGGCGATCTCCGGCTGGTCGACGCGCTGCACGCGAATCAGCTGCCGGATCTCCGCCCAGGTGTCGCGCAGCAGTCGCTCCCAGGTGTCGGTGGGCGCGGCGGCGGGTGCCTGCGGCGCGGGCGCCGGCTGGGTGTCGATCACCGTCTTGAGCCGGTCCACGTTCTCCACCAGCACGTCGAGCTTGGCGTTGATGCCGGCGATGTCCGCCGCCGGCATGAGCTTGAGGCGGGCGATGTCCTTGGCGATGCCCTGCTGCAGGCCGGCGAACTGGGGCTTGTTGAGGCCGGCCAGGCGGGATTCCGCCGCCTCCAGGCCGATCAGGGCGGCGCGCACGTTGCCGGCCAGGCGCAGCTGCTGCTGGGCGAGCAGCAGGGTCTGCTCGATGTCCGCGATCACCCGCTCGTCCTGGCTGCGCGCCAGCTCCTGATACATGGCGGCCAGCGCCAGCTGCTGGCTCTGGGCCTCCTGGGCGCGGGCCTCCAGGGCCGACAGGCGGGTGGTCAGGTCGCCCAGGATGGCGTTGGCGTCCTTCGCCGCGGCGCGCGCCTCGCGGCCGGCCACGTCGAATTCGCCGATGCGTCGCGCCAGTTGCAGCTCCATGTCCTGCACGCGTTCCAGGGTCAGCCAGAACACGCCCATGACGGCGAGCAGGGCGACGGCCGCCAGCACCAGGGCCGGATTCAGCCAGCCGGTCGTGACGTGGGACGCCGGGGCGCGCGGCGCGGCCTCGGGCGCGGCGCTATCGGTCGGTTTCTGGCTGTCGGGCGCGGACATGGGCGAAATGCTCCACCAGGGCGGTGAGAACCCCCTCCTCGCCGGACGGGGTCGCGATCGTCTGAAGTATAGCCATGCAACGCGCGTGTTCCGCGATGCGGGGATGCGGCGCGAACAGGGGGATGCGTCGCAGGCGGGCCACGCCCGCCTCGCCCAGCAGCCCGACCAGGCCATCCAGGCTGTCTCGGCTGAACACGGTGACGGCGCCGATCTCGCCCCGTTCCAGGGCCGCCAGCACCGGCCCGGCGTCGGCCTGGGGCCGGGCGCGCCGGTAGCAGACCGCGTGCTCGACCCGGGCGCCGCGCGCGGCGAGGGCATCGGCGAGCAGCTCGCGACCGCCCTCGCCGCGGAAGATCACCACCCGCTGGCGGGCGAGGTCGCTCAGCTCGGGCAGGGCCAGCAGGCTTTCGCTGTCGGACCGGTCGCCGGCCGGGGCCAGCACCTTGTCCACGCCGCGCGCCAGCAGTTCCCGCGCGCTGCCCTGGCCTACCGCCGCGACGCGCAGCCCGGCCGGCAGCCCGCCGCGCGCCACGATGCCCGGCCAGGACCAGGCAACGGCGGTGGGGCTGATGAAGATCGCCCAGTCGAACGACGCCAGTTCGGACAGCGCCGCGTCCAGGGCGGCCGGGTCTTCGGGGGGCTGGATCTCCAGGGTGGGCAGCCACCACGCCCGGCCGCCCAGCTCGACGACGCGGGCCATGAAACGCTCCGCCTGTTCCCGCGGCCGGGTCACCAGCACGCCGATCCCGGCCAGAGGGGCGCGCGCATTCATGGCGCTGTCGGGCGAGTGCTCATGCCGCCCGATGGATGATCTCCCTGAGGACCTGCGCCGCCCCCTGGCCGAGCAGGTCCTCGGCCACCCGCCGGCCGAGGGCCTCGGGATCGTCCGGATCGCCCGTCCCCTCGGCCCTGAAGAAGCGCACGCCCTCCAGGTCGGCGACGAAGGCGGACAGTCGCAGCCGCTCCGCCTCGACCACGGCGTGGCCGCCGATGGGCGCCTGACAGCCGCCCTGCAACACCCGGCTCATGGCGCGCTCGGCCCGCACGCAGGCCGAGGCGGTCGGATCGTTGAGGGGCGCGAGCAATGCCGACACGTCCGGCCGCGCGTCGAGGACTTCGAGACCGAGGGCGCCCTGGCCCACCGCCGGCAGGCTCTCCTCGGTGGACAGGAGGGTGGTGATGCGATGCTCCAGGCCCAGGCGCTTGAGGCCCGCCGCCGCCAGGATGATGGCGTCGTACTGGCCCTCGTCCAGCTTGCGCAGGCGGGTGTTGACGTTGCCGCGCAGGGTGTCCACCTCCAGATGCGGATAGGCGGCGCGCACCTGGGCCTGGCGCCGCAGGCTGGACGTACCGACGCGGCCGCCCGAGGGCAGTTCGCTGAAATGGCGGAAGCGGTTGGAGACGAAGGCGTCGCGCGGGTCCTCGCGGGAGGTGATGGCGGCCAGCACGAAGCCCTCGGGCAGGTCCATGGGCACGTCCTTCATGGAGTGCACCGCCAGGTCGGCCCGACCGGCCTGCATGGCCTGCTCCAGCTCCTTGACGAAGAGGCCCTTGCCGCCGATGCGCGAGAGGGGGGAATCGAGGATCTGATCGCCCTGGGTGGTCATGCCCAGCAGTTCCACGGCGAGCCCCGCATGCAGTTCCTCGAGGCGGGCGCGGATGTGCTTCGCCTGCCAGAGGGCGAGCTGGCTCTCCCGGGTGGCGATGACCAGGCGCGCTGGTCTGTTCGAATTATTCTCAACACTTCCGGCCACTGTCTAATATCCTCTAGATAAACGTTGCGCGGGGATGCGTCCATGAACAGACTGCTGCTTCTGATGGCGTGGATTGTAGCATGGGGGGCCGCGCCGGCCCTGGCGGAGGAGGGCGTTCCCCATGCCCGCGACCTTAGGCAGGAGGCCCAGATCGCCCGGGCCAACAACGCCGCCCTGCTGGTGGTTTTCGTGAACAAGCCGTGCAGCTACTGCGATACCGTGCTGAACGAGTTCCTCCTCCCCCTGAGCCGCAACCCCGACTATCAGCGCAAGGTGGTGATGCGGCGCATCGAGACCTCCAGCCAGCGGGACCTGAAGGACTTCACCGGCAGGAAGACCACCCATCGCGCTTTTGCCCGGTTGCACGGCATCCAGATGGTGCCGACGGTGATGCTGTTCGACGAGACCGGCCAAGCCCTGGCCAAGCCCCTGGTGGGCATCACCACGGTGGACTACTACGGGCTCTACCTGGACGAGGTGATCGACACGGCGCTCGCCAGGCTGCGCGGCGAAGCGCCGCCGGCCGCCGGCTCCTAGGCGGCGCGGAACTCGCGGATGATGTGCTGCTGCCGGCGCGACACCGGCAGCCGCTCCGGCCAGTCTCGCAGCGCGGCCACCCAGCGCACCTCGTCGCCCGCCTCGACGCGCTCGAATCCGGTCAGGTGGCCACGGGCGACCAGGCAGTTGCGGTGGATGCGCAGGTACTCGCCGGGGAACTCCTCCTCCAGGTGGACCAGCGATTCGTTGAGCAGGTATTCGCGCTCCCGCGTGCGCGCCGTGACGTACTTCAGTTCGGCGCGCAGGTAGAGCACGTCCTCCACCGGCACCAGCCAGACCTTGCCCCGCTCCATGCAGCAGAAATGCCGTCGGCGCGGCGCCATCGCCAGGGCGTCCTCGGGCGCGATCGGGCTGACGCGCCGCAGCGCCTCCGCCAGGCGGGCGGCACGCACCGGCTTGAGCAGGTAATCCAGTGCGCGCACCTCGAAGGCCCGCACGGCATATTCGTCGAAGGCGGTGATGAAGATCACCGCCGGACAATGTTCCAGGGCCAGCAGGTGGCGCGCCGCCTCCAGGCCCGTCATCCCAGGCATCTGGATGTCCAGCAGCACCACGTCGGGCCGGCCGGCCGCCACGCGCTCCAGCATCTCGCGGCCGTTGGCGGCCTCGCCGATCACCCGGTTGGGCAGCTCGCCGGCCATTTCGGCCAGCAGGTCGCGCAGGCGCTGGCGGGCCGGCGCCTCGTCGTCGGCGATCAGGACCTCAAGCGGCATCCGCCGTGCCCCGGCGCAGCGGCATGACCACCTGGACGATGAACTCGCCGCCGGCGACGTGGGTGGTCAGGCGGGCGTCGGCGTCGAAGTGCAGGGCCAGGCGCTCGCGGATGTTGGACAGGGCCATGCGGTTGCCGGCCCGGCGTTCCGTCGTCTCCTGGATGGGGTTGCGCACCACCACGTTGAGCCGCTGATCCTTGGCGAACACGTCCACGCGCACCGCACCACCCTCCGGGCTGGGCTCTATGCCATGGTAGACGGCGTTCTCCAGCAGGGGTTGCAGGACGAGGGGCGGCAACAGGGCGTCCTGGGGGGCGTTGTCCACCTTCCAGACCAGCTTGAGCCGCTCGCCCAGGCGCATCTCCTCCAGGTGCGCATAGGAGCGCGCCAGCTCCAGTTCCCTCGCCAGGGGCGACAGCTGCCGGTTGTCGGCCATCTGCACGCGGAACAGGTCGGCCAGGTTCTCCAGCACCGCTTCGGCCTGCCTGGGCGAGCTGCGCAGGAGGGACAGCACCGTGTTCAGGCTGTTGAACAGGAAATGCGGGCGGATGCGTGACTGCAGCGCCTGCAGCCGGGCCTCGGCGAGGGCCGGCGAGAGGGCGCGATGCCGCCAGTTGAAGTAGCCGAGCAGCACGAAACTGGCGCCGCCCGCCAGCAGCACGGTGCGCATGATGCTGCCCAGGTCGGCGTCCGGGAAGCGCAGGCGCAGGAACAGGTTCCACAGCGTCGCGCACAGCACGACCACGGCCATCACCACCGCCGCCCCCTGCGCGTAGGTCTGCCCGCGCAACCAGGGCGAGAGGAAGAACAGGGCCAGCAGGGCCAGCAGCAATGCCGGCTCCAGCATCGCCGTCATGCCCAGGAAGGTCCTCGCGGCCTCGGCCAGGTCGGCGCTCTTGACCAGCGCGGCACCCAGGCCGAGCAGTTGCGCGACCAGGGCCGCGCGCAGCAGCACGCCCAGGTTTCGGAAGTCAGGCAGCGTGACGGCCGCACCGTTTGGCATAATCCCTCCTTGCATGTGTCGCGTCCGGTCCGCCGGCCGGTCGCATTCCCACCACGCCTACAATCGCTCAGACAGCCCATGGCAGATCCAGCCCCTTCCCGGACCTGGTCCGGTCGCTTCTCCGAACCGGTGGACGAACGCGTCAAGCGCTACACCGCCTCGATCCCATTCGACTGGCGTCTGGCGCCCTTCGACATCCAGGGCTCCCTGGCCCACGCCGCCATGCTGCACCGCGCCGGCATCCTCGACGCCACCGACCTGGCCGACATCCGGCGCGGCCTGGCGGAGATCCGATCCGAGATCGATAACGGCAGCTTCGCCTGGAATCTTGATGACGAGGACGTGCATTTCAACATCGAGCGGGCCCTGACCCGCAACATCGGCGAGGCCGGCAAGCGCCTGCACACGGGCCGCTCGCGCAACGACCAGGTGGCCACCGACGTGCGCCTCTGGCTGCGCGACGCCATCGACCGCATCCTCGGCATCCTGCGCGGCGCGCGCCGCGCCCTCGTCGACCAGGCCGAGGCCCACGCCGGCACGGTGATGCCCGGCTTCACCCACCTGCAGGCCGCCCAGCCGGTGACCTTCGGCCATCACCTGATGGCCTGGCAGGAGATGCTGCGCCGCGACGCGGAGCGCCTCGCCGACTGCCGCCGGCGGGTCAACCGCCTGCCCCTGGGCGCCGCCGCCCTGGCCGGCACCAGCTTTCCCATCGACCGCGAGTTCGTCGCCCGCGAGCTGGGCTTCGAGGCGGTCTGCGAGAACTCCCTGGACGCCGTTTCCGACCGCGACTTCGCCATCGAATTCCTCGCCGCCGGCGCGCTCGTCATGACCCACCTGTCGCGCATGTCCGAGGAACTGGTGCTGTGGATGACGCCGCGCTTCGCCTTCATCGACCTGCCGGACCGCTTCTGCACCGGTTCGAGCATCATGCCGCAGAAGAAGAACCCGGACGTGCCCGAGTTGATGCGCGGCAAGACCGGGCGCATGAACGGGCACCTCGTCGCCCTGCTCACCCTGATGAAGGGTCAGCCCCTGGCCTACAACAAGGACAACCAGGAAGACAAGGAACCCCTGTTCGACGCGGTGGACACCCTGGTCGATTCCCTGGCCCTGTTCGCCGAACTGGTGCCGGGCATAAGGGTGAACGCCGCCGCCATGCGGCGCGCCGCCATCGAGGGCTACGCCACCGCCACCGACCTGGCCGACTACCTGGTCAAGAAGGGCCTGCCCTTCCGCGAGGCCCACGAGGTGGTGGCGCGGGCGGTGCGCCTGGCGGAGACGCGCGGCTGCGATCTCGCCGATCTGCCGCTGCCCGACCTGAGGAGTTTCTCGACGCTCATCGCCGAGGATGTCTACGCCGTGCTGACCCTGGAAGGTTCCCTGGCGGCGCGAGACCACCTCGGCGGCACCGCCCCCGCTCAAGTGCGCGCCGCCGTGGCGCGGGCGCGGGCCGAGCTCGGTTAATCCTTGTCCCCGCCCGCGTAGATCTGCCGCAGCAGGTTGCGCAGGGCCCGGTGCCGGTCGCGCAGGTCGCGGGCCAGCTGGCTGGCGATGACGAACTGGAAGCGGCAACCGATCTCCGAGTCGGGCTGGTAGAGCAGCGTATAGGCGCTGAAGGGCAGGTGGGCCACGCGCACCGGACCGACGGCCATGCAGCTGGCCTCCGAGGGCCTGCCCTCGGACAGCGACAGCAGGCCGAAGAATTCGCCCGGCTGCAGGGATTTCAGGCAGTAATATTTGCCGGTCTTGCCGTAGCGGCAGACCGTGACCTTGCCCTCCAGCAGCAGGTAGAGGTCCTTCGCCAGCTTGTCCTGGTAGACGAACACATGCCCATCGGGATAGTCGTCCACCTGCATGGCGGCGGCGATGTGGTCGGTGTCCTCGTCCGAGAGGTATTCGAAGCCCGGCAGGGAACGCAGGTATTTGTTCAGCAGCATCAGCGCGCTCCGAACAGGCCCTTGAGGAAGTCCAGCACGCTGTGCTTGTGCGGGGCGAGGGCTTCCCAGGGCACCGACATGTCGGCGTAGATGTGCAACTGCCCCTCCGGGTCCAACACCGGATCATTGGCGGTGGCCCGCAGGCGGCGGATCAGCATGAGGATGAAGCCGTGCATCAGGCGGCAGGCGAGCGTGGGATCCTCCGCCAGCATGGCCTCGAAGTCCTGGTAGGTCAGCCGGGCCAGCTTCGCCTCGCTGGCCGCCGACACCGTGGTGCAGGCGACGAAGGAGCCGTTCAGGAAGGCCACCTCGCCGATCCAGTTGCCGGGACTGAGTTCACCCAGCTGGATGGTGTGCCCATCGACCTCGATGGACAGGGCGAGGCGCCCCTCCAGCAAGAGATAGAAGGCATCCATGGGGGCCTGGTCGCGGATCAGGACGGCCCCCGGCTCCAGACTGATCTGCTCGATCCGGTCCACGAATTCCTTCACATGCTCGACGCCGATCTGCTCGGTCAATTCCGGCAGATGGGCGAAGATCGCCTCGTCGCTCATACGGACTCCGCTTGCTTCCCGCTCTCTTTATCGGTCAGATCGACCGTCGTGGCAAACTCTGGTCGGCTAGGCGAGGCGGATGGGCGCGCCGGCCTGGTCGGAGAGCATCCGCTCCAGGGCGGCGAACAACTCCTCGCCGCTGCGGGTGTCCCGCCAGGACGCGCCATCCCAGCGGTAATGAAAGCCGCCCGAGCGGGCCGCCACCCAGATCTCCTGGGCGGCCGACTGCTTGTTGACCACCATCTTGGCGCCATCCTCGAATTCGATCTCCAGCACGCCCCCGGCGGCCAGCTGGTAATCGAGATCGCCCTCCGACCGATCGAGGCCTTCCTCGATCCGGCGCAGCGCGGCATCCGCCAGGCGCCCGTATTCGCTTTCTTCCATGCTCGACCCCCATGCTAGACTTCATGACGTCATTCTAACCGCTCCGTCCATGCGTTCGACGCTCCTCCTGCTGTCCCTGCTGCTCGCCCTGGTCGGGTGCGGGAAAAAGGGCGCCCTCTATCTGCCCGACAAGCCGGCCCAGCCCCAGCTCACCCAATCCCGATAGGCCGGCCATGAGCTTTCTGACCCGCATCGACGGGGTGCTGCGCTGCGAGGGCGTGCCGCTGGACGACATCGCCCGGCACCACGGCACGCCTTGCTACGTCTATTCCCGAGCCGCCCTGACCGAGGCCTACAATGCCTACGAGCAAGCCCTCTCGGGACATCCCCACCTGATCTGCTACGCCGTGAAGGCCAACGCCAACCTGGGCGTGCTGAACGTGTTCGCCCGTCTGGGCGCCGGCTTCGATATCGTCTCCGCTGGCGAACTGGCCCGCGTTCTGGCCGCTGGCGGCGACCCGGGCAAAGTGGTGTTCTCAGGGGTCGGCAAGAGCGCGGCGGAGATGCGCGCCGCCCTGGCCGCCGGCATCCTATGCTTCAATGTCGAATCGGCCGCCGAGCTGCGCCGCCTCGACCGGGTGGCGGGAGAACTGGGGCGCATCGCGCCGGTCTCCCTGCGCGTCAATCCGGACGTCGATGCCCGCACCCATCCCTACATCGCCACCGGCCTCAAGGAGAGCAAGTTCGGCATTGCCTACCTGGAGGCCGAGGCCCTCTACCGCGAGGCCGCGGACATGGCCCATGTGCGGCTGACGGGCATCGATTGCCACATCGGTTCGCAGCTGACGGAGACCACCCCGTTCGCCGAGGCCCTGGAGCGCGTCCTGGCCCTGGTGGACCGGCTCGGCGCGACAGGCATCCGGCTTGCCCACATCGACATGGGCGGCGGCCTGGGCGTGCGCTACGACGCGGAGACGCCGCCCAGCGCGAGGGAATACGCCCGCGTGCTGCTGTCCGAACTGGCCGGCCGTCCGGAGCATCTGATCGTGGAACCGGGCCGTTCGCTGGTGGCCAACGCCGGCCTGCTGCTCACCCGGGTGGAGTATCTCAAGCACGGCGAGACGCGCGATTTCGCGGTGGTGGACGCGGCCATGAACGACCTCATGCGCCCCTCCCTCTACGATGCCTGGCATGCCGTCGAGCGCGTGACGGAAGGACCCGGCCAGCGGCGCAGCTACCAGATCGTCGGCCCGGTCTGCGAAAGCGGCGATTTCCTCGCCCGCGATCGGGACCTGGTCCTGGCCGAAGGCGACCTCCTCGCCATCCGCTCCGCCGGCGCCTATGGCATGAGCATGAGCTCCAACTACAACAGCCGCCCGCGGGCGGCGGAAGTGATGGTGGACGGGACCGCGACGCATCTGGTCAGGGAACGGGAATCGGTCCCGGAACTCTACGCGGGCGAACATCTGTTGCCCTGATGCCACGCATGCACGGCCTCAAACGCGCATAACAGCCCCGGAAGCCCCATAGAATCTTGCTGTGCGAGCGTTTTTTTGTTCTAGAATTACGCCAACGCGTAAGAACTGCGCGGAACACCTTGAAATTCAAGGAATTCCGGCCTCCAAGGGGGTCGCTACCAAAGGAGTGTGAGATGCCCGCTGCAAAATCTGCAACCAAGTCTGCCGCCAAACCGAAAGCCCCCGCCAAGAAGGCCGCTGCCAGCGCCGCCGAGACCAAGCCCGCCGCCGCGAAGAAGGCCGCTCCGGCCAAGGCCGCGCCCGCCGCCAAGCCCGCCGCCGCGAAGAAGGCCGCTCCGGCCAAGGCCGCGCCCG
>JALOTG010000286.1 GCA_025458005.1 Thiobacillaceae bacterium
ATGTTGCCCTTGCGCAGGCCGCGCGACTCGGCCACGCCGTAGCCGATGATCTCCACGTCCTCCTTCTCGCCGTCGGACTTGATCTGGGCGATCAGAGTGCAGATCTTCTTGGTGCCGATGTCGATGCCGACCAGGTAGTTGCTCTTCATGGGGTCCCCCGTTGTGGCTCCGCGAATTCAAAATAAATGCGCCCGGGAATGCGCAGGTCGACGCTGCGGATGGCGTCGCCGGCGAAGGGCAGCCGCGCCTTGATGCTGAAATAGCGGCGGATCTTGGCGGCGAAATCGCCCTCCCCGGGATAGAAGGTCTCGGGCGCGGCCAGCAGCTTCAGCACCACGCCGTAGGGCTCGCTGTAGGCCACGTATTCGATCTGGGCACGCAGCGGCTTCAGCTCGCTCGAGAAGGCGGCGATGGCCTCGACGGCCGCTGGCTCGTTGGCGCGCAGGGACACCAGGCCCGCCGGGCATTCCGCCGCCTCGCCGAGCTCCAGGCCGCCGGCGTCCAACAGGCGGTAGCGCCCGTCCTGGAAGCTCTGGAAGAAGGGCGGGCGCAGCGTGAAGTCGATCTCCACCGTGTCGGGCAGGATGCGGCGGATGGAGGTCCCGGCCACCTCGGGCACCCCCAGGAGCTTCTCCTGCAATCCCTGCAGGTCCATGGCCAGGATGTTGCCCCCGTACTGCTTCAGGATGCCGGCCACCCGGGCGCCGGAAAAGAGCGGCTGGCGGCGCAGGCGGAACTGCCGCACCTGCAGGGCGTCCCAGTGGAGCAGGAAGTCGGCCGCGCCCGATATCACCAGCCCGGTGAGCAGGACCAGCGCCAGCAGCAGCAGCATGTGCACGGTGCGCACCTGGATGGAGCGGATCTTCTTCTCGCGGGCCACCGTGAGGTTGTTGCTCTTGCGGAAGAACTCGGCTTCGAATTTCAGGGAAGCGCCCATGCCGGCCTTCATTTTTTCAGCGCCTCCATGCGGGCGGCGTACTCGTGCGCCAGCCGGGTCAGGTTTCCCGCCGAGAGGAAGGCCAGGCGGTCGCCCGGCCGCAGCTCGCGGTCGAGGAAGCCGCTGATCTCCGCGAAGCTCTCCAGGTAGAACACGTTCTGCTGGCCGCGGCCGCGGATGCTGTCCGCCAGGACCCGGCTGTTCACGCCGGCGATCTCCTCCTGGTTGGCTGTGTACAGCTTGGCGATCACCAGCAGGTCGGCGCTGCGGAAGGCCGTGGCGAACTGCCGCATCAGCAGATGCAGGCGCGTGAAGCGGTGCGGCTGGAACACAACGACCACCCGGCCGCCGCGACGGGCGGCGCGCAGCATGCGCAGCGTGGCCTTGATCTCGCTGGGATGATGGGCATAGTCGTCGACGACCAGCAGCCCTGCGCTGGAATGGAGGACCTGGAAGCGGCGTTCGGGCAGGGTAAAGCGCGCCAGGCTGGCGGTGATGGCCTCCAGGCCGACCCCGACCTCCAGGGCGGCGGCGATGGCGGCCAGCGAGTTGGCCACGTTGTGGCGGCCGCCGACGCCCAGGCGCACCGTCCCTTGCGGCCGCCCCTGCACGGCCAGCTCGTAGCGGCAGGCGAGGCCGGAGCTGCGCACCTTCAGCGCCCGCACGTCGGCGCCGGCGCCAAAGCCGTAGGTGACGACCTTCTTGCGGATCCCCGGCATGATCCGGCGCACGTTGGCGTCATCGCTGTTCAGGATCACCGCCCCGTAGAAGGGGACCTTGTCGGCGAACTGGCGGAAGGCCTGCACCAGGTTCTTCATGCGCCCGTAGAACTCCAGGTGGTCGTTCTCGATGTTGGTCACCACCGCGATGCTGGGAAACAGCTTCAGGAAGCTGCCGTCCGACTCGTCGGCCTCGGCGACCAGGTAGCGCGAGGAGCCCAGCTTGGCGCCGCTGCCCTCGACCTTCAGCCGGCCGCCGACCACGTAGGTGGGATCCAGGCGGGCCTGGGTCAGGATGGCGGCCAGCATGGAGGTGGTGGTGGTCTTGCCGTGCGTCCCGGCCACGGCCAGCGAGAACTTCATGCGCATCAGCTCGGCCAGCATCTCCGCCCGCGGGATGACCGGCAGCTTGTTCCTCAGCGCCTCGGCGACCTCGACGTTGTCCTCGGTGACGGCGCTGGAATAGACCAGCGCCCCGGCGTCCCCGACGTTGGCGGCGGCGTGGCCGATGGCGATGCGCATGCCCAGGGCACGCAGACGGCGCACGGTGTCGTTCTCGGCGATGTCCGAGCCGCTGATCTGGAAGCCCATGGTTTGCAGGACCTCGGCGATGCCCGACATGCCCGAGCCGCCGATGCCGGCGAAGTGGATCTTCTTGATGCGGCTGCTTTCAATCATTGGTGAATACCACCTTGCGCTGGCGCGAGACATTGAGGATGATGCCGGTGATGATCAGGCTGCTGAGCAGCGACGTTCCCCCCGAGGAGATGAAGGGCAGCGGGATGCCCTTGGTGGGGAAGAGGCCGACGGCCACCGAGATGTTCATCATGGACTGGAACACGATCAGGGTCACCAGTCCGGTCACCAGCAGGTAGGTGTGCGGGTTGTCCGACTGGCGGGCGATGACCGTGCCGCGCAGGTAATAGATGACGAACAGGGCGATGACCGCCAGGGCGCCGATGAAGCCCATTTCCTCGGCGATGATGGCGAAGACGAAATCCGAGTAGGCGTAGGGCAGGTAGAAGAGCTTCTGGGTGGAGTTGCCGATCCCCTGCCCGAACAGCCCGCCCGAGCCGACGGCGTAGGTCGACTGCATGGCCTGGAAGCCGTGGGTGGCGGCGTAATTCTCCGGGTTCAGGAAGCTGCGGATGCGGTCCTGGCGCATGGGGCTGATCTGGATCAGCAGCGCCAGCAGCGGCACCAGCAGCAGGAAGAACACCGCGAAGTACTTCAGGCGCAGTCCGGCGATGAAGAGCATGACCATGGTGATCACGCCGATGAGCACGAAGTTGCCGAAATCGGGCTCCTTGAGGATCAGGCCCTCCATGAAGGCCACCGGCAGCAGGAGCAGGCCCAGGCGCT
>JALOTG010000113.1 GCA_025458005.1 Thiobacillaceae bacterium
AAAGCATACCTAGCGCCAGCAAACGGTGCTGTTTGGCCTTTTTCGTACGTAGCACTTGTTGCGGTAACGTTATAGGTTGCGGGTTGCCATACGTTCACACACGCTTGGCTTGTAGTTGGGGCACCATTGTTATCCCCTACAGGGGCGACATACAGTACATCACAAACAGTACCTATAGATGAAGGTGTAAGCGTTCTGCCAGCCGACCATTTAGTCGCCCCGTTCCATAGCCCTGGGTTGCCATTTATATCCATGCTGACATAGTCGTCATTCGCAGGAAAGCGCAGGTAGACTTGGCCCGCCGCCAAGTAGCCCAACACCGCCAGCACCACCACCGCCGTGAAGCCCAGGTGCACCGCCAGCAGGCTGGCCAGCACCGCCGCCACGACGGAGAGGTAGGCGTTGACGCCCCAGGCCCAGGGGATCAGGTCGGGCGCGGCCTCGGACAGGCGCCTGAGCCCCAGCGGGAAGGGCATGCCCATGGCCAGGGCCAGGGGGGCGATGAGGGCCAGGCTGACGGCGACGCGGCCCGCGTCGGGCAGACCCGCCAGGGACTGGAACAGGGGTGGCAGCAGGACGAGGTAGGCCAAGGCGATGGCGGCGATGGCGACGGCGGCGAGGCGCACGATGCGGCCCGCGTCGCCCGCCAGCCTGGCGCTCACCCGGCTGCCCAGGCCGGCGAAGATCAGGAAGCCGGCCAGCACCACCGCCACGGCGTAGAGGGGATGCCCCAGGAACACCATGAAGCGCTGGATGAAGGCGATCTCGACGAACATGAAGGCGAGCCCGAGCAGGGCGAAGTAGGGGAAGACGCCGCCCCGCCCGCTTCGAACACCCCGACCGCGCCACCCGGCCACGGCAAGCGGCAGCATGATCAGCGCCGCCCCCGCCAGCACCGCCTGGGCCAGGGTGGCCAGCAGCACCGGATAGCCCCACTCCATCAGCGACATGCCGCCGCGTGCCTTGAGCCGCCACCATTCCGCCAGGCTGTCCCACTTGAAGTAGTGGTGGAAATAGGGCCGGTCGTCGCTGGCCGGCGCGAGGCGGTACTTGTAGCGCTCGATGAAGTCCGCCCGTCCCGGCCCGAGCAGGGCGACCATGGCATCAAAGTAGTAGGGCCGGTCGAGCAGGTTGTAGCGGTTCGCCTCCCCGGCGCGCATGCCCGGATACCAGGCCACATCGAAGGATCTTTCCCGGCAGAAGGCGCGCAGGCGCTCGATCTGGCTGGCCGTGAAGGCGCCGTTACTGACCAGCAGGGTGCCGGTCTTCCAGCCGCGTATCAGGGCCAGTTGCCGGCCGGGGTCGGTTACACCCTGCGCCTCCAGGGCGGCGATGGCGGTGGCGGCGAGCTTCAACAGGTCGCGCGGCGGCAGGCCGGTCCAGCGGGTGATCGCCAGCAGGCCGCCGGGCGCCAGGCGGTCGAGGTAGGCGCGCATGGCCTCGTCGGTGTAGAGGTAGTTCTCGGACAGGGCGGCGAGCCCCGTCGCCGAGGCGCCGTAGGAATCCACCAGGGCGAGCTGGATCAGGTCGTAGCGTTGTTCGCTGCCGGCGACGAAGGCGCGGGCGTCGGCAACGTGGGCGCGCACGCCCGGCCGGTGGTAGGGCCGGCCGGAGTAGTCGGCCAGTTCGCCTTCCACCAGATCGACGAGCCGCGGGTTGACCTCCACGGCGTCCACCGCGCGGGCATGGTGGTAGAGGGCCTGCAGAACGTCCTGACCGCCGCCGGCGCCCAGCACCAGCACGCGGGGACGGGTGAGCAGGTGGTAGGGCAGCGCCGAGGTGAGGCCGTCCAGGTAGGCCAGGGGCGCGAGGTCGCCGTCGAAGCGGGTCACCGGCATGAAGCCGTCGCCGTCGGTGAAGACGCCCAGCTGGGCCGGCGGCTCGGCGTCCACCGACAGGCTGAGGCCCGGCGCGTGGCGAAAGGGCACGCGCGGGCTCTCGACGACCGTGATCACCCCCAGGGGACTGGAGACCTCCGCGACCACACGGGTGCCCGTCACCTTCAGGGTCTGGGAAAGATCCTTGTACTCGGAGGGCTTGAGCGGCAGCCAGCCGGCCGGTGTCAGGGCCACCAGGCCAGCCGCCGCCAGAAACGCCCAGGCCCCCTTGTGACGCGGCCCCCAGGCGAGACCGGCGGCAACGAGGCCCGCCGCGCCGATCGCCACCAGCGCGCGCATGGGCGGCAGCAGCCAGAGCAGGCCGATCACCGCCAGGCCGCCCAGCCCGGCGCCGAGGATGTCGGCGGCGTAAAGCCGGGGGGCGTCGCCGCCGTGGCGGCTGAAGACCAGGCACAGGGCGGTGGCGGCGGCCAGGAAGGGGACGAACAGGCACAGATAGACGAGCCCCAGGCGCAGGAACTGGCGCGGATCCCAGAGCGCCTCCAGGGGATTGAAGGCGATCGCCTGGGCGGTCAGGAAGCAGCCGATGACGGTGAGGCCGAACAGCGCCGCCGCGGTCGCGAAGGCAGGCCGGAAGCGCCGCCGCAGCGGGTCGCCGAGCAGGGCCAGCAGGGTCCCCGCCGTGCCCCAGCCGAGCATGGCGACGCTGATCATCATGTAGGCGAAGTGGTGCCACTGGATGAGGGCGAACAGCCGAGTGAGCAGGACCTCGTAGGCCAGGGCGGCGGCCGACAGCAAGCCCACCGCCAGGTAGGGCGGCCGTTCCTCCCGCAACCACCCCGCCTCACCCCTCACGCCTCACTCCTCACCCCTCAATGCCCGCCGGTAAGCGGCACGAAGCGCACCGGCAGGATCTGGCGAGTGGTGACCGCGCCGTCGGCCTGCTTCTCCACCAGGAGCAGGTACTGGGTGAGGAAGGCGCCGCCCACCGGGATGACCATGCGGCCGCCCGGCCTGAGCTGCTTCACCAGGGGGGGCGGCACGTGGCTGGCGGCGGCGGTGACCAGGATGCCGTCGAACGGCGCCGCCTCGGGCCAGCCGTGGTAGCCGTCGCCGACCCGGAGCCGCACCTGGCCGTACCCCCCGACCTGCAGATTTTCCGCCGCCCGCCGGCCCAGGGGTTCGATGATCTCGATGCTGTGGACCCGCGCGCCCAGGTCGGCCAGCACCGCCGCCTGGTAGCCCGAGCCGGTGCCGATCTCCAGCACCCGCTGGCCGGGCTTCAGGCGCAGCAGGTCGCTCATCAGGGCGACGATGTAGGGCTGGGAGATGGTCTGGCCGTGGCCGATGGGCAATGGGCGGTTGTCGTAGGCCTCGCTCAGGTCGCCCGGCCGCACGAACAGTTGCCGGGGCACGCGGCCCATGGCCTGCATCACGCGCGCGTCGAGCCTGGGCCGGTCGGTCTCGATGGCGGTCTCCTCCGCCATCTCGGCGATCTCGCGGACCATATGGCGGCGCGGGGCATCGTAGGGATCGGCCGGGACGGCGACAGCCGCCCACGCCACCAGCAGGGTGGCCGCCAGGCAAGACGTGACTCGGCAACGGGAAATCGGCGAGGCCATGCGAACCTCCACGCGGGCTTGTCATGCTTTCAGTGTAGGCGGCGACGCGGACCCCGCCGACCTGCGGCAGGCACGCCGCTGGCGGCGCGAACGCTCCGCGCGTCGAAACGCCGGGGGCATGCGGCCCCCCTATTCGGCCCGCCAGCGGGCCGCCTGCCGCGCCTGGGTCAGCCCGCCCTGGCCTCCAGCTCCTCCCAGCGCGTCAGCAGCGCCAGCAACTCCTCCTCGATGGCCGCCGACCGCGCATTGAGGCCCGCCACCTCGCCCGGCGACTCCTGGTAGAGGGCGGGATCGGCCAGGCGCGCGGCGACCTGGGCCTGTTCCACCTCCAGCTCGGCGATGCGCGCGGGGATCGCCTCCAGCTCCTTGCCCTCCTTGTAACTGAGCTTGTTCCGGGCAGGCTTGGCGGCCGGGGCCGGCGTGGGCCTGGGCTTTTCGGCCCTGGGCCTGGCCGCCTCCGCGGCCTCCGCCTGCCGGGCCCGCCAGGCCTGCCAGTCGGCGTAGCCGCCGACGATCTCCACGAGTCTGCCCTCCCCCTCGAAGGCGATGGACTGGGTCACGACGTTGTCCAGGAAGGCGCGGTCGTGGGACACGATGATCACCGTGCCGGCGTAGTCCTGCAGCAGCTGCTCGAGCAGTTCCAGGGTGTCGATATCCAGGTCGTTGGTCGGCTCGTCCAGCACCAGCAGGTTGGCCGGCCGGGCAAACAGGCGCGCCAGCAGCAGCCGGTTGCGCTCGCCCCCCGAGAGGGCGGAGACCTTGGCGCGCGCCCGCTCGGGCGGGAACAGGAACTCCTCCAGGTAGCCGATGACGTGCTTCCTCTGGCCGGCGATCTCGACGTAGTCGGAGCCCGGCGAGATGGTGCCGATCAGGGTGGCTTCTTCGTCCAGCACGTTGCGAAACTGGTCGAAGTAGGCCACGTTCAGGTTGGTGCCGCGCTTGATGCGGCCGGCCCTGGGTTCGAGCTCGCCGAGGATGAGGCGGATCAGGGTGGTCTTGCCGGCGCCGTTGGGTCCGAGCAGGCCCAGCTTGTCGCCGCGCAGGACGGTGGTGGAGAAGTCGCGCCGGACGGGGCGGCCGTCGTAGCCGAAATCGACATGCTCCAGCTCCGCCACCAGCTTGCCGGAGCGCTCGCCGGCGTCGAGCCGGAAGCCCACCTGGCCGATGCGCTCGCGGCGCGCGGCGCGTTCGCGGCGCAGCTGCTCCAGGCGGCGCACGCGACCCTCGTTGCGGGTGCGGCGCGCCTCGATGCCCTGGCGGATCCAGACCTCCTCCTGGCGCCAGAACTTGTCGAACTTGCGGTTCTGGGCCGCCTCCACCTCCAGGCGCTCGGCCTTCTTCGCCTGGTAGGCGGAGAAGTTGCCCGGGTATTCGGCGAGCAGGCCGCGGTCCAGCTCGACGACGCGGTTGGCCACGTTATCGAGGAAGCGCCGGTCGTGAGTGATGAACAGCAGGGCGCCATTGAAGGCGTTGAGCAGGACCTCCAGCCACTCGATGGCGGCGAAGTCCAGGTGGTTGGTCGGCTCGTCCAGCAGCAGCAGCTCCGGCTCGCCGGCCAGGGCACGGGCCAGGGCGGCGCGCTTCTTCAGCCCGCCGGAGAGGGTCTCCACCGCCGCGTCCGCCGGCAGGTCCAGGCGGGAGATCACCTCCTCGACCCGGGCATTGAGCCGCCAGGCGTCGCGCGCCTCCAGCTCGTGGGACAGGCGGTCCAGCTCGGCCAGCCCGGCGGCGTCGGCCTGCAGCGCCACGCGGTGGGCCGCCTCGTGGTAGGCGGTGAGGAGCTGACGCGCCTCGCCCACCCCCTCGGCGACCGCCTCGAACACCGTGTGCCCCGGCGCGAAGGCTGGCTCCTGGGGGACATGGCCGATCCTCAAACCCGGCGAGCGCCACACCTCGCCGGCATCGGGCCGGTCAAGGCCGGCGACGATCTTCAGCAGGCTGGACTTGCCGGCGCCGTTGCGGCCGATCAGGCCGATGCGCTCGCCCTTGTCGATGACCAGCGAGGCCTGGTCGAGCAGGGGCCAGTGGCCGTAGGCGAGTTCCAGCTTGTCGAGGATGACCAGGGGCATGGGCAGGGTCGGGGTGGGCCGGTAAAAGCAAACGGGCGGCGCACGGGCCGCCCGCCGGCTGCGCGGGATGAGTCAGATGGAACCGTGTTCCTGACCGGCGTAGGTCTTCTCGTGCACTTCCTGGCAGGCGATGCAGCGCACGGCGGCCGGGTTGGCCACCAGCCGGGCGGCGGGAATGGCGGCGCCGCAATCGACGCACAGGCCGAAGTCCTTGTCCTCCAGACGCCGCATGGCGACGTCCAGCTCGCGCATCTGGCGGACCTCGTGGTCCAGGCGGGCGGCGGACAGGTCGCCCAGGGTGATGGCCAGGGCCTCGTCCGAACTGTCGCCGGAACCCCGTCCCAGCACCTCGGCGTACTGGGTCTGGCCGGTTTCCTCCAGGGCGGCCTGGATCTGCTTGAGCAGGGCCTCGCGCTTGGCGCCCAGGGCGGTGCGGATTTCGCTGAGATTCTTCTTGGTGAGATGGCTCATGGCCGTGCCTTTCGGAATGGGAATTGCGACTGCGGATATCTAGTTTTGATTATTGGCCCGGTTTGCCCCGCCTTCAACCCCAAGCGCGCTCAAATCGTCGAGCAGATCGCGCGCATGGCGCGCCGGCATGACCTTGAGATAGGCCCGCGCCACCCGTCCCTGGGGGTCGATGAGGAAGGTGTGGCGCTTGGGAAAGCGCAGCACGGCCAGATCCCAGACCGAGCCGTAGGCCTGGGCGACCCGGCCGGTGACGTCCGCCAGGAGAGGAAACGGCAGGCCGTGCTTGTCGGCGAAGGCCTTCTGGGCCGGCGCCGCGTCCATGCTGACGCCGAGCAGGGCCACGTCGCGGCGCTGGAACTCGGACCAGTCGTCGCGCAGGGCGCAGGCCTCCTCCGTGCAGCCCGGCGTGTCGGCCCTGGGATAGAAATACAGCACCAGCCAGCGGCCCCGGTAATCGACCAGGCGATGCATGCGGTCGTCCGCGTCAGGCAGGGAAAAGTCCGGCGCCGCCTCCCCCGCCGCCGGCGGACGGCCGCGGCCGGCGTAGTGCAGCATCAGCCAGCCGCCCAGCCCGTAGCTCAGTGGATAGAGCATTCCCCTCCTAAGGGAAGGGTCGCACGTTCGATTCGTGCCGGGGGCGCCATTATCCGCGGCCATCCTGGCATCAGGCGACGAGTTCGCCCGGCATCGCCTCCCCTACCCCCGCAACGACGTGGCGTCAGGGTTGTCCCCGCTCAGCGCGCCGGCACCGTGACCACCGGCGCGCCGGCCTGGGAATCGCTGGTCTCGGTGAGGGCGAACATGAACATCAGGAAGCTGAACATGCTCTTGCTCACCACGTCCCGGTCGTCTATCCAGAACCATTGATCCCGATAGCGGCTCGCGGCATAGGCGTTCGCTGGCAGTTCGGCGCTCTGGCGTATCCTGATCAGGGGCTTGGTCGCGGCCTGTTCCTCGCTGGCGCGCGGCTTCACATAGACACGCCCTTCCTCCGCGTCCCGCGCGGGGACATCGATATCGGACGCGAAATCCGTCAGGATCTGCAGCATCGAACGGGTCAGGAATGCGACTTCGGCGTCGTTGGCCTGGAAGCTTCCGTACACCACATTCAGCTCCCTGGCATCCGGCTTGAGGCCGAGCAGACGGACCATGTCCTGAAGGTCCCCTGCCCTGGTCTCGTCGCTGATCGGACGCAGGAAGATGACCACGGCCTGGTCCTGACCGACCTGCTTGACCCGCATGCCCATGCCGCCCGCGTCCTGGCTGGCGCGCATCTTCTTCAGCAGTTCGAAGAACCTGGGGTCACCCGGGCGGGAGTTGCCCAGCCCGCCATAGGCGTTTTCCATGCCGTTGATGCTGCTCACGGTGACACGCAAGACGATGTCGACCGGGTAGCCCGCCTGGATCAGATACAGGACGCTGCTGACCGGCAGCGGCGACAGCAGGCTGCGCGCGAAGCGGCTGCCCGTGAGGGGCGAATAGGTGATGGTGGGCCGGTCCTCGTACCTGCCGCTCACCCCCGCGCCGAGGAATTGATCGCCCCGTCCGGGCTCGGCGGCTTCGCCGTACAGGTTGGCTTCCCCGGACAGCGTGTAGGAATTGATCACGTTGGCGACGTCGAGGAATACCGGCGCGTCGCTGTAGCGGATCTTGAGCAGGTTGAGCAGCATCTGCTGCTTCCAGGATTCGGAAATGGCCGCGGCGTAATTGAAGCGGTCACGGCTGACGGTGGCGGGACCCATGCTCGCGCAGCCGGCCAGCAAGGCGCCAGCGCAGGCGAGAGCAAGCGCGTTGCGAAGCCGCGCGTCAATGCCGTGCGCCAGTACGCGCCAGCGAGATTCGGTCTTGTGGTTATCCGATGGCTTCATGCGGTCAAGCGGTATTGTCATGTGCAAGGTCCAGGCTGGGACGAGCCGTCCGGGGAGGGATGCCGGTCCGATCCAACTGCTCCAGGGTCACCGCGCCGAGTATGTATCCTCCATGCCTGCGGCCGCCCGCTTCAGCCGCGCCCGAAGGCGACCAGCGCGTCCAGCTTGCGACGCGCCTCGCCGCTGGCCATGGCCGCCTGTGCCCGCTCGACCCCCGTGGCCAGATCGCCGGTCAGTCCTGCGGCGTAGACCGCCGCCCCGGCGTTCAGCGCGACGATGTCCCGCTCCGGGCCGGGCACGTTGTCCAGGGCCTTGAGCACGCGGTCACGTGACTCCTCCACGCTGGCGACCCGCAGGGTGGCGATGTCATGCGTGGCGAGGCCGAACTGCTCCGGCCGTACCGTGTACTCGCGCACTTCGCCGTCGCGCAGTTCCCCCACCAGGGTCTCGCCGGAGATGGAGATCTCGTCCAGGCCCTCGCGGCCGAATACAATCAGCGCCCGCCGGCTGCCCAGGCGCTGCAGGACGCGCGCCTGGATGCCCACCAGGTCGGGGTGGAACACGCCCATCACCTGGTTGGGCGCGCCGGCCGGGTTGGTCAGCGGGCCCAGGATGTTGAACAGGGTGCGCACGCCCAGCTCGCGGCGCACCGGCGCGGCGTGCTTCATGGCGCCGTGGAAGTTGGGCGCGAACATGAAGCCCAGCCCGACCGCCTCGATGCTGTCGGCGACCTGCTCGGGGGGCATGTTGATGTTCACCCCGAGGGCCTCCAGCACGTCGGCGCTGCCCGACTTGGACGACACCGAACGGCCGCCGTGCTTGGCCACCCGCGCCCCCGCCGCCGCGGCGACGAAGGCGGCGGCGGTGGAAATGTTGAAGGTGTGCGCCGTGTCGCCGCCGGTGCCGCAGGTGTCCACCAGGTGCTCGACCTCGCGCACCTCGACCTTGGTGGCGAACTCCCGCATCACCTGGGCGGCGGCGGCGATCTCGCCGATGGTTTCCTTCTTCACCCTGAGGCCGGTGATCAGGGCGGCGATCATCACCGGGCTCATCTCGCCGGTCATGATCTGGCGCATCAGGGAGAGCATCTCGTCGTGGAAGATCTCGCGATGCTCGATCAGGCGCTTCAGGGCCTCTTGCGGATTCATGCCCGTTTCTCCTCCAGGAAATTGCGCAGCAGCGCGTGGCCGTGCTCGGTCAGCACCGACTCGGGGTGGAACTGCACCCCCTCCACGGCGAGCGACTTGTGGCGCACGCCCATGATCTCGCCGTCCTCGGTCCAGGCGGTGATCTCCAGGCAGTCGGGCAGGCTCTCCCGCTCGATCACCAGGGAGTGGTAGCGAGTGGCGGTGAAGGGGTTGGGCAGGCCGCGGAACACGCCCTGGTCGGCGTGGTGGATGGGCGAGGTCTTGCCGTGCATGAGCTGCCTGGCGTGCACGATCTTGCCGCCGAAGGCCTGGCCGATCGACTGGTGGCCCAGGCAGACGCCCAGCAGCGGCAGCTTGCCGGCGAATTCCCGGATCAGCGGCACCGAGATGCCCGCCTCGTTGGGCGTGCAGGGCCCGGGCGAGATGACGATGCGGTCCGGCTTCAAAGCCGCCACGCCGGCCAGGTCGATCTCGTCGTTGCGGCGCACCACCACCTCCTCGCCCAGCTCGCCGAAGTACTGGACCAGGTTGTAGGTGAACGAGTCGTAGTTGTCGATCATCAGCAGCATGTCGCGTGCGTCCTGTGAGTCCCTCGGTGCCCGGCCGCGCCGGCAGGTCGGCGGCGCACGGGCATGGCAAAGATGAAGTGGGGATATTCTCGCAGATCGCCGCCCCGGCGGGAGCGGCAATGCCGCACTCGGCTCAGGCCGGCCGGATCGCCTCGCCGACCTCGCGCGGCAGGCTCTCGGCCAGGTTGCGGTCGCGCGGCACCCGCCGGTGGATCCTCAGGTGGGCCGGCAGGTCGTCCTGGCTGCTGCTGATCAGGATCACCGGGATGTCGCGGTTGTGGTGGTTCGATGCGCGCAGGGCGGCCACCACCGCCAGGGCGTTCAGGCCGTCCAGCTCGCGGGCGGCGATGAGCAGGTCGAAGGGCTGGTGCAGCAGGCGGTCGAGCGCCGCCATGCCGTTGTCCACCACGCTGATCTGCAACGGCAGGTCGTGCAGGATCTGCTGGTAAAGCCCGCGCATGGTGGCGGAGGAGTCGGCGATGAGGACGGCGCTGCGGCTGCGCAGCATGGCCTGCCGCATGCGTTCCAGGCTGGCCTCGATCGGCGCGTAATCCGGCTTGTCCCGGGCGGCCAGCTCGGCGGCCCGGCGCAGCAGGTCGATGTAGCCCAGGGCGGCGCTGCCGAAGGCCTGGGTGTAGCGGCCGGCCGTCTCGGTGAGGAAGTTCTCGAACTGGTGGCAGATGCTGGTGACGATGGACAGGCCGAAGGTGCCGCCGGAGCCCTTCAGGCTGTGGACGTTGCGGTAGAGCTCCTGGTAGGCGTCCTGGCTCGACTGGCCGCGTTCCAGGGCCAGCACCGAATCCTCCAGGCGGTCGCAGCGTTCCGGCAGTTCCGCCAGGAAGCCGGCGCGCATCTGGCGCAGGACGGCCTCGAACTGGGACATGCCGGCGCTCACTGGACTACCCTCCTGTCACTGCGTGACCTCTCCCCCAGGGGAGGCGGAGCGCCTCCTTCGGACTGCCGGGCGGCGGCGCTCATGCCGCGACGCGGCCGGACTCGTCCGCGCCGAGCCGGTCCGGCTCCAGCTGCAGCACGGAGATATCGTCCTGCGCATCAAGGCCGCCCAGGTGCCGGTCCACCCCCTGCCGCAGGCGCTCCAGCAGTTCCTCCGCGTCGCCCGGGAACAGCGCCTCGGCGCCGGCCAGGCCGAGCATCTCGCCGCGGGCGTCGGCGACCTCGTTGAGGCCGTCGCTGAAGCAGAGCAGGCTGTCGCCGGGCGCGAATTCGAAGCGCTCGGGATAGGGGTCGAAGCCGCGGTCGCCGAGAATGCCCAGGGGCGGATGGGCGGAGGCGACGCGATGGCGGATGTCGCACCAGGCATCGAGGAGATAGACGCCCGGGATGCCGCCGTTCCATACCTCCAGGGTCGCCTTGGCCGGGTCGATGCCGACCAGCATCGCGGCGCAGAAGTGTCCCACCGGCAGCAGATCCTTCAGCTTGCGGTTGATGGCCAGCGTCAGGTCGGGCAGGCTGGCCTCGTCCGCCACCAGCGCGTAGAACAGGTCGGAGACCGGCACCGAGGCGATGGCGGCGCTCAGGCCGTGGCCGGTGAAGTCGCCGAACATGAGCCGCAGCCGGCCGGTGGGCGAGCGCTCGTAGAGCAGCAGGTCGCCGGAAAAATGCCCGACGCTGCTGCGCCAGTGGCGCACCGCCTCCAGCCGCGGGTTGCGGTTGGTGACCGCGTCGAACAGGTGCTTGGACAGCTCGATCTCTTCCGCCGTGCGCTGCTGGTGGCGCGCCAGTTCCTGGTGCAGCTCGCGGATGCGCTGCATGGCGATGAGCTTGGCCTTGAGCAGGATGCGGTTGTAAGGCTTGACGATGAAGTCGTCGCCGCCGCTGGCGATGCAGCGGGCCAGGTCATCCTCGTCCTGCAGGGCGGTGAGGAAGATCAGCGGCACGAAGGCCTTGCCGCAGCCGGCCTTGATCCGCCGGGCCGCCTCGTAGCCGTCCATGTTGGGCATCAGCACGTCCATGAACACCAGGTCCGGCTGGCATTCCTGGAAGCGCGCCACCGCGTCGACCCCATCGACCGCCGTGACCACCTCGTGGCCGTCGGCGCGCAGGAGGGCATCCAGCAGGCCGCGGCCGATGGCGTCGTCATCCACCACCAGGACCTTCATCGGGCGGATGTCCGCCGGCAAGGCCTGGGCGGGGGGCGAGACGGGCTGGGCATCCGTGGCCGTCCTGTCGGCGGGGATGGCGGCGGCAAGCTCTGCCAGGCGGGCCGCGACCTCGCCGCGCAGGTCGTCGAAGCGGGCCTGGCCCTGCACCACCGGCTTGAGGGCCTGCTCCATGCGACGGGCCGCCTGGCCGACCGCGGGCATGCCCAGGGTCCCGCCGGCGCCGGCCAGGCTGTGGGCGATGCGATGCAGTTCCTCGCCCGGCTCCGCCTGCCAGCCGGCCGCGCCGAGCGCTTCGAGCAGCTGGCGCATGCGGGCGAGCCGGCCCGGCAGCTGATCGGCGAATTGCCGGGCGAGCTGGGCCAGCTGCGCCTGGAAGGAGGCGGTCGAACTTTCGGTCATGTTCTGCACGGGCAGGCGGGTCGGATCGAGACAAGGATCTGCGGGCCTCCGGCCGGCGGCCGGTTTATGCGGCGGCGCGGTCCGGTCAACACCCGGATTATCGGCAGGCCGCCGGCATCCCTTGACACCCGCCGACGAAAATTCCCGATCAGGCCGGGCGGATGCGGCCATCGACCAGCTCGATGCGTCGGTCGCAGCGTTCGGCGAGGCGCGGGTCGTGGGTGACGACGAGGAAGGCGGTGCCCTCCTCGCGGTGGAAGTCGCGCAGCAGGGCGAAGATCTCGTCTGCGCTGCGGGTATCGAGATTGCCGGTCGGCTCGTCGGCCAGCACCAGGGCCGGATTCATGGCCAGGGCGCGGGCGATGGCGACGCGTTGCTGCATGCCGCCGGAGAGCTGGCTCGGCCTCTTGTCGCGCGCGCCGGCGAGGCCGACCCGGCCGAGCAGCCACTCGGCGCGCCCGCGCATCGCCGCGTCGTAGCGGCCGCGGTCGATCAGGCAGGGCATCATGACGTTCTCCAGGGCGGAGAAGCCGGGCAGCAGGTAGTGGAACTGGAACACGAAGCCCAGGGTGCGGCCGCGCAGCTCGGTGAGGGCCGCCTCGTCGAGCCCGTCGACCGCCTCGCCGCGGATGGCCACGCGCCCGCCCGTGGGGCGCTCCAGCAGGCCGATGATATGCAGCAGGGTGCTCTTGCCCGACCCCGACGGGCCGATCAGGGCGGAGAACTCCGCCGCCGCCAACGCGAGATCGATGCCGTGCAGCACCTCGGTCTCGACCTCGGTGCCGACGTTGTAGGACTTGCGCACCCCCTCCAGGCGCAGGATCTCGGCCTCAGCCATAGCGGATGGCCTCCACCGGGTCGAGCATCGCCGCCCGGCGCGCCGGGGCGACGGCCGCCAGCACGCCCGCCACCACCGCCACCGCGGCGGCGCCCAGGTAGTAGTCGGCCGGGATGGCGGCCGGGACCAGCGGCGCGCCGTCGTCCTGCAGCATGACGCGCGAGGCGGCCCAGACCATGCCGGTGGCCAAGGCCGATCCCAGCATCGCGCCCACGCCGCCGACGATGCCGCCCTGGATGAGGAACACCCCCATGATGCGCCGCGGCGAGGTGCCGATGGCGCGCAGGATGCCGATCTCCTTCTGCTTCTGCACCACCGACACCACCAGCACGCTGGCGATGCCCAGGGCGACGATCAGCACCAGGAAGACGCGGATGGTGCGGGTGGTCATGGTCTGGTTGCGGAACGCGGTGAGCAGCTGGGTGTTGACCGCCATCCAGCTCTCGGCGGTGAGGCCGGTGCTCGCGGCGATGCGCCCGGCCACCTCCTCGGCGAGCATGACGTCGGCCACGGCGAGGTCGATGTTGGTCACCCCGCCGGGCAGTTCGAGCAGGCTCTGGGCACTGCGCAGCGGCACGATGACCCAGCGGCGGTTGAGGTCCTTCACCCCCAGGTCGAAGATGCCGGTGACCTGGAAGACGTCGTTGCGCCCCTCCGTGCTCACCACCCGGATGCGGTCGCCGACCGCCGCGCCCAGGTCGCGGGCCAGCTCCGTGCCGATCACCGCCTCGCCCGGGCCGATCCGGAAGCCGCCCGCGACCAGGCGCCCCGGCACGTCGACGATGCGGATATAGAGGGCCGGCTCGACGCCGATGATGGCGATGGACCGGGTGGCGTCGCCGCGGCTGGCGAAGCCGGATCCGGACGCCATCGGCGAGGCCGCGACAACGCCGGGGATGGCCGGCAGCTCCCTGAAGACGCGCTCCCACTGGTCGATCGAGCGCAGCCGCTGCACGCGCGGCTCGACGTGGCTGGCCACCGACTGAGCGAATCGGTCCAGGACCGGGCTGGGCACCTCGTCCGGGCTGCGCACCACGATGTGCGCCTGGGTGGACAGGGTGCGGCTGGCCAGGCTCGCCTGCAGGCCGTTGACCAGGGCGGTGATGAAGATGATCACCGCCACGCCCGCCGTGGTGCCGGCCATGATGAGCAGGGTCTGCATGCGTCCTTCGCGCAGGAAGCGCAGGGCGAGCAACCACTCGAACGGCATGTCAGCCCGCGCCGGTACGAGGGCCGCTCGCCGGCCGAGCCGTGCCCGCCGCCAGTGGCGCGCCTGCCGGAGGCGGGGGCGGTCTCATCTCACTCCGCGACCCGCACCCGCTGGCCCGCGCGCGCGGGCGCCTCGGGCGGGATGACGCGGTCGCCGGCCGCGAGGCCCTCGACCACCTCCACCCTGCCCGTGCCGCGCAGGCCCAGCCGCACCGGCCGGCGGACGGCCCGGCCGTCGTCCGCCACCAGCACCCAGGGGCGGCCGCCGGCGTCGCGCAGCACCTCGCTGGGCAGCACCAGGGCGGCGTCGCGGCGCCCAACCTCGATCTCGGCGGATACGGTCATGTCCGGCTTGAGGAAGTCCGGCGGCTCGGGCACGCGCAGCTTGACCTCCACGGAGCCCTTGCGGGCGTCCACGCCGGGGGCGATGAAGAAGAGCCCGGCCTGGAAGGGCCGTTCCGGGTAGGCGTCGGCCAGGACGCTCGCGCGCTGCCCGATCCGCAGGCGGCCGAGGTTCTTCTCGTCGATCTGCAGCAGCACCTGGGTCTCGCCGGCCGCCGCCATCTCCAGCAGGACGCGGCCGGCGGTGACCACGTCGCCCGGCTCGACCAGCTTCCTGAGCACCTGACCGTCGGAGGGGGCGCGCACCCGCGTGTCGGCGAGCCGCGCGCGGGCCAGCTCCAGCGCCGCCCGCGCCTGGGCCTGGCGCACCCGGGCGAGCCGGACGTCCGCGCCGTCCGGCCGGTTTGCGCGGGCCTGCGCCTCGGCCGCCTCGCGCGCCGAGCGGGCGTTGTCCAGGGCGCGCCTCGCCTCGTCGAGGCGGGACTGGTTGTAGAAGCCCTCGGCGAAAAGGCGCCGGGCGCGCTCGTGTTCGGCGGCGGCCAGTTCGAGGTTGGCCGACGCCTGGCGGAGGACCTGGTCGGCAACCGGGCGGCCGACGCGCTCGAGCTGGTCCAGGCGGGCATCGGCCTCCAGCACGCCCTGCTCCGCCTGCGCCAGGGCGGCGCGCTGCTGGACATCGTCCAGGACGACCAGCACCTGGCCGGCGCGCACCCGATCGCCCTCCTCCACCGCCACCCGCGCGGCCGTGCCGGCCATCACCGCGCCCAGCGCGACGCGCGCGGGGGTGATGACGCGGCCGGTGGAGATGACCGTCTCGACCAGGGGGGCGCGGACGACGCCGACGGTCCGCACCTTCTCGCCCGCCGCCAGCCGGCCGAGGACGATGCCGAGCGGCAACAGCAGCAGCAGGACGAGGAGGTGGCGCGGCCGCGGCAGGCGCTTCATCACGGGCCGCAACGCGGGCGGGTCAGTCCGCCTCGCCGGCGCTGCCCGCCAGGGCCAGTTCCGCGGCGCGAATCACCGCGCGGGCCTTGTTGCGGGTCTCCACCCACTCGTTGTCGGGTACGGAGTCGGCGACGATGCCGGCGCCGGCCTGGACGTAGAGGGTCTGGTCCTTGACCACCGCGGTGCGGATGGCGATGGCCACGTCCATGTCGCCGTTGAAGCCCAGGTAGCCGACCGCGCCGGCATAGACGCCGCGCTTGGTGGGTTCCAGCTCGTCGATGATCTCCATGGCGCGCACCTGGGGCGCGCCGGACACCGTGCCGGCGACGATGTGCATGACGTGGGAATAGCGCTCGATGGTCATGTTCTCCGTGACCTTGACCGTGCCGACCCGGGCGACGCGGCCGACATCGTTGCGGCCCAGGTCCATCAGCTGCACGTGCTCGGCGCGCTCCTTGGGATCGGCCAGCAGTTCCCGCTCCAGGCGCAGGTCCTCCTCGCGGCTGACGCCGCGCGGCCGGGTGCCGGCGATGGGTCGCACGGTGACGCGCTTGCCGCCGCCGGATTCGCCGCCCTCGTCCTCCAGGCGCACCAGGATCTCCGGCGAGGCGCCCACGACATGGAAGCCGCCCAGGTCGAAATAGAACATGTAGGGCGAGGGGTTGAGGCTGCGCAGGCTGCGGTAGAGGGACAGGGGGTGGGCGTGGAAGGTGCGGCTCAGCCGCTGCGACAGCACCACCTGCATGATGTCGCCGTCGTGGATGTAGCGCTTGGCCCGCTCCACCGCCGCCTTGAAGGCCGCCTCGCCGAACTCCGAGCGAGCGCTGCCCGGGGGACCCGGCTGCTCCGCCGGCGCGCTGACCGCGCGGCCGAGGGACCGGGCCAGTTCGCCCAGGCGCAGGTGCGCCCTGACATAGGCGTCCGGCTCCAGGGGGTCGGCGTAGACGATCAGGGTCAGGCGGCCGGACAGGTTGTCCACCACCGCCAGCTCGTCGGACAGCATGAGCAGGATGTCGGGCGTGCCCAGCACGTCCGGCTTCGCCGTGCCCGCCAGGCGCCGCTCGATGTAGCGCACCGTGTCGTAGCCGAAGTAGCCGGCCAGGCCGCCGGGGAAACGGGGCAGCCCCGGCAGCGGCGCGGCATGGTAGCGGGCCAGGAAGGACTCGATGAAGGCGAGCGGATCGTCGCAATCGCACTGTTCCGCGGGGCTGCCGTCCACCTCCACGCTGACGAAGTGGCCATGCACGCGCAGCACGGTGCGGGCCGGCAGGCCGATGAAGGAATAGCGGCCGAAGCGCTCGCCGCCCACCACCGACTCGAGCAGGTAGGTGTAGGGCTGGTTGGCCAGCTTGAGGTAGAGGGAAAGGGGGGTGTCCAGGTCGGCCGGCAGCTGCCGGAACACCGGGATGCGGTTGTAGCCCTGGCGGGCCAGATCGTTGAATTCCTGTTCAGTCATGACCTACTCCATGGATGCGGGGGCGGACGGCGTGGCGGGGCGTGTCAACGCCGCCATCGCCATCGCGCGCACCGCCGCGCATCCGCGGGGCGCATGGCTCAGGCCCTGACCACCAGCCTGCCGGCCTCGACCAGGCTGGGCACCACGGCGTCCAGGTCCAGCTCGGCCACCGGCCGGCCCCGGTTGTAGCCGTAGGGCACGCAGAAAACCGGGCAGCCGGCGGCCCGCGCGGCCTGGGTGTCGTTGAGCGAATCGCCGATCAGCAGCAGTTCGGCCGGCTCGATGCCGAACACCTGGCAGGCGTGCAGCAGCGGCAGCGGCGAGGGCTTCTTCTCGGGCAAGGTGTCGCCGGACAGGATCAGCTCGAAGTAGTCGAACAGGCCGGTGTCCTTGAGCAGGGGGTGGGTGAAGCGCGCCGCCTTGTTGGTGATGCAGGCCACGCGCAGGCCCATCGCCTTGAAGGCGTCGAGACCCTCCACCACGCCGGGGAACGGCCGGCTCTTGCGCGACACCCACTGGGCGTAATAGCGGTCGAACACCGGCAGGGCGCGCCTGAACTGCTCCTCCGGCGGCTCGGCCTGCATCTGGCGGGTGAGCACGCGCTTCACCAGCCGGGAGACGCCGTTGCCGATGTAGGTCTTGAGGGTGGCCTCGTCCACCGGCGGCACGCCCAGCTCGGCGGCCATGGCGGCGGCCGAGTCGGCCAGATCGGAGGCGGTGTCGAGCAGGGTGCCGTCCAGGTCGATGACGACGGCCTTGATGGGGAGCGGAAAATTCTTGGGCATGATGATCCGTCGGATGGGTCACCCCGGCGCATGCCGGGGTCCAGGTATGGCGACGCCGGATTCAGGCCTGGCCGGAATGCGGACCTAGGCCTTGGCCAGCTCCGCGCGCATCTGGCCGATGATGCTGTCGTAGCGGTTGGGGTCGGCCTCGTTGCGCTTGCCGAACACGGCGGAGCCGGCGACGAAGGTGTCCACGCCGGCCTGGGCCACTTCCAGGATGTTGGCCGGGCCGACGCCGCCGTCGATCTCCAGGCTGACGTCGAGGCCGCGCGAGTCGATCATCTGGCGCACGCGGCGCGCCTTGTCCAGGACGTAGGGGATGAACTTCTGGCCGCCGAAGCCGGGGTTGACCGACATCAGCAGGACCATGTCGATCTTGTCCAGGGTGTACTCCAGCACGTCCAGGGGGGTGGCGGGGTTGAACACCAGGCCGGGCTTGCAGCCGGCCTCGCGGATCAGGCCGATGGTGCGGTCGATGTGCTCGCTGGCTTCCGGGTGGAAGGTGATGTAGGTGGCGCCGGCCTTGGCGAAGTCGGGCACGATGCGGTCCACCGGCTTGACCATCAGGTGCACGTCGATGGGAGCGGTGACGCCATGCTTGCGCAGGGCCTCGCAGACCAGCGGGCCGATGGTCAGGTTGGGCACGTAGTGGTTGTCCATCACGTCGAAGTGGACGATGTCGGCGCCGGAGGCGAGCACGTTGTCGACTTCCTCGCCCAGCTTGGCGAAATTGGCGGACAGGATGGAGGGGGCGATGCGGAATTGCGGCATGGTTCGGTTCCCGTTGCTGGATGATCTTGCGATTCTAACGCCACGACCGCGGGCTGGACAGGGCGGCGCAAATCGTGTGCAATCGGTGACTTCCCGGCAGCCACCCCATCCACCATGGCCGAGAGCAGGAAATACCACATCACCGTAACCCCCCTGGCGAACTTCGTCCCGGACCAGTCCGACGAGGCGGCCGGCCGCTACGTGTTCGCCTACACCATCACCATCACCAATACCGGCACGATGACCGCCCAGCTCATCTCGCGGCACTGGGTCATCACCGACGCCAACCACTCCAGCCAGGAGGTACGCGGGCTGGGCGTGGTGGGCGAGCAGCCCCTGCTCAAGCCCGGCGAGAGCTTCGAGTACACCAGCGGCACCTCCATCGCCACGCCGGTGGGCACCATGCGGGGCAGCTACCAGATGGTGGCCGAGGATGGCGAACAGTTCGACGCCGAGGTCCCCGAGTTCCTCCTCTCCATGCCCCGCACCCTGCATTGAGTCGGGCCAGGCGATGATCGGCCACCCGCAGGGGCATGATCCCGACGAGCTGCTGGCCTCCATCGTCCGCATCACCGAACTGCGCGACCGCGACCACCTGGGCACCAGCCTGGCGCAGACCCTGCAGGAGTTGACCGGCGCGGCCAGGGTGGTGCTCTACCGGCGTCTGACCGACCACGCCGGACACGCCCTGCTGCAGCCCGCCGCCCTGGCCACCCCGGACCGGGTGACCGGATCCGTGGCGCTGGCCGGCGCCGACTGCCTGCCCCTCGACGCGCATGAGGGGTATCGGCGCTGCGTCACGGATGACATCACCGTGTCCGTTGGCGAGTCGACCCGGCTCCATCCGGTGCACGCCGGCGGCGACGGGATCTGCGGCGTGCTGGAGATCGACGGCCTGGCCCCGTCCGAGCAGGACGAGCACCTGATCGCCGGTTTCCTGCGCATCTACCGCAACTTCATGGCCATCCTGGACGACAGCGAGCGGGACACCCTGACCGGCCTGCTCAACCGCAAGACCT
Organism: Thiobacillaceae bacterium; assembly: GCA_025458005.1. Classification (GTDB taxonomy): domain Bacteria; phylum Pseudomonadota; class Gammaproteobacteria; order Burkholderiales; family Thiobacillaceae; genus JALOTG01. The sequence continues at coordinate 19,473 of JALOTG010000113.1, forward strand.
TCGACCGCAACATCGCCCGCATCCTGGCCCAC